>CALWEX010000026.1 GCA_944377425.1 uncultured Clostridia bacterium
CCTCCTTTGTTTTCGTGTCTTGCCGGACTCTTTATTATAACAAAGGAGGATTTTTCTTGAAGCTGAAGCTTTTTTACTCCACCGGCATAGCCGGTGGTTTTGTCTTGCTTAAGCGCACAATAAAAAAGCTCCGTCTCTTTAACAGAGACGAAGCATAAACTCCGCGGTTCCACTCTAATTACAGCAAAACTGTCACTTTCAGTCTTTAACGGAACAACCCGCACTTAAAGTGAGACTCCAAAACGCACTTCATTAAAACATCTAACAGGCCGCTTTCAGCAAATCACAGCCCTCTCTGAGAAAGACATTAAAATTACTCTTTTTCTTCAACGTCGTTATCTTTTTTCAATTAAACAAACACAATTAGCCGCTATGCCTTCTTCTTTTCCTGTAAAACCAAGGCCTTCTTCTGTTGTTGCCTTAACATTTACAGTATTTATATCTATTTCAAGAGCTTCGGCAATATTACACCGCATTCGGTCTATATATGGCCGCATTTTAGGCTTTTGGGCTATAATTGTAGCGTCGAGGTTTATTATACAATAATTATTATCATTAATCAAGGCTAAAACTTCTTTTAAAAGCTTAATTGAAGAAATACCCTTATATTTATCATCGCTGTCTGGGAAATGCTTTCCAATATCACCCAGAGCCGCTGCACCAAGGAGCGAATCCATAACGGCATGAAGCAGAACATCGGCGTCTGAATGACCTAAAAGACCTTTTTCATAAGGTATATCAACACCGCCTATAATAAGCTTTCTGCCTTCAACAAGTTTGTGAACATCATAGCCATAACCTATACGCATTTAAGCACCTCTTTTTAAGCGACTTTCGTCTATAATAAAACAGAGATAAGATTTTGTCAACATAATACTTAAAAATAAATATATGTATTGCCTTTCAAAAAACAAAAAAACTAAAAACAGCAGCCTTAAGCTTATTATTCTTAAAACCGCTGTTTTTAGTTAAATTATTATTATTCTATGTAAATTCAGAGAAAATTAAATAATCAAACCTTATTATTTCATTCTCATGTGGCTTCTGAGCTCAGCTCCTACACTCTCAGAAAGATGTTCTTTCTGTATTCTTCTCATAGCGTTAAAGTGTGGACGGTTAGCCTGGTTTTCAAGTATCCAATCTTTAGCAAAGTTACCCTGCTGAATATCGTTAAGTATACCTTTCATAGCCTTTCTTGTTTCATCTGTTATTATCTTAGGGCCTGCTGTGTAGTCGCCGTATTCGGCTGTGTCGCTTATGGAATTTCTCATAAATGACATACCTTCTTTTACAACAAGGTCTATTATAAGCTTCATTTCGTGCATGCACTCAAAATAAGCGCTTTCTGGCTGATAACCAGCCTCAACAAGTGTATCAAAACCAGCTTTCATAAGAGCGCATACACCGCCGCATAAAACAGCCTGCTCACCAAAAAGGTCTGTTTCTGTTTCTTCTTTAAATGTAGTTTCAAGAACGCCTGCTCTTGTGCCGCCTATAGCATCTGCATAAGCAAGTGCTGTTTCCTTTGCTTTTCCTGTTACATCCTGATAAACAGCTATAAGCATAGGCACACCAAAGTCCTCAAGGAACTGACTTCTTACAGTATGGCCAGGTGCTTTTGGTGCAACCATTACAACATCAACATTCTTTGGAGGTACAATCTGGCCGTAATGTATATTAAATCCGTGGGCAAAAGCAAGTGTAGCGCCTTCTTTAAGGTTTGGCTCTATTTCTGTTTTGTAAAGCTTTGCCTGTATTTCATCGTTTACAAGTATCATTACTATATCAGCATCTTTAACAGCTTCAC
The DNA here is from genome assembly GCA_944377425.1 of uncultured Clostridia bacterium. Classification (GTDB taxonomy): domain Bacteria; phylum Bacillota; class Clostridia; order Lachnospirales; family Anaerotignaceae; genus Neoanaerotignum_A. The sequence goes on from CALWEX010000026.1 coordinate 1,808, forward strand.
CTGTATTTTTTACTTTAAGTCCGGCTTCTTCTGCTCTTTGTTTGCTTTTTGAGCCTTCGTAAAGACCTACTGTTACATCAATGCCGTTGTCTTTAAGGTTAAGAGCATGAGCATGACCCTGGCTGCCGTAACCTATTATTGTAACTTTCTTGTCTGCTATAAGTTCTCTGTTTGCGTCCTGTGTGTAATACATTTTTGCCATAATTAATATCTCCTTTGTATGTTTAATTATTTTTTATATAAATGCCACTTTGGCATAAATTACGCTGTTTTTGTATTATTTTCTGTATCTTTTTTATGTTCAAAAAGGCACTGTTTGCCTCTCTGCACTGCGATAAGTCCTGTTCTGCAATATTCCAGTATTCCATAATCTTTTATATAATTTAAAAATGCGTCAATTTTACTTGTTTCACCTGTTATCTCTATACAAACTGAACCTGGTGACATATCTACTACCTTGCTTCTAAAAACAGATGCCGCATCAAGTATTTCTCTTAATTTTTCTCCGCTGGCACTAACTTTAACAATTAAAAGTTCTCTTAAAATTGTGTTTTCCGGCTGCATAACCTCTACTTTTTTAACATCATAAAGTTTTGAAATCTGCTTTATCATTTGGTCTTTTTTTCTGCTGTCTCCGCTGGCTGTAATTGTTATTCTGGCATAGTCATCATCTTCTGTTTTTCCTGAGGTAAAAGTGTCAATATTAAAATCCCTCTGGCTGAAAAGTGATGAAATTCTTGTAAGTACTCCTGGCTGATTTGTAACAACTATTGATAAAGAAAATTTTTCGTTCATATACTTTTACCTCCTTATTTTATTATCATATTTTCTACTGAACCATTTGGCGGAACCATTGGAAGAACATTTTCGTCGTTTGGTATAATGCATTCTATAACACATGGTGTATTTAAAGCAAAGGCCTTGTCAAGAGCTTCATTAAGTTCCTGAATATTTTCTGCCCTATAGCCTTCAGCTCCAAAAGCGTCAGCAAGTTTAACAAAATCTGTTTTTCTATCAAGAACTGTTGCCATAAAATGATTATCAAAGAATAAGCTCTGCCACTGCCTTATCATTCCAAGACGGTTATTGTTAAGTACAACAACTGTTAACGGAAGGTTTTGTGAAACGGCTGTAGCAAGCTCATTAAGATTCATTCCAAAGCTTCCATCGCCTGTAAATAAAACAGTACGTCTTTTTGTTGCCATACAAGCTCCTATAGCAGCACCCATACCGTAACCCATTGTTCCAAGACCGCCGCTTGTAAGATGTGTTCTTGGCTTTTTGAATTTATAATACTGCGCTACCCACATTTGGTGCTGACCTACATCAGTTGCTATGTTTGTATCATCTGAAGCTTTTTTGTTAACAGCTTCTATTACATTCCAAGGCATTAAAGCGTTTGTTTCTACTCTATTTTCGTTTTCTTTTGCCTTGTACGTTTCAACTTCTTTGTCCCAGTCTGGGTTTGATTTTTCATTTATATTTTCAAATATATATTTAAGGGATTCTTTAAGATTACCCAGTATTTTCAAATCTGCATCTATGTTTTTGCCATGCTCTGCCGGGTCTATATCTAAATGAATTATTTTAGCATGCTCGGCAAATTTTGCTTTGTTTCCAGTTGCTCTTTCTGTAAATCTAACGCCTACTGCCAAAACAAGGTCTGCTTGTGTAAGTGTTTTAGTTGCTGCATATCTTCCATGCATACCACTCATTCCCAAATGCCTTGGGTTTTCACAATCCATAGCTGTAAGTCCCATCATTGAAAACACACCATAAGCGCCGCATTTTTCAGCTAAAGGCTCAATATATTCTGAGCAGTTTCCGTTTATTACTCCGCCACCGCAGTATATAACCGGCTTTTTGCAGTTGTTTATAAGCTTTACTGCCTCATCAAGAAGCTCTTTATCTGGGCTTGGGTCAGGTGTTTTTTCAACTTTGCACATTGGCTCAAATTCTGTTTTATCAACCTGAACATTTTTAGGAATATCTACAAGCACAGGTCCCGGACGTCCGCTTTTTGCAAACCTGAAAGCTTCTCTTAATGTATAAGCAAGTGTATCTATTGATTTAACAAGAAAAGAATGCTTTGTAACCGGTATTGAAAGGCCTATAGCATCTACCTCCTGAAAGCTGTCTGTTCCTATAAGCTCCATAGGCACATTTCCTGTTATGGCTACAACTGGTATTGAGTCCGCATGGGCTGTAGCTAAGCCAGTTATAAGGTTTGTAGCTCCTGGTCCGCTTGTAGCAATACAAACACCAACTTTTCCGCTGGCTCTGCTGTATCCGTCTGCGGCATGGCTTGCACCCTGTTCATGAGCTGTTAAAACATGTTTAATTCTGTGTTGGTTTTTATATAGAGCATCATAAATATTTAAAACCTGACCTCCAGGGTAACCAAATACAGTATCTACCCCTTGCTCGGCCAATACCTCCATTATTATTTCACAGCCAGTTAACAACATTTTTCATTCCCCTTTCACATTCCCTAATTCAAGTAAATAAAAAAGCCATATCAGCGTTTGGCTGATATGGCTTTGAGTTTAATTTGCTAATTTTTTAAACCCATGAAAACTTTAACCTTACCAAACGCTTTTTATCAACACAAATAGCCTCATCAATGATGAGGTTAATAATGCTAATAATGACGATGGCAGCGTTAAAGTTAAACATTGTCTTTTTCTCCTTCAATTTATTTACCATAAAGTATTATCTGAAAAAATATGAGATAAATTTATAGGAAGTATAAACCTAAAAATTACAAATGTCAATAGTTTTACTAAAATTTTTTAATGTAATAACAATAATTTTATTCTTAAAATATTTCATTCTTTCTTAAATATGGCAATACGCGGCTATAGCACAGTCATTAGGTATTTTATATTCTTTTTCTGGCTCCTCAACAATCCACTTAATTTTAAATACTCTTTCAGTAATAACCGCAGCAAAATTAAACATTACAGCTCCAGCGTCTATTTTAGCCTCATAAATATTTGTATACTCGTCTTTTTTAATAACAAGTACAACAAATTCATTATCAAGTATAAATCTCCAAGGCTGACGATTAAGTGCTGAAGGCGCATGCCTTGCGGCATAAAAGCCTTCCTCTATACCACTTGAAGCCAGCTCATCCATTGTGATATTGTTGCCATACTCGTTCATATAAACTATTTCAGTAACTTCTTTACGTGCCTTATTATCAGTATCAATGTTAATAACTTTCAAATTATCATAACCTTTACCCCAAATCATTTTATTAATTATTTTAGGGTTTTTAAATTTCTCGCCATATCCTGCCGCAATTAAGCCTGTCATACGCATTTCATTTTCAGGCTGTTTTATTACATAATCCTGCTTAAGCGTTATCCAACAGCTGTCTATTCCCATGCTTGTAAGCTTAAATATAATACTTTCACCCATATATCCTGCATTTTCTATAAAGCAAGTCTTTTTTTCTGAATAAATAGCAATATAGTACGGGGCTTCAATTAAAAAACCGTTATAGCCTCCATTTTCCTCAGCTTCTTTAGGCAAGTCTTTTTTATCAAAAAGCTTTACTTCTGTTTTTATGTTTTCGTCAAGCATTTCGCATTTTGTAAAAAAATCAAGTATCTCATTTTTTGTATTTTCATCAAATGATTTTTTCGTAAAATTTCGTACAGACTTTCTTAACCCCGCAATGGAGAACATATCCATAATATCATTCCTTTCATAATACAATATATTTTAATTATTCCATGCGGAAGAAAATAAATTCAAAAACATAAGTTTAAATATAAATTACCGTTTTTTACATAAAACATAAATAAAAAAAGTAATGCCCTAAAAACAAATTGTTTATAGAAACATTACTTTATTTTTTGTAATTTAATTAATAACCTTGTTTTTGTTTTTCAGCCTTTTATTTACTGCTCTTGAAAGCAATGTATAAAGCACAGAGCATACTGGAACACTTATTAACATTCCTACAATACCAAATGCACTTCCACCAACAGTAACCGAAAGAAGCACCCAAATACCCGGAAGCCCTACAGATTTGCCAACTACACGAGGATATATTAAGTTTCCTTCCATCTGCTGCAAAACAACAATAAATATTACAAACCACACCGCCTTAATAGGCTGAACCATTATAATAAGGAATACCCCTACAAATGTACCTATAAAAGCTCCAAAAACCGGTATAAGTGCCGTAAAGCCTACTAGAACAGATACTATAAGTGCAAATGGTATTTTTAAAATAACCATTCCTATAAAACACAGAACGCCTATAATAATAGCCTCTGTAAACTGACCTGTAACAAAGTTAGTAAATGTTTTATTAGAAAGTTGCAGAACATCAATTACACTTTGTGCTTTATTTTCTGGCAAAAAAGCATATATAACTTTTTTACATTGTTTAGTAAGATTTTCTTTGCCCATTAAAATATATACGGCAAATACTATACTAAGTACAATATTAAATATAAGCGAAAATATAGAGAAAGTAACTTCAAAAGTCTTATTTATTAAATAATTACTGCTTTCTTTTAAAAATTTTTTTATACTCTCCGCTATTTCGCTTGAACTGCTATCAAACTGCGGTAATGTTATTGAATACTCACTAAGCTTTTCAGACAGCTCAATCCATTTCTTTTCTATCTCGTTTATATACTGAGGCACCATATCAACAGTAGATACAATGGTTTTGTTAAGCTCTGGCGCAATAATAAATATTACAACAAACAATATACTAAAAACAAGCAAAAAGCTTATTAAAACACATATCGGCCTTTTTAGACTGCTTTTAGCTTTTGCACCTTTTTTGTTTTTAAATATATAATCCCATATTTTTTCAATTACTCTCAGTATAACATTAACCACAAAAGCTATACATAAGCCAAGTATAAACGGGAACAAAATTGAAATTCCATACTGTACACCATCAAAAATTATATCGTAATGATTAAGTCCCCAAAATATAATAAGGCTAATTGCTATAATAAATATTATTCGCTTAATATTTTCTTTATTTAGTTCCAAATAAATTCTCTCCAGTCTTTAAATTTTTAATGCTGTAATTTGAAATTACATCAATAAACTTAAATGGTATTATATCATATAATAAGTGATAATAATATCTATATAGCATTTTTTAACCTAAATATTATGCTACAAAAAAGGATACGCTTATTTTAAGCGTATCCTTTAAAAATTCTAAAATAATTAGTTCATTGCTTTAGCAACTTCTTCAGCGAAGTTTTCTTCTTTCTTAGCAAGACCCTCGCCTGTTTCGTAACGAACAAAACGAGCAAGCTTAATAGGAGCACCTACAGCTTTAGCAACAGAATCAATATACTGCTGAACTGTCATGTCGCCATCTTTAACATAAGCCTGGTCAACAAGGCAGAATTCCTTAAGTTCTTTTTTAAGTCTGCCTGTAACCATTTTTTCAAGAATGTTAGCTGGTTTATTAGCATTCTTAGGGTCTTCCTGAGCCTGATTTACAAGAATTTCCATTTCATGGTCAATAAATTCCTGAGGAACGTCAGACTCAGCTATAAATTTAGGGTTAAGAGCTGCAATCTGCATAGCAAGGTTCTTTCCAAGCTCCTCAAGCTCAGCATCAGCCTCTTTTTCGCAAAGAAGCTCAACAAGAACACCAATTCTTCCGCCGCCATGGATATATGATACAAGTCTACCTGTAGACTCTTTAACATATTTCTCAAAACGTCTAATTTTAAGGTTCTCACCTATAATAGCTACTTCCTGGCTAAGTGCGTCAGCTACTGTAAGAGATGGGTCCTCTTCCCATTTTTCAGCAAGGAAAGCGTCCATGTCTTTAGCTTCTGAAGAAATAGCCTGTTTAGCTACTTTATCAACATACTCTCTGAATGTAGCGTTTTTAGCAACGAAGTCTGTTTCTGAGTTAACTTCTACAATAACGCCTTTTTTATTGCAGTCTGTAATGAAAGTATATACAATACCTTCAGCAGCAATACGTCCAGCTTTTTTAGCTGAAGCAGCAAGGCCTTTTTCTCTTAAATATTCAATAGCTTTTTCCATATCGCCGTTTGTTTCAGCAAGCGCTTTTTTGCAATCAAGCATACCAACGCCAGTAGTTTCTCTTAATTCTTTAACCATTGCAGCAGTAATAGCCATTTCAAATTTCCTCCTTAGAAAATTATAAAAAATTATAATTAGCCGCCGTATCGCATAAAGCTTTTTTGCTATTATTCCCAACAATTAGGCTTTATACGTCCGAATATATAAAATCGCTTAAAAAAGCTTCAGCCAAAGCTCTCCGGCTGAAGCTTAAAATACAAATTATTCAGCGTCTGCTGGTGCAGCTTCTTCTGTTTCTGCAACAGCATCCTGCTCACCCTGTTTTGCTTCAATAACAGCGTCAGCAATTTTACCTGCTATAAGTTTAACGGCGCGGATAGCGTCATCATTACCAGGGATTACATAATCAACTTCTTCTGGATCGCAGTTTGTATCAACAATAGCAACAATTGGAATACCAAGTGTATGAGCTTCCTGAACAGCGATTCTTTCTTTACGTGGGTCTACAATGAACATAACATCAGGAATTCTTGTCATCTCTTTGATACCGCCAAGGTTTTTCTGAAGTTTATCCATTTCATGAAGAAGGTTAGCAACTTCTTTTTTAGGAAGTACATCAAATGTACCATCTTCCTGCATTTTTTCAAGAGCTTTAAGTCTTGCAATTCTTGTTTTGATTGTTGTGAAGTTTGTAAGCATACCACCTAACCATCTCTGGTTAACATAGTACATACCGCATCTTTCAGCTTCTTCTTTAATAGAATCCTGAGCCTGTTTCTTTGTGCCTACAAAAAGAACTTCGCCGCCGTTTGCTATAATATCAGATACAGCAAAGTAAGCTTCGTCAACCTTCTTTACTGTTTTCTGAAGGTCGATGATGTAGATACCATTTCTTTCAGCGAAGATATAAGGAGCCATTTTAGGGTTCCATCTTCTTGTCTGATGTCCAAAATGAACACCTGCTTCTAACAACTGTTTCATTGAAATAACACTCATTTTAAATCCTCCTATTGGTTAATCCTCCCCATTTCCCTTCGTCGCGAAACTCATACTAAATGAGCACCATAGCAATAACGGAAATAGGTGTGTTTTCAGTAACGTATGGTATTTTACCACAAGTCAATTAAAAAAACAAGTCCAAAGCTGTAAAAATAAAGCAAAAGACTTGTTTTTTATTTCCAAAAATTATCTTATTCCTGTGCGCTTTCCTGAGGAGCGTCTTCTGAATATCCGCATGTTTCGTTTGAACAAAGCAATTTTACATTTTTTGTGCCTTTTTCAACCATGTAGCTTCCGCATCTTGGGCATTTTTTATCTACTGGCTTATTCCAGCTTACAAAAGCGCATTTGTCTGGATTATTTTCACATCCATAGTATTTTCTGCCTTTTTTTGTCTTTTTAATAAGAACTTCTCCTCCGCAAAGCGGACATTTAACCCCTGCACTTTCAAAAAGCGGTTTAGCGTTTGAACATTCCGGAAAATTAGGACATGCCAAGAACTTGCCGTACCTTCCGTATTTTATAACCATGTTGCTTCCGCATTTTTCACAGATTACATCTGTAACCTCATCTTTAATAACGAGCTTGCTTAATTTTTCCTGTGCATTCTGAAGCTCGGAATTAAATATAGGGTAAAAGCTTCTTATAATCTCTTTCCATTCTATTTTTCCATCTTCAATGCTGTCAAGGTCTGTTTCCATAGCTGCTGTAAAATCGGCATTAACTATGTTTTTGAAATATGTTTTCATTATTTCGTTAACAGCTTCACCAAGCTCTGTTGTGTAAAAAAGCTTCTTTTCTTTTGTTACATAATTTCTGGCTATAATTGTGGCTATTGTAGGCGCGTAAGTACTTGGACGGCCTACGCCGATTTCTTCCAGTGTTTTAATAAGTGATGCATCCGAAAACCTTGCCGGAGGCTGAGTAAAATGCTGAACAGTATTAATGCTGCTGGCTTTAAGCAAATCGCCTTCATTTACAACCGGTAAAAGGACCGCTTCCTGATTGTCGTCTATGCGATTATATATTTTAAGAAATCCATCAAAAGCAAGTATTGAGCCTGTAGCCTTAAACACATATTTATCAGCCAAAAGAGTTATTGCCTGTGTTTCATATTCTGCCGGTTTCATCTGGCAGGCTATTGTTCTTTCCCAAATAAGTTTATAAAGCTTATACTGCTCCTTTGTGAGAGAGTCCTTTATAGCTTCTGGTTCTAAAGATGCATGGGTTGGACGGATACACTCATGGGCATCCTGAGCGTTATTTTTCGATTTATAAACGTTTCTTTCCGGCGCCAAATAGTTTTCGCCAACATTTTCATTTATATAATTTTTAATATCCTCATAAGCTTCGTCTGAAATTCGTACAGAGTCTGTTCTGATGTATGAAACAAGACCTATTGTGCCTTCTCCTTTAACATCAACACCTTCATAAAGCTGCTGGGCTACCATCATTGTTTTTTGTGCAGTAAAGTTAAGGTACTTGCTGGCCTCCTGCTGAAGTGTACTTGTTGTAAAAGGTGGATAAGGCTTTTTAGCGCGTTTGCCTTTTTTAATTTCTTTAACAGCAAAATCCTTATCTTTAATGCTGTCAGCAATGCCGTTTGCTTCATCACCTGTTTTAAGCTCTATTTTTTTACCTTCTAAACCATAAAATTTTGCGTTAAATTTCTTTTTTTCGCCAGACAAAATATCTGCGTCTATTGTCCAGTATTCTTCTGGAATAAATGAGCGAATTTCTTCTTCTCTATCGCAAATCAGTTTTAAAGCAACAGACTGCACACGTCCGCCGCTTAAGCCCCTTTTAACTTTTTTCCACAAAAGGTCGCTTATGGAATAACCCACTATTCTGTCAAGTATACGCCTTGCCTGCTGAGCATTAACAAGTGACATATTAATATCCCTAGCCTCTGCTATTGACTTTTTAACGGCGTTTTTTGTAATCTCGTTAAAAGTTATTCTTCTATATTTCTCTTCTTCAAGCCCTAAAGCCGCCACAAGGTGCCAGCTTATGGCCTCTCCTTCACGGTCAGGGTCAGTTGCAAGATATACTTTATCTGCCGTTTTAATTTCTTTTCTAAGCTTTGCTAAAAGCTCGCCTTTTCCTCTAATTGTAATATATTTAGGCTCAAAATCATGTTCAATATCAACACCAAGCTGACTTTTAGGCAAGTCACGGACATGCCCCATTGAAGCCTCAATTTTATATTTGCTTCCAAGGAATTTTTTAATTGTCTTAGCCTTAGCCGGAGACTCTACAATAACCAAATTCTTATTAGCCATTTAAACACCTCATGTTATTTTCTAACGAACCTGTCACCAGGCAGTTTTTCAATTATATTTTTAAGCTCAAGCATAAGCAGTGTGCTTTGCAAATCGCCTACAGCAAAACCGGTACTACCGGCTATATACTCAAAACTTACAGGTTCACTGCCTATAAGTGCAAGTATTTTATTTTCATTATCTGTTGTTTTGCTGTTCTCGCTGCTTTTACTATCGCCAGTTTTACTCTTTTTGTTAATAATTTTATATCCAAGCTCTAATAAAATATCTTCCGTACAAGTAACCACAGCGCAACCCTGCTTTATAAGATTATTTGTACCAACTCCGTTAGGGCTTGTAATATTTGAAGGCACAGCCATAACATCACGGCCATACTCACAGGCCAAATCCGCTGTAATAAGAGCACCGCTCTTTTTAGATGCCTCAACTACCAATACTCCATCAGACAAACCAGCAATTATATTATTCCTTTTTGGGAAATAATACGGCTCCGGTTCTGTATCAGGCGGATACTCACTTATTAAACAGCCGTTTTTTGCTATATTTTCCATAAGGCTCCTGTTTTCAGCCGGATAACAACAGTTATGTCCAAAACCAAGGACTGCGGCGGTAAAGCCTCCATTTTCCAAAGTAGCAGCATTAGCTATTGAATCAATTCCAGCTGCCATACCGCTTATAATGCAAACACCTAAGGAAGAAAGTTCTCTTGCAAATTTTGCTGCTGTTCTTTTACCATATTCAGAACATCGCCTTGAACCTATTATACTAACTGTTACGCAATCATTACCGATTTGCTTATTACCTTTAACATATATACCAACAGGCGGCATATGGATATTTTTAAGTTTTTTGGGATAACTCTTATCAAAAACCGAAATAAACGTTACTCCACTTTTGAACAATTCTGTTTTCCATTTGTCTATTAAATCTCTGTTTTTAATAAGTATATCAACCTTTTCAGCTTTAATGCCTTTAAGCTTTAAAAGCTCATTGCGGTTAGCTTTAAATACATTTTCAGGCGTTTTAAACTCTTGAAGCAAATAATAAACTTTATTGGAATTTTGATTAAAAGACCTGCTCAGCCACATTATATAATCATTAGTGTCCAAATCATCCGCCTGCCTTTCTTAAAGCTAAGTCCATATTAATATATGCTTTTTTAAATACAAATTCAAGAAAATTTTTTTCATATTTGAAATAAAATTCGGCTGACATGTAAAAATAACCTATTATCAAAAAACTTTAATATACATAATCAACATTAATATAAACTTTTTTTTATTTTTTTTATATTTAATTAACAAAAAAATATGTTGAAATATAATTTTTTTAATATACTCATTATATTTTTTATTATGGCACTACATATTGCTAAGCCTAAAGAAAAAAGCGCTCTATATGCTTTAAATACTGCATAAGAGCGCTTTTATTTAAAATACAAAGCCTAACTATATTTAATTGTTACTCAGTTATTTTTGTAAGTGTTTTTGTTGATGTAGCTTCATCAATTATATACTCACAGCTAAAGCTGTCTCCCGGGCTCATGGCACTTAACTTTTTAGCTACTGTTTCATCATAAAACTGGAATACTTCAACTTCGCCATTGAGAATAACCTCTACACTGTGTCCATCACCAAGGCCTTCAAACTCGCACTGTGCTGTTTTTGTATCTTGTATTACGGTTTCATTATTTCCTTCACTTTCCAAACCGTTATATGGCTCATCAGCAGGAATAGTAACGCCCAAGTCATCTATAGTAATAGGCTCGCCGTTTTCTGTACAGAAATAGACATCAAGTTTTTCAGGATCGCCTAATTGAGGGTCTACAAAGTTGTACTGCAAAGTATGCTTTACACTGTCAAATATTTCCTGACAAAGCTGTTCCTTGTCGTAAACAAAGTAATCTTCATTCTGTTTTTCTGGCGGACCTGTAAATATAGACGATGTTTTGGCAAAGCTAACTGTCATTCCGCCTTTGCCCGTTGTTACATCATCAGCCAAATCCAAATTCCATCCGGTAATTTCAGCCATCTTTTCAATGAGCATTTCTGGTGTTATTTCCTCATCTGTTAAAACCAGACTTTCTTTATATTCTGTTCCGCTTCCTATGTAAATTACCGCTTCATTTTTTTCTGTTTCTTCAGATGTTGTTTGACTTGAAACTGCGGATGATGAAGACGAAACATTCTCGTCTGATTTACCACATGCTGATAATACGGAAACAGCAATTATGGCAGAAGATAAAACTATAATTAATTTTTTCATATATATCCCTCCTTTATCAGTATCGGCTGTGCCAAAACATAGAAGCCTTAATCTACAATTAAAAAACCGACCGATACCTTTTTTAAGAATAAGACATATAAAAGCTCGTCCTATTTCTAACTATATTATACCATAATACTATTACTTTTCTATTGAAAAATTATTACGAATTTTTACAAATTATTTTATATCATGCCTTTAAGTACAAGAGCCAAAAGCACACCTGTGGCAAGCACAAATAAAGACACCAGTGCTATGCCTGTATTATTTACTTTTACTGGAGCACTCTTAGATTCCTCAAGAAGTTTTGCTTTTCTTAATGTATTTACTACATGCTTATACAAAAGCAGTGTTAAAGCCGAGTTTATTCCGCCTTTAAGCAAATTAAAAGGAAGAAAAGCCGGAATTAAAAGTTCAACAACAGCTTCTCTTGGATATCCAAGGTAAATAGGCGTAATAAGATAATTCCATAAAAGCATAATGCCTGTCATTAATAAAACTCCGCATACAAGTCCTATTATAGCTCCCTTTAAAGTATGGTCTTTTTTATATATCACAGCCGCAGTGCATGCAAAAGCACAAGTTGAAAGTATATTCATAATACAGCCTATAAAGCCGGTATCACTAACTGTCACCATTTCTATAAGTGAGACTATAAGTGAAATAAAGAATGCTGAAAGTGGCCCAAATATAAATCCGCCTATTACAATTACAACATCTTTAGGGTCGTATTTTAAAAACAGTACTATAGGCACCCTTCCAATTACCATAACAGCAAAAGCAATAGCGCTTAACATACCTATCATAGTAAGGCGCTTGGTTTTCTGATCCATTGAGTTCATTTTTATCCTCCATTAAAATATAACTTATTCTTCGGGTTATTATAATATCACTTAATATTATAAAATTCAATAAAGCATAACAAAATAACAAACTTAACTCTTATATTCGCTTTAAAACGCCTTTAGGGTTGCATAAATTAAAAATTTATTATATTGTATTTATTAATAAAATCAATGGGAGTGATTAATTTGAACAAACTATCAAGAAAGGATTGTATTTTTGTCGGTATAACACTGTTTTCAATGTTTTTCGGCGCCGGCAATCTTATATTTCCACCATTTTTAGGTTCTCAGGCAGGAACAGGAACATGGGTAGCTATGGCAGGATTTGCTTTAAGTGCTATATGTCTTCCTATTTTAGGTGTTATAGCAGTTGCAAAATCAGGCGGTCTGCCATCTCTTGCTGGCAGGGTACACCCTAAATTTGCTTTTATATTTACACTGCTTATTTATTTGTCAATAGGCCCTTGCCTTGCTATTCCGCGTACAGCATCTACATCCTTTGAAATGGCTGTAGCGCCTTTTGCAGCTTCAACAACTTTACGTGTTATTTATTCTCTTATATTCTTTGCTGTTGCACTTTTCCTTGCGCTTCATCCTGAAAAACTTTCAGATAGGCTTGGAAAAATACTTGGACCATGTCTTTTAATACTTATATTTGTTATAGTAATAGGCTGTGTTCTTCATTCACCAGGTGGTTATGGCACACCAACAGGTACTTATGAAAAAAGCCGTGCCGTACAAGGCTTTTTAGACGGATATCTTACAATGGATACTATCGCCGCACTTAACTTTGGCATAATAATAGCGCTTAATATTCAAAACAAAGGTGTTACTAATGAATCATCTGTAGTTAGCTATACAATAAAAGCTGGTTGGATTGCAGGCGCTGTGCTTTTGATTGTATATGCTGCTTTGGCTCATATAGGTGCAATTTCTGGCGGTTCATTTGCTGGAGCAACCAACGGTGCAGAAGTTCTTACAAACCTTGTATCATATCTCTTTGGTACAGCAGGAGTAATTATACTTGGCATTATATTTGTAATTGCCTGCCTTAACACATGTACAGGCCTGTTATGCTGCTGTAGTGAGTATTTTTCAAATACTTTTCCTAAGCTTAATTATCGTACATGGGTAATAATCTTTGCTGTAGCAAGCTTTTTTATATCAATAGCAGGCTTAAACGCCATATTGGCAGTTTCTGTGCCAGTATTAAACGCTATTTATCCGGTAGCCATTGTACTTATTGTATTAGGTCTTTTAAACAATGTATTTAAAAAATATGCCTATGTTTACCCTGTAACAATTACATTTACAGCCATTATAAGCATATTAAGTGCCTTACCTTCGGCAAACATAGTTATACCAGCTTTAAATAAATTCTTAGGTATGATACCACCTTTTAACACAAACCTTTGCTGGATACTTCCTGCCGCAATAGGTATTATATTAGGCATTATACTTTCTGTAATAACAGGAAAAACAACCGAATAATAAACCTAAAGCCGGAACTTATTAAAAGTTTCGGCTTATTTTTAACTTAACAATATTTAATTTTTTTATTTGAACTGCATGTTATAATATTTTGCGTATGTTCCGTTCTTTTCCAAAAGTTCTTTATGTGTTCCCTTTTCTTTAACTGTTCCGTTTTCTATTACATAAATAATATCAGCATTAATTATTGTGCTCAGCCTGTGAGCTATAACAATAGTTGTTCTGCCCTTTGCCAGTTCATCAAGAGAGTTTTGAATATATCTTTCACTTTCGTTATCAAGAGCCGATGTAGCTTCATCAAGTATAAGTATCTGCGGATTTTTAAGGAAAACTCTTGCTATTGAAATTCTCTGCCTTTGCCCGCCTGAAAGCCTTACGCCTCTTTCACCAACCTGTGTGTCATATCCATCAGGAAGACTCATTATAAAGTCATGTATATTAGCTTTCTTTGCTGCTTCGATTATTTCTTCATCAGTTGCGCCTATTTTTCCATAGGCAATATTTTCTTTAAATGTACTTCCAAACAAATATACATCTTGCTGAACAGTGCCTATAGCCTTTCTTAAAGACTTTTGAGTTATATCTCGTACATCTTTTCCGTCAATTTTAACACTGCCGCCTGTAACATCGTAAAACCTTGGCAAAAGAGAACATATAGTGGTTTTGCCACCACCCGATGCTCCTACAAGAGCCGCAATTTTTCCTGGTTCAATACTAAGGTTTAAGTTTGAAAGAATACCGCTTACACCATCATAAGAAAAACTTACATTATCATAATCAATTTTTCCTTTTACATCTGTAAGCTCAACAGCATTTGGTAAGTCTTTTATTTCGGTTTCAGTGTCCATAATTTCAATAAATCTTTTAAAACCAGCAAATCCTTTTTGGAATGTCTCAAGAAACTCAACCAAAATATTAATAGGTGCTACAACTACGTTAATGTATAAAGCGTAAACCGCAAGGTCTGTTGCTTTAATTTTTCCTTGAGCTACATAATAACCACCAGCAACAAGCACAGCAACATATAATAATCCTTGCAAAAATCCATTTCCGGCCTGAAATGAGCCCATTACCATATAAGAATCCTTTTTAGACTTTAAAAAAGCATTATTTGCTTTATCAAATTTTTTAGCTTCAGCTTCTTCATTGGCGAATGATTTAACAACCCTTATGCCTTCAATGCTATCCTGTAAGCTTACATTAATACCAGAAATTTTGCGTCTGTTATCCATAAAAACACGACGCATTTTAATATTAAGATTACCACTGAATATAACAATAAACACAATAATTGCTAAAAGCAAAAGTGTTAAATTAACATTTATTGTAAGCAGAATAATAATTGAGCCTGCTATTTTAATAAATGATAAAAACAAATTTTCCGGTCCATGGTGTGCTAATTCCGATATATCAAATAAATCAGATACCATACGTGCATTCATGTCGCCTGTACTATGATTATCGTAGTAAGAAAATGAAAGCTCCTCCATTTTGGCAAACAAATCCCTACGCATATCACTTTCCATACGTGAACCCATTATATGACCCCACGAGCCAATAAAGTACTGGCACAACATTCTTATTATATACATTACCATAAGTATGGCAAATATATACGGCAAATACCCAAGTATTACATATTTGCTTTCCAAAAATAAATCATTAGTCAAAAATCTCAATATCTGTGGTATAGAAATATCAACCATAGAAACTACAAAAGCGCAGAACATATCAAAAGCAAACAGCTTCCAATGCGGTCTGTAATAACTTATAAACCTTTTGTATATATTCATAATAACCTCTCCCGCATTAAATTTATTAAAATTATTAAGTTAATTTAATCTATCTTATGTAAATTTAATACAAATACACTTTATTGTCAAATAAATTTAATGCATTAAACGGTGCTGGAAACAAAATTCCAGCACCGTTTAATAAAAACTGATATATGTACTTAAAAATTCTACATAAATTCGCATTCACATCTTAAGCCAAAATAAATTATAACATTGAAAGATACTGTAAGAAGTAACCGAAGCTTATAGCAACAGCAGTACCAATAAGGTCACCAAAGAAACCAAGAAGGATACCAAAACCAATCCAGTTTTCGTTATAAGCAGCTGCTATAGCAGGAGCTGATGATGTACCACCGAAGTTTGCCATGAAACCAACTGCTGCAGTAAAGCAGTCAAGTTTAAGAAGCTTACAAAGGCAAAGCCAAATAACATACATTACAGCAAGCATTATAAGAACTGCGGCTGCAAATGCAGGTGCGCTTGTGCACTGGCTAAGGTCTGAGTAAGACATAGCAACACAGAGGCTCATATAAAGGAATACGTTAGCGCAGTCTTTAGCGCCTTTTAACCAATGAAGTGGTGTTAAACCAAGGGCAATACCAAGAAGTGAACCAAGTATAACTCTCCAACCTGTAGCGTTAAGGAAAGAAACTTCAGGAATAAAAGGAATTACCCAGTTTACAAAAGCTGTACCAAGGATACCTACAGCAAAGAGTTTGCAGTAATCAACAAATACAGGTTTTCCCTGTGCTTCAGGGTGAGCCTGCATAGAAGCGTTAATTTTGATAGCTATTTCATCAATACCTTCTGTTGAGGCTTTCATCATTTTGTTCCATTTAGCCTGTCTTGGAAGAATCCACATAGCAACAGAAAGAACAACAGTAAATCCTATTGTATCCATCATAGCTGCATAAGCAAAGTCTGTACCTTCAACACCAAATACAGCTGCAACAGCTCTCATGTTGATTGTTTCACCAACGAATGAGCCTGTAACTGAAGCTATAGAAGCCCAGCCCATCTCTGGAAGCCATCTTTTTGTAATTAAGAAAGCTACTGTAAAACCAATCAAAACTGATACTGTAGTACAAAGGAATGAAAGTATCATACGAGGACCAAGTTTAAAAAGGTCACGTACGTCACAAGTAAGCATGAACATAATAAGCATCATAGGAAGAAATGTTGTATACATTATATCCTGAGCTGCTATAACGCCCTCAGCGTTAGGATCCCAAACATGGAATGTAGCACAAGCTGCCACAATAATCATAAGCCAGAGCATTGAAGGAATTACTTTAAATATTTTTGAATTCGGGTTTTTCTTTTCATAACCAAATATAATTGCCATTAAAAGCAACATGAAGCCTATAAAGCCTTCAGCTGATGTAATAATATTCATATAAATTCCCCTTTTCATCTTTAGTAAATCAATATCCCATTTGATTTTTGACTTTTGCTAACGGCTTAAAAGATATGAAGTTGTGCGATTTAATATGCCGAATTTATAAGTTTTCATAATAATTCATTAGAAATACTTATGTGTCGGGCAAACTAAAACGTTAAAATTAGTCGCCATCACCCCTGCCTTTTGTTAAAACTTTCATACTAACGTAAATATATTTCTTTCAACGCAATAAATTATACCAAAAATAATTATAAAAATCAAAGTATTTCATAAAAAAGTACATAAAAATTCCCACAAATTTGAATATAGTCAAAAGCTGAAAAATTGTCGATTTATTATAAGCTTTCAAAGGCTATTAACTTGTATAAAACATTTAGCAAAAACATTTGTTAATAATTTTGTGTATTTTACATATTGAGCTTACATTTGTTTTCCCAAAACACACATTTTAGTTTACAAATAATATGTTCTATTCAAGGTACTTGTAATTTTTATATTTTCTATTATAATTAGTCATTGTGTAAAATTGTTTTATAACCGCTTTAGGAGAAATATTATGATTAAACAATTTATAAAAAAAGAGCCTGTGCTTGTGTGTGCATGGATTGCCGCATTTATTTCATCTTTTATAGTTCCGCCTAATTTAGGATATATTCAATACATAGATTTCAGAACTTTATCCCTGCTCTTTTGCTTAATGGCCGTAACATGTGCTTTAAAAGAGCTAAATATATTTAAGATGGCAGGTTTAAAACTGCTTTCAAAAGTAAAAACCTCTGTCCAGCTTGAACTTATACTGATTTTGCTTTGCTTCTTTTCAAGTATGCTTATAACAAACGATGTATCTCTTATTACATTTGTACCATTTGCTATAGGTACACTTACAATGGCTAATCTTAAAGACAGAATTACATTCGTTGTTGTAATGCAAACAATAGCCGCTAACTTGGGCAGTATTGTTACACCTATAGGCAATCCGCAGAATATATACATATATACAAAATATTCTGTACCAACAGCAGACTTTTTTATGGCTATGCTGCCATATGGTGCTTTGTCTTTACTGCTTATAGTCTTATTTGTGATTTTCAGAAAAAATACTTCATTAAGTTTAATAAATACAGATGATGGTACAAAAATATCAAACAAAAAAATGGTTGTTTTTTATTTTGGTCTTTTTGTTCTGTCTGTTTTATCTGTAGGTCGAATAATACCAGTTAAGCTTGTATTTATAGTAATTGTGCTTTCACTTTTAATATTTAATAAAAAGCTATTTAAAGAAATAGACTACAGTCTTTTAATTACATTTACAGGCTTTTTTATATTTATAGGAAATGTAGGTAAAATAAACAGTTTTCAGCACTTTATAAGCGCTTTTATATCTGGAAACGAGGTATTAACTGCCGTTATTTCAAGCCAGATTATGAGCAATGTTCCATCTGCTTTGCTGCTTTCAGGGTTTACAGATAAATGGTTGGAACTTCTTATAGGTGTTAATATAGGCGGTCTTGGCACTCTTATTGCGTCTATGGCAAGCCTTATATCATACAAATTCGCTGCTGAGTTTATGCCGGATAAAAA
>CALWEX010000027.1 GCA_944377425.1 uncultured Clostridia bacterium
GCTTTACTTTGTTGTAAGTTTCGCTGTCAATAGATGTTTCATAGTCAAAGTCCTCTGCCATGGAGTCATTTATTATTAAAGGAACTTTCATGTCGGCTATGTTTTTAAGAGCAATCTTTCCGAAATCATCATAAAGCACATACATTTCTTTGGTGTTTACAAGAGTTTTATCAAGGGCATTTTTCATTATGTCAAACAAAGAAGCATTATTTTCCGATGCACTCATAACATATTTTGTGTCAGCTATATCTCCTGTAAATAGACTGAAATCGCCGGCTATCATTTTAAGCAGTTCAGACGCTGTTTTATCCTCATATATATAAGTATCTTTATTTTTGAAATATCTAAGCTGGTCATAAGCCTTTACTGATATAACTTTTTCTTTTGTTCTTGACTTTGTAAACACAAACCCAGCAAAAACAGGCGTGCCGTCCACTTTAAGCTCAACTCTGTTGCCTTCCTGAAAGTTTATAATGTCATCTTTTATAACAGTAAACTCAAGACTTCCAGCCGAGCCTTCCCTATCGGTAGTCCACTTTATACCTTCCTCAACTAAAGGAGTATAAACCTTTCCAGTATCCGGATTTTCTATAATTAAATTTACATGCAAACAAATCACTCCTCCTTTGGAATTACCAAAACCTGTCCCGGATATATAAGGTTAGGGTTTGTTATACCCGGGTTTGCAGAAGCTATAAGAGAGTACTTGCTGCCATCACCATAGTAATATTTAGACAGCGCCCAAAGCGTATCGCCGCTTTTTACAGTATAGCTTTGATTTTCGGCAGAAGGCTCAGCGTCACTTTCTTCTCTTTGCTGCTCTTTAGTTATAGTACCGTCTTCTGATATATCAGCAATATCAGTTTTGATAGGATTATATTCTTTCAGCTCTATACTTACAGTTAAGTCAAAACCGTTATCAGAGCTATCTTTTATTGTATATTCCTCAAGGCTAACAAGTTCAAACTCAATATCACACAGACCTTTTCCATCTGGTGTTTCACGATTTACATAAAATCTAAAAGGGATTTTTTCTTTCTTCAGTCTTTCAAACTCATCAAGGTAGTATTTCTGGTCTTTAAAACCGTTTTCATATACAGCAAAAGGATATTTAAAAGCCGGAAGAAGAATATCAAAACTTATTTCAGTAAGTCCCGGAGCCTTAAGAAAGTTATATTCCGTTTCGTTAATAAGTGTTACTGTGCTATTCTGATTTTGAATTTTTGTTTGTATACTGTCCGGCGGAACAGGCAAAAGCAAGTCACCCAAATAAACCAAATATGACATAAAATCACGCTCCTTCTCCCATACCGGCCATAGCCGCCGCTGTACCACGTGCTAAGTGGTCAATAACGCCATCTATATCCATACCGTTTTGTATGTTATTTTTGTTATTCATGCTAACGCTTATGTTAGGTGTTACATACCTTACTATTACATCCCTTTCGGCAATTTTTCTTAAATACTCCTCATTTTCAGCTGATGTAGTTACTTCATTAGATATTGCAGATGTGTCAGTAGCTATATTATTTAGTGCATCACCCATACCGCCAGTTGTATCAAAACTATTTCCGCCAGCAGGAACGAATCCGGAAGGCTCTATTTCGCCAACTCCTTCACCACCTATAAAACTTGATACCTTTTCAGCAAGACCTTTTCCATCGTCATAGCTTTTTGAAAAAACGTCAGCAAAATCTTGGGACTCCTGCTTTTTAACATATTCTTTCCATCCTGACTCATCTTTTATCTCTTTGGCAGCATTCCTAATCTTATCTAAATACTGGTCAATTCCTGATGTAATATCTATCTGAACACCCGGAATCTTATTTATTAAATCTTCTATTCCTTTAACCATAGTTTGGACATATCCCAAAACAGTTTCTGCCATGTCTAAAAATAGTATTTTAACAGCTGCTACAGGGTCGTTGCAGAAATTTCCGATAAAATTAGCAAAAGCCGCAAATATATTCCATAAATATATTAATTGATTCATTACAAAAGCTACCAATACCGAAAAAATACCCATTATTATTCCAGTGGCTGAAACAGTTGAGCCTGTAAATTTATTGTACGCAGCTACAGCAGCATAAATAATACCAATAAGTAAAATTATCAACATGATAATCCAAGTAATTGGACATGACATCAGGGCTGAGTTATATTGAAATGTTGCAGCTGAAGCTGCAGCTGTACTGCCTTTTAATATTCCAAAGCCTATAGATAAAAAATTAACTGCTCCATAATATAAACTAGTAGCCATTGACGCCATTTTAGTCCAATTTGCAGCTAATTGAAATACAGCAAATGCCCCTGCAACTCCTAATATTATAGGAGCGAGCAAACTAAAATTGCTGGCCAGCCACGATACCACTGTCAATATAGGCGTTAAAGCCTTTGTTGCAAAGTTGCCTAACATAGTCCAAATTTCACCCCATGTTGCAGGCAAAGCACTGAACTGAGAATTAATCTCTCTGCTTGATGAAAGCACTGCGTTTTTAAATGCTTCAGCGCTTAACTTTCCTTCATTGGCATATTCTTGAACTAAATTTTCAGGCACGCCCATATATTTGCTTAAGCTTTCACCAATAACAGGAGAATAACTCATAATTTCATTTAACTCATCACCGCTTATATTTCCATCAGACATAGAATCTGACACATAGCTCATAGCACTTGTTCTTTCACTTTCACCTAATCCGCCTATGGCAAAACTTTTATTAACACTATCGGCAAAGCCTATAATTTCATCTGTTGAGCCAAAAGCTGACTTTGCTTCTTTGCCAAACTGTGATACTGCATCTGCCATAGCCGTATAAGACGTTCTGCCACTGTTTGCAGAGCCGAATATTTTATTTTGTATATCAGCTAAATTTTCACCTTCTCCAGCTATAGAAGAAAGCTTTGTGGACATTTGGGTATATTTATCTGACATATCAACTATTTTTTTTACTCCGTCAGACCAACTATTTACACCAATTGCATCTTTAAAAACCGAAAAGGCTTTTGATGCTATACCTTCGCTTTTTTTAACTGAGTTATTAAAACTATCCTGTTGTGAAGCAGCATTTGAAATACTGTCTGTAAAATTATCAACTCTAGTAACTGCTGTATTAAATTCCTGTGACATATTAGCTATTGAGTTTGAAGTAAAAGAATTATTAACTACATCTCCAGCAAACCTTACTTCATTTACAAACTCATTAATACTGCCTATCATTTTATTAATAGGTGCGCTGACCCTATCATCTAACTCAAGCACTAACTCATTAGTCGACATCATTTACCGCCTCCTTCCGGCTTTGTGTCTTGCTGAATTTTTCTTCATCCGTTTTTCTTCTTCTTTTTCCGCCTCTATTTTTTTATCAATACAGGCTATAACAAAAGCCTTCTCGTTATCATCCATTTGGACAAAAACGGAAGGCCTTATTCTAAGCCGCATAAGAGCGTATAAGGCATACAGCGCCTCGCCTCCGCTCTCAATCAGTTTTTTGCTTCTTCAATTTTGCTGTTAATGTCAGTAAAACCGTTAAACTCCTGTATGAACTGAGCAAAAGCTGAATATTCGCCTGGGTTATCTATCATCTGCTTAATTAAGTCTTCCGGTGTCATTACTCCATAGCTGTCTTGAAGCTCCTTGCTGTAAAGGTTAGGCTCTACAACGGATTTTACAATCATTCTTGCCATATACTTTGATGTATCAATCTTTTGTCTGTACTGGTTTGGCTTACCTGTAACAGGGACATCCATTGTGCAGGAATCCCTTATTTCGTCATTTTCAGCTGTTGTAATAGGTTTAATAACCCATTCAAGAGGCTTTCCCTCGCCATCACAAAATGACTTTGATGCTATGTAAGTTGTGTTATCCCTTTTTATTTTATTCTGCTTTAAAAACATTGATAAATCTGACATTTGTTTTCCTCCTTAATTTTTGTACTAAAAAAGCGCCTACACTAAGTAAGCGCTTTAAACACATTAAATTAAAAACTTGTCTTTATATTTTTGATAAACATAAATAAAACTGTTTTTACAAAGTATAATTTATATAGCTATAACATACACTTGTATATTTTTATAGTCTAAAAGAAACCATATTTATAGCCACATATATAGATATTTTCTAAGTTTTACACCATACCGTTTAACTGTGTAAACTTCTCTGGCATCTCCCAATCTTCGAATGTAAATTCCATTTCTTCGTCAAGGTACTCTCCCTCAGCATCAAACTTAGCCAATATTCCGCTGTCCATGTTGCAGTCCTTAAGTATAATTGTCTGTCGGCCTACTGCGCTGGTTTCGTCCTCGTTAGTTATCTGGATATCAAAATAAATATCCTCTCCGGTATCTTTGTATCTGCAAA
>CALWEX010000028.1 GCA_944377425.1 uncultured Clostridia bacterium
TACATTTTCTTTTCCGTAGTTTTCGCCTAAAAAGCTTATTACATCGTAAAGGTTTTCAGGTGGATTTATTATAAGGCTGTTGCCCCATGTTCCAACTGAATTGTCTGTTATTCTGCTTAACTGGAAGGAATAAGCTTCTTTGCTGAAGTCGTAAGCATACCAGTTGTAGTCTACATTGTAGAGGTACTCGTCGTATGCCAAATCACCGTTACCGTCTTTTAAAGCTTCAATAGCCGCTGTAAGAGCTTCTATATTGTTCTGGCACTGTTCAGCAGGGAATATTATTTCGCTTTCCCATGTAAATGTAACAAAATTCTGTCTTATATCACGGAAAATCTCAGCTGTTTTCTGGTTGAATTCCACGCTGTTTTCAATTTCGCCGCTCTTTATTTTTTCATCAAGTACAGCTGCTGCATCTTTTGCATTGTTAAGTGCGGCATATACGCTGTGGTTCTCACTTGTTATGTCTTTGTTAAGGCTTTCTTCCAAAGCGTTAAGCTCTGTTGTAAAGTTTAAAGGACGTACTGGTGAGTTATCAAGCTCTAAAAGAATGTTAGTAAATAACTCATGAACCATTTTGAATACTTCTGGGTTATACCCGTATTCTTTGCTGTCCATTGATGTATGATAAATATATTTTTCGTAATTGCTTCTTTCAAAATCTACATCAGAAGCAACTATTGCTGCAATGCCTGCCTGTGAGTAAGCAAAATCCTCTGTACCTGTTGATGTAGGGGAAAGCACCTCTACATTGTACTGAGGGTATTTTTCCATAACTGGCTTAATTGCTTCCTGTGTAAATGAGTTAAGCTCGTATACAGTGGCAATGGCAAAATCCTTCTGGCCTGATATTGGGTACATTCCATCTACATTAAGAAGTGCAAAAGCTGTATCTGCCCATTCAGGGTGAATTTTTGTTATTTGCTCATAAGCGCCTTTTGCCCAGTCGTATTCTGTATTGCTCTTGCCCCATTCCTCAGCACCATGGCATATAATTCTTATAGTTTTTTCTGGCTCATATCCACTGTCTTTAATTGCCTTTGCTATGCCTAATATTGTGGCAACGCCGGAAGCGTCGTCATAAGCTGAATGGAAATATCCATCGTAATGAGCAATAAGCATTATTGTTTCATCGCTTTTACCAGGAATTTCGCCCCATACGTTCTGAGATGTGCCGTCTTTTTCAACTACGCTTTTAACATCAAGTGTAACTTGCGCTTCTCCGCCATTTTCGTCTATAAGGCTCTTTAATTTATCAAAACCTTGTTTGTTTATTGCAAGAGCTGGAGCGTAGTCAGGACCGCATATATCCTGTACGCCTATTGTAGTGTCGCTGTACTGAGCATATCCAGCGTAATTATAAGCTATAACGGCTTTTGCTCCATTAAGATATGCCTCGTAAGCTGGGTGGTTAATCCACCATTCGTTATACTGGTCAATTTCTATTAATGCAATTTTTCCCTCAATGTCAACATTTTCAAAGTCTGCTGCTGTACCTTTGCCGCAGTATACAACACTTACAGGCTCCATATCGCATACAAGGTTTGTAGCATATCCGCCAAGAGATATGTAATCGTTTTCATCAAAGTATAATCTGCCTTTTTCAAATGTCCAGTTGTCACATGTAAATGTGTCTATTGTAACATTTGAAAGGCCTATTTCTTTCATTGTTGAGTAAATAAAGTCTGCTGCTTCTTTTTCGGCAGGGCTTCCGGCGCTTCTGTTGCCAACATCTGCATTATCACCTAAAGAGGATATTTTATCCATTACCTGCTCTGAAAATTCTGTGTCTATGTAACTGAAAACATCTGTGGTTTTATCAGATGAAATTGTTGTTTCTTCTGATGTCTCAACTGTATTTTCCGTCTGTTCAGGTTTTGCTGTTTCTTCTGCTTTAACATCTGTCTGAGCAGTATTTTCAGGTGTTTTAACTGTTTCAACTGTTTGGGTTGTTTTAAGAACCTGTCCTGGGAAAATTAAATTCGGATTTTCAATTGAGTTGATTTCGGCAAGTTTCATAAATGTTGTGTTGTAAATTTGGGCTATTCCCCAAAGTGTATCGCCCTTTTTAACTGTGTACTCGCCCTGTGATGCTGCGGCAGGTAAAGATACCCCAAGCACTACTGCTGCCGCTAAAATCATAGAAATAAACCTTTTTTTCAATTACATTCTTTGCCCCCTTTAAAATTATAAAAAATAATATTAAGTATATTTATCACACCCCATAAATGGGAAATGACCGAAAAAAGGTTGAAAAAGTTTATAAATACTAAACTTAATTATTATTTTTAATAAACTGATATATATTATACATGTAATGGAAAAAAATGCAATATAAATTTATAATTTACTTAAAAAAATACAAAAAAATCCATTTTGACCTGTAAAAGGCCAAAATGGATTTTAGGTTTATAAAATAAATTGTTTAATAGACTTAAATTTAGTATAAAATAATAAATATACTAAAAAATGCCTTAAATTAAAGGTTTTTTAAAAAATTATTTTAAAATTTAAGATTATTTTTTTAGTTTTAAATATTAATTTTAAATTTTTTTGAATAATTCAATTAGTGTATTTTTCTGCAAATTATAATAAATTTGTGTTTTGAATAAACAGCATATAAAAATTATTTTTATTCAAAATATTTATTGATTACATTATAGGAATTTTGAGCTTTTTCCATAAAATTCTCATCTGTATTATCTGGTTCAAGAGTGAGAGTTAAGTTGTAGCCGCCTTTTTTAAGTATAGAAGAAATAAGCTTTAAATCTTCTGCGTCTGTTTCGTCTACAAAAGGACGGTTTCTCTCTTTATCACAGCCGCTGATATGGACATCTTTGCAGTAGTCAAGCAGGCCTAATGCGTTTTGGTACTCTTCGCCGTTTACTTTCATATGGTAAAAATCTATAATCATTTTTACATTTGTTCTATCTATATCCTTCATAAGCTGATAAGCCTCTGGGATATAGTTTACAAAATCGCAGTAATATTTTTGAAGGCCTTCTATAAGCACATTAAGGCCGTATTTTCTTGCCTCATAGGCTGTAATAGAAATAAATTTTTTGCCTTGATTATATGCTTTTATTTTATCGTAGTCTTTAGGAAGTCTTCTGGCCGCAGGGGCGCCTATGCCTATATTTTTAATTCCTAATTCATAAGCTCTTTTGCTTAAAAGCGCCGCGTAAGATGCTGTTTTCTCCTCATTAAAGCCGTCGCCTACAATAGGCAAGTCATCTTTACAGTAGGAGTTATAGCCTAAAACAGGTATGTCTATTTCCTTAACTTCTTTAACAAGTTTTTCAAAGCTTTCATCGCTCATGGCGGCTACTTCAAAACCGGGAAGCACAACGTAATCAAAACCGGCTTTTTTGGCGTTTTCGATATTTTTTGAAAAAACACATAATCCTTTAAGCATTTAATTTCTCCTACCTTTCATAAAATGTATATTCTTCCTGTATTTCCTCTATAGGTACGTCACGATTTAATAAAAGCGACGTTGTTTCGTAGTGAATGTCGTTTACCCTTGCTAAATCTTTTGCACGATATTTTGCTTCTTTTTCACTGTCTGTTAAAACATCATATACACTGCGCACAACAAAATCGTTTACATTTGAGCCGTTTCTGAATTGTGTCCAAATAGGTATAAATGAAACTTTTGTTATTTCAGCCGGGTTATCGTCTATTTTTTCAACTGCAATATTAAGTATTATACTGGCATTTCGCGGCGGTGTTGTTTGGGAAGATATAAAATTTCCCATTGAGTACATAACATAGCCTTTTCGTGTTGTGCCGTCAGGCTCTGTAATTTCCCTAACCTCCATAGGCTCCAAAACATGTGGGTGGCTGGCAACTATAATGTCTGCTCCGCACTGAAACATAAAATCTACCCATTTTTTCTGCTCTTCTGTAGGCTCTGTAACGTATTCTGTGCCCATGTGAGGCATAACCACTATAAAATCAGGATTAAGGCTTTTGGCCTTTGTTATATCGTTTTTAACTGCTGATTCGTTAAGCAAATTTACGTTGTATTCGTTTTTAACAGGTATTCCGTTGGTACCGTAAGTATAGGATAAAAACACGAATTTAATGCCGTTTATTTTGGTTATTTCAACTTTATTCCTTTCTTCCTGAGAGCGGTTTGTGCCTACATGTTTTATACCTAAAGAATCCAAAACATCAAGCGTGCGGCAGAGGGCATCTGTGCCTTGGTCCATACAGTGGTTGTTGGCTGTTGTAAAAAAGTCAAAGCCTGCATTTTTAGCGGCAACAGCAAAACTGTCAGGTGTATTAAAGCACGGAAAATCCTGTGCGCCTATTTCGTCACCGCCTAAAACGGTTTCAAGGTTGCCCAAAATATAATCGGCTTTATCAAAATACTTTTTAACGGCCTCAAAGTTATGGTCAAACTCATATGTGCCTGTTGCACTGTCGTAGCTTTCTTCATATTGATAGCTGTGTACCATTAAATCTCCTGTAAAGCTTAAAAGCGCTTGTCTTACAACTGGTTCTTTATGCTCCTCAACTGTTTCCTGCTGGTATTGTGAAGAGATTTCTTCTTTTTTGCTTGAATTTGTGTCTTCTTGCGCTGAATCAATGCTTGATAAAGCTGAGGCATTTTTATTGTTCCCGCCACAGCCTAAAAGGCAGAATGAAAAAATAACTGTAATTAAAAGAAACAGTATTTTATAAAGTCCTGTACTTGGCTTTTTGTGTTTCATATAAGTTATTACCCTCCGTGTCAATAACAACTATAGCCGGAAAATCCTCTACATAAAGTTTTCGTATTGCCTCGGCGCCTAAATCCTCGTAGGCTATAATTTCCGCTGATTTTATATGGCTTGATATTAAAGCAGCGGCTCCGCCTGTTGCGGCAAAGTATACTGCTTTATTTTTTTTCATTGACTCTATTACCTGCTCATTTCTTGCGCCTTTACCTATCATGCCTGTCTGTCCGTGGTCCATTAAAAAAGGTGCATAAGAATCCATACGGTAGCTTGTTGTAGGTCCTGCAGGGCCTATAACTGAGCCAGGCTTTGCAGGGGCCGGGCCTGCGTAATAAATTACAGCGTTTTCCATATCAAAAGGGAATTTACCTGTTTTATTGTAGTCCTCTATCATTCTTTTATGCGCTGCATCACGGGCGGTATATATTGTGCCTGTTATTTTTACAATATCCCCGGCTTTAAGCTTTGAGGCGTCTTCTTTAGTTAATGGGGCAGTTACTTTTATTTCCATTTTTAATACCTCCGTTTTTAAATTTCACATACGGCATGCCTTGTTACATGACAGCTTATGTTTACAGCTATAGGCATACAAGCTATATGTGTTGCGAAAGTTTCTATATTTACGGCAAGAGCAGTTGTTTTTCCGCCTAAGCCCTGAGGGCCTATACCTGTTTTATTTATTTTTTCCAAAAGCTCAATTTCCATTTCTTTAATATGCTCCAAATTGGAATGACTGCCTACAGGGCGAAGAAGAGCTTTTTTGGCAAGGAGTGCGCTTGTTTCAAAATTACCGCCGCAGCCAACACCAACTACCATAGGCGGGCAAGGATTAGGGCCTGCTGCTTCAACAGCGCTTAATATGGCTTCTTTAGCGCCTTCAATGCCATCAGCTGGTTTAAGCATAAATATTTTGCTCATGTTCTCACTTCCGGCGCCTTTAGGTGCTATTTCTATTTTTAATTTATCGCCTTCTACTATATTGTAATGTATTATAGCCGGTGTATTGTCACCTGTATTTACACGTATAAAAGGGTCTTTAACAACTGATTTTCTTAAATAACCCTCTGTATAGCCTTGGCGTACACCTTCGTTAATGGCATCTGTTAATGAGCCGTCTGTAATATGTACTTCCTGACCTATTGTAACAAAAACAACAGCAAGGCCTGTATCCTGACAGATAGGTATCTGCTCGTTTTTGGCTATATCTGCATTTGTAATTAACTGGCTTAGCATTTCGCAGCCAACTGGTGAAATTTCGGTTTCTTTAGCTTCTTTAAGTGCAATATATATATCGTCGTTTAAGTTGCAGTTAGACGATATACACATTTTTTTAACTTCTTCAGTTATTTTTTGTGTACTGATTTGGCGCATAATAGTCCTCCATGTGCATAAACTCAAAATAATATTAGTTTAATTATATCATCTGGTATATTTATTTGAAACAAAATATTGTTATTTTAAGAATTTAAAAGATTTAAAAAGTCGAATATTTCATTTAAAATACTGTTTTAAATATAATTAAAAGAACGAAAAAACAATGCTTAGGCATTGAATATTAAGGCTTATCATTTCTTGACAAATGTGTAAGTGGGATTTAAAATTGATTAACAAAGGCTAATTGATTATCAATAAGTTTAATTTTTGTTCGGAGGATAAATATGACTTTAGACCAATGTCCTATAGGTGTAAATTACAGGGTAACGGCGGTAAACGGTCAGGGTGCTTTGCGCCGCAGGCTTCTTGACATGGGTATTACACCTAAAACCGTTGTTATGATTAGAAAAGTAGCGCCTATGGGCGACCCTATAGAAATTCATCTTAGAGGCTACGAGCTTACAATAAGAATTGACGACGCTAAAAAAATAGAAGTAGCCGAGGAGGAGAAGGCAAAATGATTTTTGCTCTTGGAGGAAACCAGAACTGCGGAAAAACAACGCTTTTTAACCAGCTTACAGGCTCTAATCAGCATGTAGGCAATTTTCCCGGTGTTACTGTAGACAAAAAAGAAGGCACAATAAGAGGCCACAACGACTGCCTTGTGGTAGACCTTCCCGGAATTTATTCACTTTCGCCTTACACCAGTGAGGAGATAGTTACAAGGGATTTTCTTATTAAAGAAATACCGGACTGTATTATAAATATACTGG
The DNA here is from genome assembly GCA_944377425.1 of uncultured Clostridia bacterium. Classification (GTDB taxonomy): domain Bacteria; phylum Bacillota; class Clostridia; order Lachnospirales; family Anaerotignaceae; genus Neoanaerotignum_A. Next base: position 6,872 of record CALWEX010000028.1, read on the forward strand.
ATGCCACAAACATAGAGCGTAATCTTTATTTAAGTATGCAGCTTATAGAGCTGGACATACCTATGGTTATGGCGCTTAATATGATGGATGAGGTAAGGGCTAACGGCAATGCCATTAAAATAAACGAGCTTCAGGAGCTTTTTGGCGTGCCTATGGTACCTATTTCAGCATACAAAAATGAGGGTATTGACGACCTTATAGATATCGCTGTTAAAGTTGCCGAAACAAAGCAGAAGCCTAAAAGAAAAGATTTCTGCTCTGGCGCTGTACACAGAGCAATTCATGGTATAGCCCACCTTATAGAGGACCATGCCGAAAGAATAAATGTTTCCCCACGTTTTGCTGCTATTAAGCTTATAGAAGGCGACGAGCCTATGAGGCAGATGCTGCGCCTTACGGATAATGAGATTGATATGGTGGAGCATAACGTAACAGAAATGGAAACAGAGCTGGGTACAGATAGGGAAGCTGCCCTTGCTGATATGCGCTATACATTTATAGAAAGTGCATGTAAGGATACTGTTATTAAAAGAGGCGAAAGCAAGGCACATTTAAGAAGTGTAAAAATAGACAGCGTACTTACACATAAAATATTTGCTATACCTATATTTATAGGTATTATGCTTTTGATGTTTTACTTAACATTTGGTGTAATAGGCGCTTTATTAAGCGATATACTTACATATTTTATAGATAACATAACAGCTGCCGCAGACTATGGACTTACAGTTTACGGTATTAATCCTGTTGTGCACTCACTTATAATAGATGGTATATTTGCCGGTGTAGGAAGTGTTTTAAGCTTTTTGCCGGTTATTGTTACACTGTTTTTCTTTTTATCAATACTGGAAGACAGCGGATACATGGCAAGAGTTGCCTTTGTTATGGACAAGCTTTTAAGAAAAATAGGTCTTTCAGGCAGAAGCTTTGTGCCTATGCTTATTGGTTTTGGATGCTCTGTGCCGGCTATTATGAGTGCCAGAACACTTGCCAGCGAGAGAGACAGAAAAATGACAATTCTTCTTGTGCCTTTTATGAGTTGCTCGGCTAAACTGCCTATATACGCCCTTTTTACGGAAGTTTTCTTTACAAAATATAAACCCCTTGTTATGATAGTTTTATACTTAATGGGTATATTTATAGGCGTTTTAAGCGGTTATATGTTTAACTCAACAGTATTTAAGGGTAACCCTGTACCTTTTGTTATGGAACTGCCTAACTATCGTTTCCCAAGTTTTAAAAGCGTTGTGCTGCTTATGTGGGATAAAGCAAAGGATTTCCTTGTAAAGGCATTTACAATTATATTTGTGGCAACTATTGTTATTTGGTTCTTACAGACATTTGATACAAGGTTTAATGTTGTAAGCGACAGTTCCTACAGTATGATGGCTTTAATAGGCAAGTTTATAGCACCTGTATTTGAGCCTTTAGGCTTTAACGATTGGAGAGCATCAACGGCGCTTATTACAGGATTTAGTGCTAAAGAGGCTGTTGTAAGCACATTTGCCGTATTAACAGGCGGCGGAGCAAACCTTAACGCTGTTTTAACACAAATGTTTACACCGCTTCAGGCGTTTTCGTTTTTAACATTCTCACTTTTATACACTCCATGTGTTGCGGCTATTTCAGCTGTTAAAAGAGAAATGCACAGCGGATTTGCAGCCCTTGGTGTTGTTATGTTCCAGATAATTACTGCCTGGATAGCGGCATTTATAGTGTATAATATAGGTGGATTTATAGTAGGTCTTTTTTAGGAGGAATTAAAATGTTTGGTCTGCAATGGTACGATATACTGCTTGTAGTAATTGTATTTCTGCTCTTTTTTACTTCTATTCGCAAAATACAGAAAAATGCAAAAAACGGTTGCTCTCACAACTGCTACGGCTGTTCGGCTAAAGACTGCCCAAGCAAAAATATTGCAGAAGATAAAAAGAAATAAATAAAATTAAAACGGCGTACTCATGCCTTTTGGCAATGTGCGCCGTTTTTTATATTTACAAAGGGAGGTATTATATGGATATTGAGATTTGTGAAATGAAAAAAGAGAACTGGCCTGAAGTTTCGGAAATTTATTCATGGTGGCTTGAAAACGGAAACATTACATTTCATAAAAAATGCCCATCTTATGATGACTGGGATAAAGGCCATTTAAAAGACTGCCGTTTTATAGCCAAAGCTGATGGAAAAACAGTAGGATTTTGTGTTTTAAGCCCTACTTCTCAAAGAGAAGCCTATAAAGGTGTTGTAGAAATAAGCATATATCTTAAAAATGGGTATACAGGTTACGGAATAGGTAAAATGCTTATAGAAAAAATGATTAATGAAAGCGAGAAAAAAGGCTACTGGACACTATACGCTTCTATATTTTCAATAAACAAGCAGTGTATTAATATGCTTGAAAAATGCGGCTTTAGATACATAGGCTACAGAGAAAAGATTTCAAAAGACAAGTTTGGAGTATGGCAGGATACAACTTATATGGAGCGCAGGAGCAAAAAAATAATGTAATAAAAAAAACACGCGGAATTTATTTATCCGCGTGTCTTTTGTTTTAATGTTAGTTTTGGTATATATAGTAAAACGGTGATTTATTTTTATTTTCAAATAATTCAGCTAATTTACTGTATATTCCGTTATCTGTACTCATTTGAGACTGTGAAAACAGATAGCCAAAAAGTGATGTTGAAGTATTTTTAGCATCTATAAATTCACAGGAATAAAAATCATCAAGAGATTTTAAGTTTTCCATAAACTGGTCGTAAGTAGCTATATTATCTATTAAACCAGCGTCTTTTGCCTGCTGTGCAGAGAATACACGGCCGTCGGCTAATGGTTTAACTGTTTCTACAGGCAGATTTCTTGACTGGGCTACAATATTAACAAATATCTCGTAGTTTTCGTCTATTATAGACTGGAGAATTTGTCTTTGCTCGTCGGTATAGCCGGAGTAGCCAAACATGTCTTTGTTTGCACCGCTTTTTATATTGCTCTCTTTTATTCCAAGCTTATCCATAAGGCCGCTTAAGTCATAATTCTGCATTATAACGCCTATGGAGCCTGTAAGAGTCATTCTTCCGGCGTAAATTTCGTCTGCCGCCATAGCTATGTATAAAGCGCCGCTGGTTGCCTGACTGCCCATATAGGCGTAAACAGGGCGGCCTGTTAATTCTTTATACTTCATTATTCTTTGGTACATTTCATCACTTTCGTATGTACCGCCGCCAGGAGAGTCTAGATAAAGTATCAAGCCTTTATTGTATTCATCATCAATAAGGCGGTCTATTTCATCAAGTGTCCACTGATGGTTATATCCGGTGGAATACATACCGTTATCAGCAATTGTACCTTCAAAATACAGTGTTTCAACATAGTCTGTGTCGTATGCTGCCACAGCAACTGCATCTGATGAAGATGTTATTGAGCTTGAAACGGAGCCAACAGCATTGCCTATTGCCAATATTATAGCTATTATAGCTATTAAAATAACAATACCTATAGCTATAACTGTTCCTCCGGCAGCTGCTAATGCTATAAGACAGCCGTTTTTTGAGCTTTTATTTGTGTTTTGAGTATTATAATTATATCCGTTTGGCTGACTGTTAAAGCTGCCCATATTGCTGTTCATGTTGTCCATTGGTATACCTCTCGTATTTGGTTATTATTCGTATGGCTCAAAAAATCTTCTTTCGTACTCTTCACGTAATTCGTCACGGAAGTTAGGGTGAGCAATTTTAATAAGTGCCTTAGCTCTTTCTTTAAGTGTTTTGCCTTTAAGAAGTGCTATTCCGTATTCTGTAATTACATAGTGAACATCGTTTCTTGATGTAGTAACGGCTGCACCTTGGTCTAAGAAAGGTACTATACGGCTTATCTTTCCGCCTGCTGCTGTAGAAAGCATAGCTATAATGCTTCTGCCGCCTTTGCTCATAGCAGCGCCGCGTACAAAGTCTACCTGACCGCCTACGCCGCTGAACTGTTTAAGGCCGATGCTTTCGCTGACTACCTGACCCATAAGGTCTACCTGTATACAGCTGTTTATAGAAACAACATTATCGTTCTGGGCTATTATTGTAGGGTCATTTACAAAATCAACAGGGTTCATTGATATTTCTGGGTTATCGTCTATAAAGTCGTAAAGTCTTTGTGTACCCATTACGAATGTAATAACACTTCTGCCCGGCTCTACCTGTTTCTTTTTATTATTAATAATACCCGCAAGCATAAGGTCTATAATACCGTCGGAAGCCATTTCGGTATGAAGACCAAGGTTCTTTTTGTCCCAAAGGAATGTAAGAACAGACTCTGGAATAGAACCGATACCAAGCTGAAGGCAGTCGCCATCTTTAATAAGTGATGAGCAGTATTTACCTATTTTGTTTTCAAGTATGCCTATTTTTGCAGGCTGCATTTCAAGTATAGGCTCGGAGTGCTCAACTATAAAGTCTATATCACGAACATGAATAAGGTTACCGCCGAAAGTACGAGGCATATACTCATTTACCTGTGCAATAACTATTCTTGCACATTCAGCGGCAGGCTTTGTGTAATCGCTTGATGTACCGAATGAGCAAAAGCCGTGTTTATCTGGGCGGCTTACCATAACAAGAGCAACATCTACTGGGAGCTCTTCTCTGAAAAGCTTAGGTACTTCGTGGAAGAAACCTGGTGTATAGTTGCCTGAGCCGTTGTTTACTGCTTCTCTTGTGCAGTTGCTTACAAAAAAGCCGTTAAATACAAAATGACCTTTCATTTCAGGACGTGTATATTTTCCTTCGCCTAAAGAAACAAGATGGCAGATTTCTACGTTTTCGTACATTTCATAGTTTTCTACAAGTGTATCAATAAGGTATGTAGGCTCTGCTGCGGCATGGCCTGTAACTACACGGTCACCGCTTTTTATATAGCTTATGGCTTCTTTAGCGGTAACTATTTTAGAAGCGTAAATTTCTTTCCAATCTGGAATATTCATTAATTAATACCTCCTTAAAAAATAATAACGGATAGATGATATATAAGCGGCAAACGACAAAAAAAGAATTTATAAAAAGCCGCTGTGATAATATATTACAGGTTTTTACCTAATTATGCAATGAAAATCGTTAAATAGTCATATTTGTAAAGCTTTTAAAACCGTTTTTTAAGCGTTAAAAAAGTGGTAAAATATAATATTGAGGTGATATAAATGAGGCTTGCTTTAATACAGCTTAAGGCTTACGGAATAGAAAATTATATTGAAAATGGTAAGTATATATTGGATATGATTAAAAAAGCGGCTGAAAAAAAGCCGGATTTTGTACTTCTTCCGGAATGTGCTTACCCTTGCTATGTACTTAATAATAATGAAATTGTAGATACTGCTATTGAACATGGAATTTATTTAATAGAAGAAATGAAAAAGCTGTGTTTAAAATACGGATTTTATATCGCCTGTGGTATGGCTTTGCGTAATAACGGCGTAATTAAAAATCAGGCTGTTATAATAGGAAAAAATGGAGATATTGTTCATACCCACACAAAAAGCAATATGTGGCATTTTGACAGAACATATTACGAGCCGGGAAACGAATACGATGTTTTTGATACTGAATTTGGCAAAATAGGCGCTATAGTATGTGCTGACGGACGTATGCCGGAAATTTCGGCTTTAATGGCTAAAAAAGGCGCGGAGATTATATTAAACCTTGCAAATTTAACTTCCGGTGGATATAACGCCAAGTGCCTTACAAATCCGCAAAAGGAATATATGCTTTCGGCAAGATGCCGTGAGAATAATGTTTATATGGCTCTATGCTGCAAAACAGGCGTTGAGGGAGAGGTTTTGTCTAATGCCGGCGGAAGCTGCGTTATTGCACCAAATGGAGATGTTATAAGCTCTCTTAAACCTGATGAAGAAGAAATATTATATTGTGATATTGATATTTCAAAAAGAAATGAATGTTTGCCGCAAAAAAGACCGTATCTTTATAATATAATAAGTAAAAACACAGAAGAGCTGCCTGTTGCTGAATTTATGGAATGTAAATTTGATGTTTCAGGTGCTGTTAATTACATATCAGCTTCAGCTTTTAAAACTGAAAATATGGAAGACTACATTGATAAAGCACAAAAACATATTAATTTAGGTAGAATTTGCAAAGCCAAATTTATGTTTCTGCCTGAAACGGGATTTGTATGTGATGAAAATGCATTAATAAATAAAATAAGCTCTCTGTTAAATGATGGAGAAATTGTATTGATTTCTTCTTATAATAATGAAAATAAAATTTATGCTTCTCTTGTATCTAAAAAGGGTATAGAGGCTATTTGGAACAAAACCGATGATAATACAGAAGGTTATTTTTGCGCTGAAACAAAAATAGGAAAAATAGGCGTTATTTTTGGCGATGAAATACTTATACCAGAAATAACACGTGTTTATACTTTAAACGGCTGTGCCGCTGTTTTTGTATACGGACAGCATAAAAACGAAATGTCAGATAAAATTATAAAAACAAGAGCAGCCGAAAATAAAATATATATGGTTAGAAATATTAATAATGATGTTTTGTGTGCTGAAATGATTTCACCTGAAGGAAATGTTGTTTTTTCTACTTTAAGGAATAAAGAACAGACATCTGGCGGATATATTAATTTGTTTAACGCTGCTTTTAAAGATG
>CALWEX010000029.1 GCA_944377425.1 uncultured Clostridia bacterium
TAAATAAATTTGTTAGTATTCCCATAATCATTCACCATAAAAAGCAACTCATTCTTTTAATTAAATTTTTAATAATTAAAATCTTTAACAATTCTATAATTATAGTTTTTCAAAACATCTTCAATTTTTTTAACGATTAATTTTTGCTCCATATTATGCCTTATAGTTAATGCTCCTCTTTGAGCATCAAGTAAAAAATATAATTTACATGGAACTTCATTTATCCATTTTTTTATTTCTTCAAATTCATGTAAATTATTTTCAATGTTGTCATAAAAATAAAACTCACTTTCATCAATTCTTTTTTCATTTATAAAATTAAGTAAATCATTCAATTCAGTTTTTTCTTTTACAATATAAATGCTCTTTTTATCATCACTTATAAAGTAAAATGGTGAATACTCAAATTTAGCATTACCGTTATAAAATTCAATAATCATTTTGCTTTCATCCGCAAGAGTCTTTATTATTTCAATAAAAATTTTCTCTGCTTTTTCGCTGTAATAAGGCTCATGGCTTTCGTAGAGCGAAGTTGCATTTACTGTATTTTTATCATTATACATAAAGCAGTATTCTGGACAAAAAATACTGTTTATAATATAAAATTCTAACTCTTCATTTTGATATTTATTCAATCTATTCTCTCTATTTCTCAATAATTTCACTTCTCCATTTCTGTTACATCAATAACATAATCAGCAATCTTTTCTCCTCCATAGCTACCAGCAATTCCAAACACCACAGCACCTATGGTACCACCTATTGCAGTGCCTAATCCTGGAAGTACAGCTGTACCTATTCCGGCACCTGCCACAGCTCCAACTTTCGCTCCAGCAAATCCACCTCCCCAACTTCCTACTATACTTACTGTTTCGTGTAAAGTTTTTTTGCCAATTTTTTTATCAGCATCATTTAAGTCTTGATCTATTACAACCCCCAACTGTATTATATCAAGTGCTACACCAGCAACTAATAATGTTTTACCTGCAATACGTATTTTTTTTGTGGTACTATCGAAATTTTTTAAAAGATTATAAGCCTTTTCTGAAATCTGAACATGATCTAACTTAGTTGCTAAATTTTTTTGAAACTTCGGTGCATTCGGCAAAGAACTTACATTCAAATGATAATAATTTCTTATGTTGTTATAAGGATGCATATCTGGTCTAACAAGCGGCTTTGATACTCCTTTCTTTGTTAATTGAATGTACTTTGCTCCACCTTTTGTTGTTTTATATGAAGTTTCTATTTTTGTAATATTGCTTTGCAATGGATTAATTATTGTTAAAACAGGTACATTTCCTTTACTGATAGTTTCAAAAAACTTATCATACGCAAATAGTGTTTCCTCTCCATAAACTCCATCTTCTTTTAGTTTTCCGTGTTTTCCAGTAATACCCAACGCATTAAGATTTCTTTGAAGACTGAGTATCTGCTGTGAATTTCCACCCACAAACCACATAAGGTTTTCTATCTTATTTTTTAAATTTCCACAGTAAACACCGCTTTTGCTTAGTTCTTCTACCGCATTTATAAGTTTGCTTCCATTTTCATCTTTTATATAATCATTGTTACTTTTTCCACGTTCAATATCATTAGCAATTTCATTATAAATATTTTTCAGCATTTTTTCAATTTCATCAACATACTTTTTAGCACCTCCATAAGAAAAACTAACAGGAAACTTGTTTTTAAATACACTTTTTACTATATTTTCGTTATACTCTTTGCTGCATATTGTTTTTCCGTTTTTTCCTTTGTATTTTCCATTGTTGTTTTTGTATTCATAATAATTTAAAACATCTGTTAAAAAGTCGCTTCCTTTGCCTTGCTCAATAGACATCAAAAATTGTAATTTTTTAGGATCATCAGCTGATTCCTGTATAACTCCATTTTTTACTGCCTTTTCAAGCAAAGTAATTCTTCCTGATATTGATAAATTAATTATGCTGGAACTTCTTATTATCCTTTCAGCATTTTGTATTGCACTCATGCTTTCTCTTGATTTTCTTTTAGATTCGCTTGCTGATAATAAAACTAATGAAACAATTTTGTTTACTGAAGAATTCGAACTGCCCCAATGCCTTGAAATTTCTCCTAATCCTTTTATTATCTCTGCTGTTTCATTACGATCTGATGCAGATATAAATGGTAATACATAAGAGCATTTTTGAACATCATATAAAACACTTGTAATCATAGAATAACTGTCTTTTGAAAGCTTTTTTAAACTTTCATAATAGTAATATTCATTAATGATGTTAACTATATCCTCAAATTTAAAGCTTTTATTCAAATATTTAAAATATTCATTTGTACCAACAATTTTTCCATTTCTTCCTTTTAATTCCTGACTCATAAAAGTTCCTTTCCTTTGTAATAAACATTCTTAATAATCAGTGCTGTTATTACTAATTTTATATTAAAACAACGTTACCTTGGTGTCCCTTTTACTTATTTTAAAAAATTTCAGCAATTATATAGTAACCCATACTGAATTAAATGAATGAATATAAAACATATGTTTAAAAATTTGATTTGTTTTTACTTACCTCCAGCACTGCCGAATAAATCCTCTTTATACTGCGGTGCTTTTACTACCAGATGGTAAACTTCTGAGCCATGGCGGAACACGCAGACACCTCTTAAAGGACTGCTGATCAGATCGAACAGACAATCATCCAGCCTGAGCATTTCCATATATTCCTTCTTGGAGATATTCCCTGGGTTAAACAAAAACTGATGTGTCGGAATGGCAAACATGGGTTTTGTCATTTCTCTCACATCAGCTCTGTTGAAGTCTTCGATATTCTGGCTGGCAATAATAACTGCACTGCCTTTTTTACGCACACGCTTCATGG
>CALWEX010000030.1 GCA_944377425.1 uncultured Clostridia bacterium
GCAAACCTCTCTCCATAGTCCTTGCACTCACTGCCGGAAGGAGCGCCGTTTACCATAAGACCTTCATCAAAAAGTGCGGCACCTCTGGAAGATGCATCCTCTGCCCAGCTTCTCATCCACTGTCCATCACCCCAGCCGTATGAACCAAATATAGCAATCTTTTTGCCTGATATGTTTATACTGCTGTAAAACGGCTCAAACTCACTTTCTTCCAAAACTTCATCACCCATAGCCGGGCAGCCTAAAGCTATTTTGGAATAATCAGCTATATTGCCTTTAAAATCAGATACATTGTAAAGCTCGCAGTCCATACCGCCTGCTTTAATTCCGTCGCAAATCTCATTAGCCATAGCCTCTGTATTTCCGCTGCCGCTCCAATAAATTACCGCTGCTTTTTCCATTTCTTTATTCCTCCTTAAATTATATATTAATCAGGCTGCCGATATAATGCTTTTTACCGGTACGCCCTCTTTTGCCATATTCAAATAACTGTCACGAATTTCCTTGTATGAATTAAACAGCTCCAATGCTCTGGATTCGTTGGTATATACTTTCCAGCAGCCACAAAACTTATAGTTTTTGCCTTCATTAACTATAAATTCAAATACATCATCTTTTGGATAACCAAAGAAAAATCCTATTTCATGGGGAAAGCCTTTGTTTTCATTTATCCTAACCTTTAAAAAGTTAATCATATCTGTTATACTACTCTCTGACGGATAACCGCATTTTAATAAAAATGCCTTAACGTTTGAGTCGCTTATTATTTCTTTTATTAGCTTTATGTTATAAACAAAAACATGCACCTTATCAGCTAAAGCATATAAAAACCGCATTTTAAGGCCTTTTGCCGAAAGCAGCTTGCAGTATACACAAAAATCATCTCTAACACTGCAAGCCAATTTTATTGGTATTGAAAACATATTGGATGCTTTTAAACCACTTATAACAGGCGAAGCATGCACAATAAGCTGTTCCTCAAAGTAAGACATAAATAAACACCTCCATTATTAGCTTAAAATAATTTATATTAGCTATAACTAACTATATGAATAGTATCATTTTATTTTTTATTTGTCAACACATGTTAGGGATAATATTTTTCATTAATTAACAGCAAATTGCCTACAGTTTTTAATGGTGTACATTGGTATATTAATAGCTTATAGCAGTTTTTATAATATTTTTTTAATGTAATAAATCCTATTGAATATTTACAGCTTTTCTATTAAAATAGCTATTGAGTAAAACTCGGGCCGGAGGTGGACTATGAGGAAACTACAAAACAAAAACACACTTGTTCTTATACTGCTTCTTATAGCTGGCGTTGTATTAGGCGGATTTATAGGGGATTTGTTTGGCAGAGTCCCTTCGTTTTCGTGGCTGGGCTACGGTAAATCATTTGGCATTACATCGCCTTTTGTTCTCGACATAGGTGTTATTGTTTTACAGTTTGCCTTTACTGTTAAAATAACTATAGCCGGTCTGATAGGCTTTTTTATAGCTGCAGTAATATATAAATTTTTATAAGTGGCTTACAGGAATTTTATTTTTTATTTAAACAAACAAGGAGACGGTATTATGTATAAAATTATTCTCGCTTCGCAATCTCCAAGAAGACGCCAGATACTTGAAAGGCTTTCTGTTCCGTTTGAGGTTATTCCAAGCGGCGCTAAAGAATATATGGAACTTGAACAGTCACCTTACGAATGGGTAAAAATACTTTCCCACCGCAAGGCGTCTGCTGTAGCGGAAAATATAGAAGGCCCAGCTGTTATAATAGGTGCTGATACTGTAGTTACGTATTTAGGCAAAATATTAAATAAACCGCAGAATAACGATGAAGCTGCTTCAATGCTTCGCCTTCTTAGCGGCAAAAATCATACTGTTTATACTGGTTTGACTCTGTTTTTCATAGACGAAAACGGTAACCGTGAGTATGAATCATTTGTTGACGCTGCTGAGGTTTGCTTTAACCCTATTTCAACAGATGAAATAGAAAAATATCTTTCTACAGGGGAATATAGTGATAAAGCTGGCGGATATGCTATACAAGGCAAAGCTTCTATATTTATAGACCACATTAAAGGAAGCCCAGAAACTGTAATAGGCCTTCCAGTATCTATATTATATAAAGCACTTAAAGACCATGGCATTGATATAACTGATTATTGGAAATAATTCGTTTTTAGAGCGGAAAACAGCTGTTTTCCGCTTTTTTTATGTTTAAATTTAAAATTTACTATTGAATTTTACAAAATCTATTATAAAATTTAATATGCGGTAAAAAATCAAATATATGAATTTAATGCATAAAAAAACCAGTATTATAAATCATAATTATTAAATCAAAGTTGTGTATTTTAACAATTAATGTATAAATTGTTAAAATACTTTTAAGCTTTTGCGTCATAACGGTGTTGCTATTGAAAAACAAATTTTTTAGAGTTATTATATTAGTATGGTATTTTATACAGATTTGTAACTAAACTCTAATTAATTTCTAACTACTTTATAAACAAACACCGACAATTTAAATCTACGGAGCACCCACAGGAGGAATTTGAATGTTTGCACGAGATATGGGAATCGACCTTGGAACAGCTAATACCCTTGTATATGTTAAAGGCAAAGGAATAGTTGTAAATGAACCATCGGTTGTAGCTATAAATACACTTACAAAAGAAGTTTTGGCAGTTGGTAACGAAGCCAAAGAAATGATTGGCCGTACACCAGGAAACATAGTAGCAATACGCCCTATGAAAGACGGCGTTATTGCAGACTTTGATATAACACAGGCAATGCTCAGATATTTTATAGATAAGGCATACGCCCGCTCTATGTTTGGACCTAAACCAAGAGTTGTTATTTGTGTGCCTTCAGGCGTTACAGAAGTTGAAAAACGTGCCGTTATGGAGGCTTCAGTTGCCGCTGGTGCAAAGAGCAACGACGCTTATCTTATAGAGGAGCCTATGGCAGCTTCAATAGGTGCCGGACTTCCTGTTGAGGAACCTACAGGAAGTATGGTTGTAGATATTGGCGGTGGTACAAGCGAAGTAGCCGTTATATCTCTTGGCGGTATAGTTACAAGTACATCACTTCGTGTTGCAGGTGATGAAATAGACTCTTATATAATAGGATATATTAAACGTGAATACAGCCTTGCTATAGGCGAAAGAACAGCTGAGGAAATTAAAATAACTATAGGCTGTGCTTTCCCTAAGCCAGAAGAAGAAAGCATGGACATCCGCGGACGCGACCTTGTATCAGGCCTTCCTAAAACAATAACCATTACATCAAACGAGATACTCTCGGCTATATCCGAGCCTATAACAGCCATTATAGACTGCATTAAACAGACTCTTGAGGCTACACCTCCAGAGCTTGCCGCAGATATTATGGAATTTGGCATAACTCTTACAGGCGGCGGTGCACTGCTTTCTGGTCTTGACCAGCTTATAACAAACGAAACAGGCATGCCAGTACACATAGCCAACGAGCCTTTAAACTGTGTTGTACTTGGTACAGGCATTGTGCTTGAGCACATAGATACACTGCGCAAAGTCCTTGTTTCCCCTAAAAAACTTAGAATGTAACAAGGAGTGCTAAAGAGTGAATTTTTTTAACACTTATAAAAAACAAATTTTATACCTGGTAATAGCCTTGCTTGTAATTCTTGCCTTTTTTACCGTAGGCAGGAAAAGCAAGGCTACGCCTATAGATAATATATTGGGCTTTATAGTTACACCGGCGCAAAATATATCTACCAGTGTAAGCTCTTGGTTTTCTGATAAAATTTCATCATTTAAAGACGAAACAGATATTGCAGCGGAAAACGAGGAGTTAAAAGCACAAGTAGAACTTTTGGAAGCCGAAAACAAGCGCCTTTCAATGTACGAAGACGAGAATAAACGTCTTTCGGCCCTTTTGGATATATCCCAAAAATACCCGGACTATGAAACAACCGGTACAAATGTAATTGCAAAAGACCCTGGCAACTGGTTCCTTACATTTACAATAGATAAAGGTACAAAAGACGGTTTAGCACCGGATATGGCCCTTACTGATGCCGGCGGACTTGTAGGCAGAATAACTGAGTGCGGATATATTTACTCTAAAGTTGAGTCTATACTGGATAGCCGTTCTTCTGTTTCAGCCATGAGCCTTAGAACAGGTGATTTAGGCGTAGTAAAAGGCGATTATACTCTTATGAACGACGGACTTTGTAAAATGGAATATATAGACGCCGAAAGTGAAATAATGAAAGGCGATGAGATAGTTACTTCTTATTTAAGTGACATTTACCCATCTGGTATTACTATTGGCTATGTTAAAGAAGTAGTAACTGATGAAAACGGCCTTACAAAGTACGCCGTTATAGAACCGTCAGTTGATTTTAAGCATATATCAACACTTCTTGTAATTACAGACAGTTTTGCACAGACTACTCCTTTACCGGAAGAAAACACACAACAAGAAATGCCACAGCAGGCTTCTTCGGTAGATGTACAAAATCAGTCAGCAGGTGATGAATAATGAAAAGAGCCGTTATTATATTTATAATACTGCTTTTTAACTTAATTTTTCAAAGTACAGTATTGCAGTATTTTAGAATTAACTCAGTTATACCAAATACGGCTCTTGCCGTTATAATATCAATAGCCCTTTTAAGGGGGCGTCTTGAAGGCTGTTTAACAGGCTTTGGTGCCGGTATACTTCAGGACATATTTTTCGGCAATTCACTGGGCTACTATGCCCTTTTTGGCGTTTTAAGCGGTTACATAGCCGGTCGGTTTAACCACAATTACTACAGAGAAAACTATGCCCTGCCTGTTTTTCTTTGTTTTACAGGTACACTAATATATGAAAGCGCTGTATTTTTTACAGGTGCGTTTTTCGACGGATATTTAAACTATTTCTATTTTTTAGTTAATATTATACTGCCTGAGGCCGTATATACCGCCGTTGTAGCTATAGTAATTTACCGCTTGCTTTTTTCCATAAACGATAGAATAGAAAAATCCGAGAAATACAAACGCAAGCTTTTTAGTATTAAATAAAAATTTATGGTGAATAAAATTGATGAAAAGACTCTTTGAACGCATAAGCGAATTTACCAAAAGCCGTATATTTATAATGCTTTCAGGCGTATTTGTACTTTTTACATTTATAGTAATACGCCTTTTTGTTCTGCAAATAGTTCATGGCGAAACTTATCAGCAGGACCTTAAAACAAGCATAATGCAGAATATAACCATACCTGCCTCACGCGGCATGATTTACGATAGGTACGGCCGTCCTCTCGCTGTAAACGAGGCGGCTTTTTCTATAAAATTCGACGACAGCGTAACTGTGCCTTTAGCCAATCGCTCAAAGTCTGTTCTGGACTTTGTAAAATCTAACGGCGATAAGATAGCCGATACATTGCCTATAACCAAAACTACTCCAAGAAGCTTTACTTTTGCATCTGAAGAGGAAGAAACTGCATGGAAACAATCAATAGGTTTAGGCAAAAAACAGTTAAAATATACAGCTGATGAGCTGTATGAGTACTTTTTAGAGGAATACCAAGTTCCAGACGGCCTTACTGAAGACGAGGAGCGCAAGTTTATAAATTTAAGCATAAGCTGTTCTGATAAAAACTTAATGATACTTTCCCTTATAGACATTTTAAATGCCAACGGCGAAACAATAAGCGATGACCTGCCTATAAGCCAAACAAAGCCTTATGAGTTTTTGTTCGACGGCAATGAGTCAAAAGAACAGTCATTTAAACAGAGCATAGCTATGGACGAGGAGCAGTATGGCTATACAGCAGATGAAACTGTGGAATATTTAATAGACTTTTTTGAAATTCCTCAGTGTCTTTCTGATGATATAAAACGTGATGCCATAGCAATACGCTATTCCCTTTATTTAATGCGCTACAGAAAATACCAGCCTATAACAGTGGCCATTAACGTTAAAGACGAAACTGTAGCCTCTATTGAGGAAAATAACGGCAAATTCCCAGGTGTTACAATATACACCGATTCATTAAGGGAATACCCTGACGGTGAGTATTTTTCAAACATAATAGGCTATATAGGCAAAATTAACGATACTGAATATGAGAAATTCAAAGAATACGGCTATACCGCCAACGACATTATAGGCAAAATAGGCGTTGAAAACCTTTATGAGCTGGATTTAAGAGGCGAAGATGGCGAAAGCCTTGTGGAAGTAGACGCTTCTGGTCGCAGAATAAATACTATTGAAACAAAAGAACCTGTTTCCGGCAGCAATGTATTTTTAACTATAGACAAAAAACTCCAGATAGCAGCTTATGATTATCTTGAGGAAGCCTTAGCTCAAACACTTATAAATAAGCTTCAGGCTGTAAGCTCAAAAGATAACCCAATTTCTTTAAAAGAGCTTTTTATATCTATGGTAAACAGTAATAACATATCGCTTAGTAAAATATATTCAGCGCAAGATGGCGTTTCTAAAAATATATACGATATGATTAAAGAACAGTATCCTGACTTTGATACAGCATCCGAAGATGCATCAGATACTGCAAAACTTGTTATAACATCCGGCATAGAAACCGGTGCCATATCCACAAGGGATATGACTCTGCTTCTTTTTGAGCAGGGTACACTTACAGGGGATGAGGAATATATAAACAGCATAAAAAACGGCAGCCGTTCTCCCCTTTCAGTTATAATAGAAAAACTTGAAAGCCGTGAGCTTCATCCGTATCAAACAAACCTTGACCCTTGTACAGGCTCAGTTGTTGTATCAAGCGTAGATACCGGAGAGGTACTGGCTCTTGTTACCTATCCGTCTTATGACAGCAATAGGCTTGTTAATAACTTTGATAACGAATACTACAATCAGTTATTAAACGACCCTACAACACCTCTTGTAAACCGCCCACTTAAGCAGAAAAAAGCTCCGGGCTCAACATTTAAAATGGTAACGGCTATAGCTGGTCTTGAAACAGGTGTTATTTCGCCTTTAAGTACCATTCGTGACTTAGGCAGCTTTACAAAAGCAGGTACACCTTATGCCAAGTGCTGGAGCTATACCAGTGGTTATACCCATGGATTTATAAATGTTTCGGAAGCATTGGAAGTTTCATGCAACTACTTCTTTTACGAAACAGCTTACCGCCTTGGCAACAGCGATGAAGGCACAACTGAAGAAGGCATTGCTAAGCTTAATGAATACATGGAAGCTTTTGGCCTTAATACCGTTTCTGGTATAGAGCTTGAAGAAAGCGAGTCAAATATGGCTTCCCCTGAATATAAAGAGGAAACAATAAAGTGGCAGAATCCTGACGCCACAACAAGCCAGACCCGCTGGACAGATGGCGACACTATAAGGGCAGCTATAGGTCAGTCTGTAAATAACTTTACACCAGCCGTTATGACAAAATATATAGCAACCCTTGCAAACGGCGGTACACGCTATAAATACCACATAATAGATAAAGTTCAGGCGTCTAACGGTGAAGTAACTCTTCAAAAAGAGCCTGAAATTGAGCAGCAGATAGAAATTGCACAAGAAAACCTTGAAGCTGTATACGAAGGTATGCTTCTTGTTACAAACGGCCCTAAAGGAACACTTAGAACAGTATTCCGTGATTTTCCTGTTAATGTAGCCGCTAAATCCGGTACAGCCCAGGAAAGCCTTTCAAGAAGTTCACATACTTGGTTTGTAGGCTTTGCGCCTTATGAAGACCCACAGATAGCCGTAACAGTAATGATACCTTTTGGTGAGGCGTCAACATCTCCTGCCGCCGTTGTAGGAAGAAATATTATTGGTGAATATATGGGCTTAAATTATACGCCTGAAAACAGCTATATGGATGTTTCTTTAGCAGAATAAAACAAAAAGTAAACCTGTGCCTCAAAACTACCTAAAACTTGCAGTTATTTGACAATAACAGTATAATATAAACAAATATATTACGGAGGAGATTTCAAATATGATTACTTTTGTAACGGATAACGAGAAAAATAATTCTCCCCTTGAGGATGAAAGTCCTGATATAGGTCTTAGTCAAAAGGGGCAGCCTGTTGAAAAAATAATCGAGCAGGCCGAGGCAGAAAATGAGGCACAGTCAAATGGCGAAAACTCCAAAGACAGCAAAGCACAGAGCGTTACAGAGGAAAAAATAAAAGACATAATAGAAAAAGAGTTTTCAATAACAGAGCATACAGCCAAATTCCATAAAGGCAACCTTAGAAACGGCATGTCTATGGAATTTGACGGAAGCCTTATAATATTAGGTGACGTTAATCCTGGCGCCGAGGTAAAAGCCACAGGAAACATACTTATATTAGGCGCATTAAAAGGCATAGCCCATGCCGGCTGCAAAGGCAATACTGATGCTTTTGTATTTGCCTTAAGCCTTATACCTGTTCAGCTTAGAATAGGCAATATTATAACAAGATTTCCAGACGGCGATTCTAAAGTAAACCGCAAGCCGGAGTATGCTTATGTGGAGGATGGAAAAATATACGTTTCTCCTTTCGAATAATTATGCCGT
Organism: uncultured Clostridia bacterium; assembly: GCA_944377425.1. Classification (GTDB taxonomy): domain Bacteria; phylum Bacillota; class Clostridia; order Lachnospirales; family Anaerotignaceae; genus Neoanaerotignum_A. The sequence goes on from CALWEX010000030.1 coordinate 8,540, forward strand.
TTTTGTGTATCTTTTTATAGGGTTATGTATAATATATTGTAAAAAACAATCGAATTTTAATATAAATTTTTAAAATTTGCTAAAAAAAACTAATGCAAAATATTTACATATTTGTTAATATAGATTTATATAGAATTATTTGTAAATAATAAACCTAAATATTTGATTTTAATCAGAACTTGGCAATATAAGCTTAAAATGCTGGGAGGATAACAAATGGGAGAAGTAATAGTTATAACAAGCGGAAAAGGCGGTGTTGGCAAAACAACAACTTCCGCCAATTTAGGCTGCGGCCTTGCAATAGCAGGCAAAAAAGTAGCACTTGTAGACGCTGATATCGGCCTTAGAAACTTAGATGTTGTAATGGGCCTTGAAAACAGAATAGTATACGACCTTGTTGATGTTGTAGAAGGAAAATGCAGACTTAAACAGGCCCTTATTAAGGACAAGCGCTATGCCGGACTTTATCTTCTGCCGGCGGCTCAGACAAGGGACAAAGATGCCGTTTCTCCTGAGCAGATGCAGAAACTTTGTGAAAATCTTAAAGAAGAAGAATTTGATTACATAATTATAGACTGCCCTGCCGGCATAGAACAAGGCTTTAAAAATGCCATAGCCGGAGCAGACCGTGCCCTTGTAGTTACAACACCTGAAGTATCAGCAGTTAGGGACGCCGACAGAATAATAGGCCTTCTTGAGGCCAACGAGCTTACAAGCCCATCACTTATACTTAACCGTGTAAGGCCTGATATGGTAGACAGAGGCGATATGATGAGCATAGACGATGTAACTGAGATACTTGCCATAGATATAATAGGTGTAGTGCCTGATGATGAATCTATAGTAGTACAGACAAATAAAGGCGAGCCTGCTGTAACAGTTGAAAGCTCAAAAGCCGGCCAAGCTTACCGCAACATAACACAGCGTATATTAGGCAATGATGTGCCTTTAATGGAATTTAAACAGGAAGAAACTTTCATGAACAAGCTTAAAAAATTATTCCATAAAGGCTGATTTTAAACGCCTTATGCCATAAAACAAAATCCCCGATTAGCCATAATTTTTCGGGATTTATATCGTTTTCGACAGGAGTGATTTAAAATGGATCTGTTTGATTTGTTCGGTTTTCTTAAAAAGAAAGAACCTTCCTCCGGTACGGTGGCTAAAGACAGGCTTAAGCTTGTTCTTGTTCATGACCGCGTAAATTGTTCGTCACAGGTACTGGAAATGCTTAAAGGCGATATTATAAAAGTAATATCCAACTATATGGAAATAGACGAGGATGAGCTTGATATAAACATAACTCAGACACGTTCCGAAGATAATTCTGGTACTGTTCCCGTACTTTACGCCAATATTCCTATCAAGAGTATGCGAAGGAATGCTAACTAAAAGAGAGTAAATTCAGGCAGACTGGCTAAAGGGCTCAGCCTGCCTTTTAATATCGGAGAATACAAATGCGTTTAAAAAGATTTAAAAACCTTGACTGGTGGCTCATAGGCGCTGTTATAGCCCTTTCAATATTTGGCATAATCTGTATAGGCTCAGCAACACATATTAACTTAGGCGAAAGCCGGTCTACGTATTATTCACAGATGGTATGGGTAATAATAGGTATATGTATTATGTTCGCTGCGGCCTATGTAAATATTGATTTTTTTGCCGGGCTGTATAAACAAATATATGTACTAAATGTACTTTTGCTTGTGGCCGTGCTTCTTATAGGCCATTCCGCTAATGGTGCCACTCGCTGGATATATTTCGGACCTGTTGGAATACAGCCTTCGGAATTTTCCAAGCTTATTATGATATTCTGCCTTGCAAAAGTTATTGACAAAAATAGGCAATGGATTAATAATAAAAATATACTTATAAAAGTATGCATATTTACTGCTATACCTTTAGTGCTTATACAAAAACAGCCTTCCCTTTCGGCAAGCCTTGTTTTAATAGCTATATTGGCTGTTGAGGTATTTGCCGCCGGGCTGGATTATAAATATATCGGCATAGCTTTTGCCGTTATTATACCTATAATGCTTTTTGTAATTTGGGATGTACTGCGCGAGGACCCTATTATAATAGATAAAATACTGCGTCCTCATCAGATAACGCGTATACTCACATTTCTAAAGCCAGAGGCCGACCCTGACAATTACTATCAAACACTTAAATCCATAAGCGCTATAGGTTCAGGGCAATTAATGGGTAAAGGCCTTTATGAAGGCACATTAAATCAGCTCAGCTACCTGCCGGAGCCATATAATGACTTTATATTTTCAGTTATAGGCGAGGAATTTGGTTTTATAGGCTGTGTCGGCGTTTTAGCTTTCCAATTTTTTATAGTTTTCAGATGTGCATTAACAGCCATGAACTGCCGTGACAGTTTTCTTCAGCTTGTAGCAGCCGGTATAGCTGGTATGATAGCTTTTCAGACATTTGTAAACACTGGCGTAGCTACTGGCATACTGCCAAATACTGGTATGTCTCTGCCATTTGTAAGCTATGGCGGAAGCTCTATGTGGACTAATATGGCGTCTATAGGACTTGTACTTAATATAGGTCTTAAACGCTCTAAATCTTTATTCGAGGAGGTTTGAAATAAGTGAATATAGCATTAATAGCGCACGACAATAAAAAGAAGCTCATGGAAAATCTCTGTATTGCGTACAGGCACATATTATCAAAGCACACTTTGTACGCTACAGGTACAACAGGCCGTCTTGTGGAAGAAGCGGCTAACATTACAGTACACAAATATTTAGCAGGACCTCTTGGCGGAGAGCAGCAGCTTGGAAGCCAAGTAGCAAGCAATGATATAGACCTTGTTATATTCTTACGTGACCCTGTAACACAAAAAAGCTATGAGCCAAGCATAAACAGCATACTGAGGCTTTGTGACATACACAATATACCTTTAGCCAGCAATTTAGCCACAGCAGAAATACTCCTTCTTGCCTTAGACCGTGGTGACCTTGACTGGAGAAACGTGGTTAAATAAAATGCTTATAAAATTCATTTCTGTATATTATTTAGCCATTAATATAATATTGTTTTTGGCTATGGCCATTGATAAGTCCAAAGCAGTAAAAGGCAAGTGGCGTATACCAGAAAGTACTCTTTTTATTCTGTCTATATTAGGCGGCGCAATAGGCGGTTTTGCCGCAATGTATTTATTTCACCACAAAAATCGTAAATGGAGCTTTAAAATAATATTCGCGCTGTCTTTAATACTGCATGTGGCTCTTGTTGTGTTTATAATAAATGCATTTCTGTTAGGAAATTCTACAGCGCTGCAATTTATACCTGAGAGCCAGAATGATTTTACATTTACAGTAATTAATTAAAAGCAATAAAAAAAGCCCAAACGGGCTTTTTTTATTGCTTTTATATGTTTTTTTGACTTATTTATTAAATAAATCACATACAAATTTATAGCTCTCAGGCGTACCTATATCGTAGCACTCCTCATTAAACTTATAAGCATAAACCGGTTTTCTTGTATGCAGCCAAACAACAAAGTTGCCCGGCGCATCTGGTTTATTGCCTTCGTCTATATACTTTTTAAAAAGAGGTACTGTCTCTTTTTTATAAATATATGTTGCATAAACTACATTGTTTGACTTAGGGTTTTCAGGTTTTTCCTCAATGTCTATAACCTTTGAGTCATTATCTAAAAGGGCAATACCAAACTGTTTAAGCATTTCCTTGTTGTCAAAAGCCTTAACACATACACAGTCGCTGTCCTTTTGTTTAAAGAAATTATAATAATCCGTAAGATTATATGTAAAATAGTTATCTCCGGCTATTATCATAACATCGTCATCTATTTTCTCGCGCTCAATTGTGTATAATATATCACCTATGGCTCCGCGTCTTGTTTCCTCAGAAACAGTGCCGTCATCTATTATAGTCAGAGGCTTTTTACTTGTATGTGCCTTTGCCCAAGAGTCAAACTGGCCAGCAAACTTATGGTTTGTAATAACATATATTTCATCTACTGCATCTATTGTCTGTATCTGGTCAACAATATAATCAACTATAGCCTTGCCGTTTATAGGCAAAAGCGCCTTTGGTGTATTAAGTGTTAATGGATAAAGCCTTGTGGCGTATCCTGCTACAAGTATTATAGCTTTCATTTGTATTCCTCGCTTTATTTACTAATCAAAATATGCCCTTTTTACCACTTCAAGATTATCAGGTAGTTTAGCTGAAAATTCCTTTCCATTAAGGTATGAGATATATCCGTCTTTTTCGTTAAATACTACACGGCAGGCATATAAAAACTGGTTGTTTAAGCCATATTTTTCTCTTACCCTTTTATTTACCCGCTCATCGCCGTATTTCCTGTCACCAACAACAGAATACCCCATAGCCTTAAGATGGGCCCTTATCTGGTGGCTTTTACCTGTTATAAGCTCTACTTCCAAAAGGGAAAAACCGTCTTTTACATTTAAAGGCCTTACATTTGTATAAATAGCGCTGGCCCCTGGCGTTTCTTTTTTAAGTACTTTAACAGTATTAGTTTTTTCGTCTTTTACATGGTAGCCGTAAAACTCACGGCTTTCAGTCATTTCGCCGCGCACCATAGTGATATAAAACTTCTGAATATGTTTTTGAGCTATGGCCTTATTAACTGCCTGAACAGTTTGAAGGTTTTTGCCAGCTATTACTATGCCGCCTGTATTTCTGTCAAGCCTGTTGCAAACAGCAGGCGTGAAAGAAGCCTCTTTATGGGCGCTGTATTCGCCTTTTTCATGCAGATAGTATAATATTTGGTCAATAAGCGTTTCTTTGTCCTGAGGGCTTTGTGGGTGTGTTAAAAGCCCTGCTGGTTTTGATACCACAAGTATGTTTTCGTCTTCGTAAACAATGCCGAAATGCCTTTGGGCTTTATTAACGGTTTTAGCCTCCATAAAAGAGTCCATTGTTTCCTCAGAAAGATACATGCTTAAAACATCGCCATTTGTTATTATCTCACTGCCTTCGGCTTTAGCACCATTTAGTTTAATGCGCTTTTTTCTTAGCATTTTATAAACAAAAGATTTAGGCGCTTTGTTAAAGTATTTAAGCAGAAATTTATCCAGCCTTTGGTTTTCCTCTTTTTCACTTATTTTAATTTCTTTCATAGCCGAAACCTCTTTAGCAATCAGCTGTGTATCCAGCTAAGGTAGGCATTTATAAAGTTATCAATATTACCGTCCATAACAGACTGAACATTGCCTGTTTCTTCGCCTGTACGGTTGTCTTTAACAAGGGTATAAGGCATAAAAACATAGCTTCTTATCTGGCTGCCCCAGCCTATTTCCTGCTGAACACCACGTATCTCTGCAAGCTTTTTCATCTGCTCTTCAATTTTAAGCTCTAAAAGTTTAGCTTTAAGCATTTTCATAGCTGTATCTTTGTTGCTGTGCTGGCTTCTCTCGTTCTGGCACTGAACAACAATTCCTGTTGGGAAGTGAGTGATACGAATAGCTGATGAAGTTTTGTTTATGTGCTGTCCGCCGGCACCACTGGAGCGGTATGTGTCTACCCTTATATCGTCTGGATTAACCTCTATAGTTACATCATCGTCAATTTCAGGCATTACATCGCATGAAGCAAAAGATGTATGTCTTCTTCCTGCTGAGTCAAAAGGTGATACTCTTACAAGCCTGTGAACGCCTTTTTCACTTTTAAGGTATCCGTAAGCATTTTCGCCTGTAACCTGAACAGTAACAGATTTAATGCCGGCTTCATCGCCTTCAAGATAGTCAAGTGTTTCTACATCAAAGCCTTTTTTCTCTGCCCATCTGGTATACATTCTAAAGAGCATGCTTACCCAGTCGCAGGCCTCTGTTCCACCTTCACCGGCATGGAGAGTAACAATGGCATTTTCCTTGTCGTACTCACCGTCAAGAAGTGTGCTTATTTTAAGCTCATCATACTTTGATATAAACTCTTCTTTAAGTTCTTTTACTTCGGCTACTATCTCCTCGTCTTCTTCCTCGTTGCCCATTTCTATAAGTGTATTAATGTCCTCATACTGTCTAACAAGGCCTTCGTAACCTTCAACCTTGGCTTTAAGAGCGCTTGTTTGTTTAAGCACTTTTTTGCTCTTTTCCATATCGTTCCAAAAGTCAGGGTCTGCCGCTAATTCTTCAAGTTCTCTTATCTTTTCCTTTGAATTAGCGATGTCAAAGTAAATTCCCCATTTCCTCTAATTTTTCGTTATAAGCCGAAAGCTCATTGCTTATCTGATCAAGCTCAAACATTTTTTCAACTCCCTTTGTTTATTAAATTTGTAATATTATTCTAACCCTGTGCAGGCAAAAATCCGGCCGTTTATACGGGCGGATTTTTGTATTCTTTGTGCCTTTAACAGGTTTATTATATCTTAAATTTCCTAATTATTTAATTACGCATTTTTGCCGCAGCAGTGTTTATATTTTTTACCACTTCCGCAAGGACAAGGGTCATTTCTGCCTACCTTTGCGTCAGTGTTCTTTTTAGGTTCTTTTTTAAGTGTATCATCTTTGTTTGTGAAAGTCTGTCTTTCTTCTTCCTGAAGCACTACAGGCTTTTGAACTATTCTTACATGCATAAGAGCTCTTATTGTTTCAATCTGGATATTCATGTTAAGCTCTTCAAACATATCAAAACTTACGTATTTATACTCAATAAGCGGGTCTCTCTGAGCATAAGCATGAAGACCAATACCCTGTCTCATCTGGTCCATATCGTCTATATGGTCCATCCATTTTTGGTCTATAACGCGAAGCATAATATATCTTTCAAGTCCGCGCATGCGTTCTTCTGTTTCGCCTTCCTCAGCTGTAGCGTTAATTTCTTGCTCTTTAGCCTCATAAAGAGCCTTTGCATTTTCAAATATTCTTTCTGAAAGCTTTTCTTTTGTAATGGATTTTAAATCCTCATCTGAAAGCTTAACAGGTGCAACAGGAATTATAGGCAGCAAATACTCGTTAAGTGATTTTATATCCCATTCCTCTGGATATGTTGATGAGCCAATACTCTTTTCAACAGCGTTATCAATTATGTTCTTCATCATATTAATTACACTGTCACGAAGATTTTCACCAAAGAGAACTCTTCTTCTTTCATTGTAAATAGTTTCTCTTTGCTCATTCATAACCTGGTCATACTCAAGAAGATGTTTACGTGTTGCAAAGTTATTGCCCTCAACCTTCTTTTGAGCATTTTCAATAGCCTTTCCAAGCATTGCATGCTCAATAGGCTCATCTTCGTCAAGACCAAGGGTGTCAACTATTTTCATAGTTCTCTCACCGCCGAAAAGACGCATAAGGTCATCTTCAAGTGAAATATAAAATCTTGACTCACCTGGGTCACCCTGACGGCCGGAACGGCCTCTCAGCTGGTTATCAATACGTCTTGACTCATGGCGCTCGGTACCTATAATTTTAAGTCCGCCCAGTTCTTTTACGCCTTCGCCAAGCTTAATGTCGGTACCACGGCCGGCCATATTTGTAGCTATTGTTACAGCACCCATCTGGCCTGCAAGAGCTACTATCTCGGCTTCCTTTTCGTGATACTTAGCATTAAGGACTTGATGAGGTATTCCTCTCTTTTTAAGTATAGAGCTTAATTCCTCAGATTTTTCAATAGAAATTGTACCAACAAGCACAGGCTGGCCTTTTGCGTGTGTCTGCTCAATATCGTTGGCAACAGCCTTAAATTTAGCCTTTTCTGTTTTATACACTACATCAGTAAGGTCTTTTCTTATAACAGGAAGGTTAGTAGGTATCTGTACAACGTCCATGTTATAAATATTTCTAAACTCGGCTTCTTCTGTCTGCGCTGTACCTGTCATGCCGGCTTTTTTAGTATATTTATTAAAGAAGTTCTGGAAAGTAATAGTTGCAAGAGTTTTGCTTTCTTTGTTTACTTTAACGTTCTCTTTAGCCTCTATAGCCTGATGAAGTCCGTCGGAATATCTTCTGCCCGGCATAATACGGCCTGTAAACTCGTCAACAATCATTACCTCGTCATCTTTAACAACGTAATCCTTATCTATAGCCATTTGATAGTTAGCCTTAAGGGCATTGTTTATGTGGTGAAGTATCTCCATGTTTTCAGGGTCTGTAAGGTTTTGAATTTTAAAGAACTTCTCAGCCCTTTCAACACCCTGCTGTGTAAGGGTAACTGTTTTCATTTTTTCGTCAACAACAAAGTCGCCTTCTTCCACTATATCCTCTTTAAGTATAGGGTTAAGGGCTTCTTCCTCGTTAACAATACGGCCTTTTTTAAGCATTTTAACAAACTGGTCTGCTACATGATAAAGCTGAGTGCTTTTAGCACCGCTGCCTGAAATAATAAGCGGTGTTCTGGCCTCATCAATAAGCACGGAGTCAACCTCGTCAATAAGTGCAAAGTTAAGTCCGCGCTGAACCATGTGCTCTTTTCTTACAACCATGTTGTCACGAAGATAGTCGAAACCAAACTCGTTGTTTGTACCGTAAGTTATATCACAGTCATAATTCATATGTCTTTCAAGGTTATTCATACTGTTGAGTATAACACCTACGCTAAGGCCTAAAAATCTGTGTACCTGGCCCATCCACTCAGCGTCACGTTTAGCAAGGTAATCATTAACTGTAACAACATGTACACCGTTTCCTGTTAAAGCGTTAAGGTAAGAAGGAAGTGTTGCCACAAGTGTTTTACCTTCACCTGTTTTCATTTCGGCAATACGGCCCTGATGCAGTACAACACCGCCTAAAAGCTGTACCCTAAAATGTCTGTAGCCCAATGTTCTAAAGGCTGCCTCTCTTACTGTGGCATATGCTTCAGGAAGGATATCGTCAAGACTTTCGCCGTTTTTATACCTCTCCTTAAACTCGTCTGTCTTGGCTCTCAGCGCTTCGTCAGAAAGAGCTGCATATTCATCCTTATAAGACTCTATTTTGTCAACTATAGGACTTATTTTCTTAATCTCTTTTGCGCTGTAGTTACCGAATATTTTTTCCAGTAATCCCATTTTTTAAGTCACCTCAAAGTTTATATAAATTGTATCAAATTTTAAACATACTAAACCATTATTACATAGTTTATCAGATAAAACCCCTTGCCGCAATAAAATTTAAAATAAAAAACGCATTGTTTACAATATTTTAACTATTTTCAATGCGTTTATAAGCACCCAAAAGGCAAAAAAATGCAAATTAATATATTAATTATGTATATCCGGCAGTAAATGCCGGATTGCTTTTAATTTATTGTTCCTGTATTACGGTTGTTGTAATTTATATCATAATACCCCTGATAACCGCTGTCATCACCATATTTAGTACCGCTTATACCATCATAATAGTAGTCGTTATAGCCACTGTAATTATCGCTGTAGTACTCGGAATTTGAGCCGTTTGTCATTGTGCCGTTTTCCCAGCCTCTTTCGGCGTCATTTACCGTATCATATACCCCATTTGTAACATCGTCAACGCCTCTTTCAACAGCTCTTTCAGTACCGTCAATAGCTCTTGAAAGGTTGTTCTGCGCAGAGTCCGAAGAACAGCCTGTAAAAGATAAGCAAAGCGCTGAAAGGGCTAATACTAAATAAAGCTTCTTCATTATAAACCAAGCCTCCCAAATTACAAAATTATTGTATTGCACAAATATTTTTTGTAAAATATATCATTATATACTGTGCTTAATTTGGAACAGGTTCTAATTTATTATAAACGGAGGAATAATATGGAAAATTTGCGAAAAAGCGGTATACTCCTTCACCCAACATCGCTGCCAAGCCAATACGGTATAGGTGATTTGGGCCGCACATGTTACGATTTTATTGATTTTTTGCATAACTCCGGCCAAAGTATATGGCAGGTGCTTCCTCTTGGCCCTACAGGTTTTAAAGATTCGCCGTACCAGAGTTATTCGGCCTTTGCCGGAAATTACTATTTAATAAGCCCGGACCTTCTTTTAAAAGACTCACTTCTTACACCAAACGATATTGAAAATAAGCCAGACTTTTCATCAGATAATGTTGAGTATGGAAAAGTAATAGACTATAAAATGTCTCTTTTTAAAAAAGCATTTAACCGTTTTTCTAAAATATCAGCCCTTAACAAAGATTATGCGCGTTTTAAAAGAAACAATTCATTTTGGCTTGATAGCTGCTGTCTTTTTGCCGCAATTAAGGACTATTACATAGAAAAAAGGAAAAATGAATTTGAGAGTGAGGATTTAAAAAAATTCCGCTACCTTACAAAAGATTTTCTTTCCGAAAACGTGCAAAACGACTACTATTACGGCGCCGTTTGGGTAACTTGGGAAAAAGACATTGTAAACCGCAGTAAAAGCGCCATTGAAAAATATACTCAAATGCTTAAAGATAAAATCGAGTTTTACGCATTTTTGCAGTACACATTTTTTAGGCAATGGCAGTCCGTAAAGCAGTACGCGCATAAATACAATATATCAATTATAGGGGACATACCTATATTTGTTGCTTGGGACAGCGCCGATGTTTGGGAGAACAAAGAGCTTTTTTATCTGGACTCAAACGGTTTTCCTAAAGAATGTGCCGGTGTTCCGCCGGATTACTTTAGCCCTACAGGCCAGTTATGGGGAAATCCCCTTTATAACTGGGACAAGCACAAAAAAACTGGTTATGAGTGGTGGATAAACCGCATTAAAAACTGTCTTAAGCTTACAGATGTAATACGTATAGACCATTTCCGCGGGTTTGAAAGCTATTACGCCATTCCTTTTGGAATGCCTGATGCCACAATAGGCCAATGGGTTAAAGGCCCGGGAGAAGACTTTTTTAACGCCGTAAAAAAAGAATTAGGCTCCTGTCCGTTTATTGCCGAAGATTTGGGCATAATAACAGATGAGGTTGTGGCTCTAAGGCTTAAAACCGGTCTTCCGGGAATGAAAATATTACAGTTCGCTTTTGACGACAGCGAAAATAACGACTACCTGCCCCACAATTACGAGAAAAACTGTGTTGTATACACTGGTACCCACGATAACGACACATCGAGGGGTTGGTACGAAAACACTTCGGATTTCTGCCGTGACTATTTAAGGCGCTATATGAATACAGACGGAAATAATCCGGCTTGGGATTTAATACGCCTTGCCTTTTCGTCCTGCGCCAATACGGCTGTATTTCCTTTGCAGGATGTACTTTCTCTGCCGTCTTATGCCCGCATGAACACACCGGGAACTGAAAACGGTAACTGGACATGGCGCTTTAAATCAAAGGATTTAACTGATGAATACGCCTTAACGCTCAAATATTTCAACAAAATATTTAAGCGCAACATGCCTGATAAAAAAGCGGACTAAACAATAAAAAGCAAAAAATAAAACCGCCTTTATGCCGCAAGCCCAATATTTCTGGGGAAGTGGTCTAAATAAAAAACTATAGGCAGTTTAAAATTTTTCTTTTTATTATTTATATGGTATTTGTTTTTGTGGATATAGTTTATCCTTGTTTTTATAACGACTGTTTAAAATACTTTTTTGTAGTGTGCATTGCCGTATACTCTTTTATATACGGCGACACACTGCTTTTTTTAGCAGAAGCCTGCATACTGCCGGCTGATTATATGCTTCTTTTTACTTATAGCTATGAGCTGGGTGTGGCTTTTTTCTGCGCCGCTATGTATGTTTTTATACTGCGAAATGGCAGAAATAATAGCTTTTTAATACCACCCATTGCTTTTTTATTAATTTTTGCCGTAAATAAAACAGGCGTACCATCTGTATACCTGATATACGCCTGTTTGTTTTACTATCATATATTTATACTCTATAAACTGAAAAAAACCGAAACTTTTATATCTTTTATACCATTTGCATTGTGTGATATTTTAGTTGCCGCAAACTACATTAACCCTTCTCCGGCAATTCGTCCTTTTATTTGGATGTTTTACGGCATAAGCCAAATGCTTATATTTACTGGCGGAATACAAAAGAAGCAGTGCATATTACGCTATCGTCAGAATTAACAAAATCTGTTACTATTTCTTTTTCATTTTCCGCTGTATCATTTATATATGTTTTTAATACAAGTTTTTCGCCTTTTACACTTTCTTTGCGGAAAACTATTTTAAAATCAACACAGTCCCAGTTGTTATATATATCATCCGGCACCATATCGCTTGCCCATGCGGCATACTGTGTATTATTAACATGTCCGTTTGTATCTGTCTGGCTTCGTGTAACTTCAACAGCAAAGTCCGAAACAAATCTCTGCCGCTCTTTAGGCATTTTATACCTTTCATTTTCAACAGCCGGCGCCGCTCCTGTTTTATAGGCTTTTTCCATATCACTGTTTACAGGCACGAAAGAACGCTTTTTAAGGTCTATAAGTACCCACCTTGATGATGCTTTAATTATTACATTGCCATCTTCGTCTTCCACAGTATAGCTTCTTTCTGCCTGAAAGTGCTTAATTGTGCTTGACCATGTTTTTAATATAAGCTTCTGTCCGCACTGAGGCATTTTATTTATAACTATGTGATAGTTTGTAATGACCCAGCCTAAATTTTGCTGTGCCAGCTTTTCTATGCTGTATCCAGCCTCGTCGGAGTGCATAATGGCTATTTCCTGAAAATAAGCCATAACAGCACTTAAAGTAGCTTTCATTTTGCTGTCAACAGCATAATAAGAAACCACATTGTTCCACTTAAATTTATAATCCATTTGCGTCAAGTCCTTCTGTTTAATTTATAACATAGGCGATATAAGCCTTGATACCGATTCACGTATTTTAAACATCTTACCGCGCTTAAGATAATTTTCGTACGTTATTTCGGTACAGTTCTTTAAATCTTTTAAAAATACTTTTTCCAGCTCAGATACTTTTTCTTCGTCAAATATAAAAGAGTTTACCTCAAAATTAAGTCCAAAGCTTCTAACATCCATATTGGCAGTACCTATTGTGCCAACAATACCGTCAACAAATATTGTTTTGCTGTGTATAAAGCCTGTTTCATACTGGTAGCACTTAACACCGGCTTCCAAAAGTTCACCTAAGTAAGACATGCTGGCCCAATAAACAAATAAATGGTCAGGGTGCGCCGGAATTATAATTCTTACATCAATTCCGGAAAGAGCCGCTATTTTAAGAGCTTCCTGTATAGAGTCATCTGGTGAGAAATATGGTGTTTCAATATAAATATTTTTCTCAGCTTCGTTTATCATTTTAAAATAACTGTTGCGCACATTATGCCATCTGGTATCCGGACCAGACGAAACAATCTGCGCCGGAAGATATTCTTTAATATCCTTAGCCGGATAATAAAAACTGTCTATGCCAAACTTGTCCTCAGAGCAGAAATTCCAGTCCATCATAAACCTAAGCTGAAGCTGGTCTACAACCTCGCCTTCAAATCTGGCATGTGTGTCCCGCCAGTAGCCAAATCGCTTTACAAGGCCAAGATACTCATTACCTATATTAAAGCCGCCTACATACCCTATTTTACCGTCTATAACGGCTATTTTCCTGTGGTTTCTGTAGTTAAGGCGTATAAAAAAAGAAGGTATAAAAGCGCATACATTTCCGCCGGAAGCCTTTAACTCTTTAAAGAAATTTTTAGGCAGTGCAATATTACCCATAAAATCGTACATAAGCCGCACCTGTACGCCCTGCTGTGCCTTTTGTGAAAGCTCCTTTACAAGGCGTTTGCCCAAATCATCTCCTCTGAATATATAATACTCCAGATGTATGAATTTTTCTGCCGAGCGTATATCGTTTATAAGGGCTTCAAACTTTTTATTACCATCGGTAAAATGCCTGACTTTATTATGGTATGTCATCCAGCTTCCGCTGTTTAAGTTAAGTGTAGCAAAATCCAAAAGGTGTTTATATGTTTTACTTAGCTTTATTCCGTCATTGCTGAAAAGCTGATTTTCTATTTCGTCTACAAGACCATCTCGGTTTTTAATAAAATCGATATACGTCTGCTCATCTATTGTTATTTTGGGGCCAAAAGCCTTCTTTTTGCCCGTGTTTCGACCAAAAATAAGATATATAAAAAAACCTGCTACAGGTATAAAAAACAGCACAAACAGCCATGCCCATGTGCTTGAAGGGCTTCTGCGCTCAAAAAACACCACTGCCGCTGCCAATGCTACGTTAAGCAAAAACACAGCGCTGACTATAGAAACAACTATGCTCCAAGTATTCACAGTATAACTCCTTTCGTTTTTATAGTATTGTGTTTAGTATAACATAAACAATAGATATATACATATACAGTTTTTTAAAACATTATTAATTTTGAAATTCTCTTGCGCAGTATTTAGTATTTAAGCAAAAGCAATGTGTTAATCACAATTTTGCGACATAATTTTTTAAGCTATTTTAAAATTACTATTTCATAAATGCAGATTATATGTTAAAATTGTATTTAAGTGATTTTTAAGGAGGAAGTAAAATGACGTTTGGTGATATTGTTATCATTATATCGGTAATTGTAGTAATTATTATTGCTTTAATGTACCACTTTGGCAAAAAAAACTATGCCAAAAACCTTGAGGCACAGTCTTTTATAAACCAGTATAAAACCGTAACGCCTATACTTGTTATAGATAAAAGATTAGAAAAGCCTTCTTTGCAGAACCTGCCTAAAAACATATATGAAAAACTGCCTAAAACAGCTCATATACGTAAAATGCCTATTGTAAAGGCAAAAGTAGGACCTCAGATTACAACTCTTTTATGCGATAAAAACGTTTACGACGTTCTGCCTAATAAGAAAACAATAAAAGTGGAGCTTGCCGGCATTTACATATCACGTGTAATAGGCATGAACCTTGAGGATAAAAAGAAAAAGACAATCGGCCAAAAAATATCTTTATGGCTCAAAAAAAATCAGCCTAAGCAGTAATTCTGCTTTTTAAAACGTTTTAACAACATATAAACGTAATTTAAGGCACAAAGTTTTTGTATTTTAAACTTTGTGCCTTTTTTATTGTTTTTTACTCCATACAGTGCCACAAATTAAGTTTAAATAACATAGAGTTAAATAAATTTATAGTTTTTCATATAACCTTTAAGCAAACAATAAAAAGCGGCAGAAACTTAAATTATAGCTTCTGCCGCTTAAATTTTTAAATTACATCTGTACTGCTTTTCTGCCGCTTAAAGGCACTCTTATTACATTGGAGCTGTTTGTTTCTTCCACTTTATCAAGGTTTTTACGTGCCGCGTCCATCATAAGCTTAATTCTGTTAAGCTGGTTTACTTCGCTGGCACCTGGGTCATAGTCAACAGCTACAATATTGGCAAGAGGATTTTTCCTCTTAATTTCCTTAATAACGCCTTTGCCTACTATGTGGTTAGGCAGGCACGCAAAAGGCTGTGTACATACAATATTGTTTACACCATCGTGTATAAGCTCCATCATTTCGCCTGTAAGGAACCAGCCTTCACCTGTTTGGTTGCAGAGCGAAACTATAGGCTCGGCATACTTTCCAAGTGTCTCTATTCTTGCAGGAGCATTAAACCTACGACTCTTTTTAAGAGCGTCTATCATAGGCTTTCTGTAATGCTCAATAAGAGCAATAACACTCTTTCCTGCAATGCTTGCTTTAGAGCTTACACCAAGGTATTTATGCTTCTGCACTGAGTTATAAGCACTGTAAAGGCCAAAGCCAAGAAGGTCAGGAACAACAGCCTCGGCACCTTCTTTTTCTATTAAACCAACTAAATCATTGTTGGCTGTAGGGTGGAACTTAACAAGTATTTCACCTACAACACCTACTTTAGGCTTTTTAATATCGGTGTTTATATCTAAATTATCAAAATCACGTATTATGCCTTCGATATTAGATTTAAAGTTACTGCCTGTTCTTACATCAAACTTAACTTTTTCGTTCCACTTTCTGTATAAAGCATTAGCAGAGCCTTTAACTTTTTCGTAAGGGCGCACTTTATAAAGAACTCTCATGAACAAGTCGCCGTATACAAAGGCCTGAAGCGCTCTTTTAAGCAAAGGCAAAGAATATTTCCAGCCCGGATTTTTTTCAAGTCCGGCACTCACTGATATAACAGGCACGTTTTCCATACCAGCATTTTTAAGTGCTTTACGAATAAAGCCTATATAGTTTGAAGCACGGCAGCCGCC
>CALWEX010000031.1 GCA_944377425.1 uncultured Clostridia bacterium
CAAATAACTATGGACCTTATCATTTTCCGGAAAAGCTTATACCTCTTGTTATAGCCAATGTTTTAAATAATAGACCTATTCCTGTTTACGGAAAAGGTGAAAATGTACGTGACTGGCTTTATGTTGAAGACCACTGTATAGCTATTGATATGATAATTCATAGTGGAAAGGTTGGAGAAGTTTACAATATAGGCGGACACAATGAAAGAACAAATTTACAGGTTGTAAAAACAATAATAAATGCTCTTGGAAAAAGCGAGGATTTAATTACTTATGTAACTGATAGACCTGGACATGATATGAGATATGCCATTGACCCGACTAAAATTAAAAATGAGCTTGGTTGGGAGCCTACAACTACATTTGATGAAGGAATTAAAAAGACAATTAAATGGTATCTTGATAACAAAAAATGGTGGGAAAATATAATTAGTGGAGAATACCAGAAGTATTATGAAAAGATGTACGGAAATAGGTAAATATCTGCTGAAAATTCAAATATATAATTTGTTTTATAGAATTTTATAAATTAAAAGAGCTTGATTTTTATTGGTTAGAGGGTAATGTAAACGTGATTTCAATTTTACTTGCATCATATAACGGAGAAAAGTATATAGCTGAACAGATAGAATCTATATTAAATCAAACAGAGAAAAATTTTTGTTTATATATTAATGATGACTGCTCAACAGACAATACGTTTAAAATTGCTAAAGAGTATGAAAAAAAGTATCCTGATAAAATTAAGGTTACAAAGAATGATAAAAATTCTGGTAATGCAAAATATAATTTTATTAATATGATGACAGAACATAAAGATAAGTATGTAATGCTTTGTGATCAGGATGATATATGGATACCAAATAAAATAGAAATAACTCTTAAAAAGATGCTTGAATTTGAAAACAGATATGGAAAAGAAACACCTATTCTTATTCACACCGATTTAAAAGTTGTAGATGCTAGCTTAAATGAAATATCAAATTCTTCTAAAAATTACCTATGTGCAAACTATAATAAAACAAAACTTAATAATTTGATTATTCAAAATATAGTTACAGGTTGTACTGTTATATATAATAAAGCATTAGCTAAGTTAATTTTATATCCAAATGGATTTATAGTTATGCATGATTGGTGGATAGCATTAATTGCATCAGCTTTTGGTGTAGTAAATCATTGTGATGAACATACGGTGCTTTATAGGCAGCATGGTGATAACTCGGTTGGTGCTCGCAATATGAAGTCTTTAAAATTTATTTTAAATTATGCTACAAAAACACAGTGTATAAAAAAAGCAATTTACGAAACGTATAAACAGTCAGAAACATTTTTATGTACTTATAATTCCATGTTGTCATATGAGCAAAAAAACTTACTTAAAGAATATTCTAAATTAAGCCATTCAGCAAAATTAAAAAAGTTAAATGTGTTTTTAAAATATAAAACTTTTAAAAATGGATTTTTTAGAGTAGTGGCACAAATTTTGCTTTGCTAATTGTAAAAAATAAAGCGTATAAACTAAATACAATTAATAAAAATATTATTATTACTTTATGGAGGATATTATGATACTGGTAACTGGCATAAATGGACAGCTTGGTTATGATGTAATAAAAGAGCTGAAAAACAGAAATATTGATTGTATTGGTGCTGGAAGGTCAGAGTTTGATATTACAGATGAACAAAAAACTAAAAGCTTTATAAAAAATATATTACCTGAAGCTGTTATTCATTGTGCGGCATATACAGCAGTTGATAAAGCGGAAGATGAGCCTGAATTGTGCGAAAAAGTTAATGTATTTGGAACAAAATTTATTGCTGAAGCCTGTAAAGAAATTGATGCTAAAATGATGTATATAAGTACTGATTATGTTTTTCCCGGTTCAGGTGAACAGGCTTATGAAATTGACGATAAGACTGGACCATTAGGTGTTTATGGCAAGACAAAACTTAAAGGCGAAAACTACGTTAAAAGTATTTTAGAAAAATATTTTATTGTAAGAGTTTCTTGGGTTTTTGGAAAAAATGGAAATAATTTTATAAAGACAATGCTTAGAATTGGAAAAGAAAGGAAAGAAGTAAATGTAGTTAGTGATCAAATAGGTTCGCCTACGTATACAAAAGATTTGGCTAAGCTGCTTTGTGATATGGTTGTAACTGATAAGTATGGAGTATATCATGCTACAAACGAGGAATATTGCTCTTGGGCGGATTTAGCTAAAGAGGTGTTTAGAATTGCTGGATATTCTACTTGTGTAAAACCAATTAAAACAGAAGAATATCCTGCTAAAGCTAAAAGGCCTTTAAATTCAAGACTAAGCAAAAAAAGCCTTGATGATGCTGGTTTTAAAAGACTTCCTAATTGGAAAAATGCGGTTGATAACTACTTAAAGAATTTAGAATTCTAAAGGTGTATTTTTAATTATAGTGTAGGCAGGTTCAAGTATGTATAAAAAAAGATTGATTAAAATTTTTTTATTTATTTTTTTAATTGTATTCAGTAATTTTTTAGTGGTAGAAGTATGTTCAATAAATTACAATGATATAAAATTAAGCTTTGAAATTGAAAATAACCAAGATGATGTTTTTCAAGTATTTGTAAGCGAAGACGGAACATGGAGTGAGGATAAATCTTTTTACTTTCCTTATTCAGCTGACAGAGGGGCACAAGCTTACAGTATAAATTGGAATACAAGTTGGAAATATTTCAGGCTTGACTTAGGTGGAAATATAGGCAACAAAACAAAAGTATCAAAACTTTCTATGCTTGTAAATGGTAAAAGGTTTAATATCGATTTAAAGAGGTTAATGCAGGGTAAAAATTTTGAAAACTCCGAAAATGATATTTTAGATGAAAATTATTTTTATGTTGAAACTGATTTTTCAGATCCGTTTGCTGTATATGAAATAACACAACAGGAATACAACAGTATATTTAAATATCAAAACAAATTGAATGATACTTTAAAAATTGGCATTTGTTGTATATTTGATTTAGTTTTTATTATTTTAGCCATAAAAAGAAAGTTTGTATATGCTCTTGTTAAAGAGCTTCTGACAAATAAGCACTTAATTTGGAATCTATCTAAGAATGACTTTAAAACTAAGTATGCTGGATCAGCATTAGGTATTGTTTGGGCTTTTATACAGCCTATAGTTACAATATTGGTATATTGGGCTGTATTTCAGTTTGGATTAAAGTCAACTTCTCCTGTTGAAAATGTACCATATATTATTTGGTTTATTTCGGGCATGGTTCCATGGCTGTTTTTTTCAGAAGCAATTAATAACGCATCTAATTGTTTTATAGAATACAGCTATCTGGTAAAAAAGGTTATTTTTAAAATTAGTATACTGCCTGTAGTAAAAGTAATTTCATCTTTTTTTGTTCATATTGTGTTTTTGGCGTTTATATTCATATTATGTATAGTTTACGGTACGATACCAAAACTTGAAATATTGCAGTTATTCTATTACGTAGCTTGCATGTTTATACTTGTTACGGCTATTTCTTTTTTCACTTCGGCTATAACTGTATTTTTTAGAGATTTTGGACAGCTTATAAATATTTTCCTTCAAATAGGAATGTGGGCAACGCCTATTGTATGGCCATATTCAATAGTGCCTGATAAATTTCAATGGATAGTTAAACTTAATCCAATGTTTTATATTATAGATGGCTACAGAGACGTTTTTTGTAATACAGGTATTTGGTTTTGGAATAAATATTTCCAGACAATTTATTTCTGGGTAATTGCAGGAATACTGCTTATAGCAGGCACTTTGATTTTTAAAAGATTAAAGAATCATTTTGCTGATGTTCTTTAAAAGATATTTTAAGGAGAATTTGTTTATATGGATAAAGCAATTCAAATAGATAATTTATGCAAAGTTTATAACTTGTATGAAAAACCTGTAGACAGGCTTAAAGAAGCATTAAGTATAACAAAAAAGAGTTATCATAAAGAATTTTTTGCACTCAAAGGTATTTCTTTTGATGTGGAACAGGGTGAAACAGTTGGTATAATTGGCTCTAACGGCTCTGGAAAATCAACACTTCTTAAGATTATTACAAGTGTTTTACAGGCAACTAGCGGGAAGATTAGTGTGATAGGAAAAGTTTCAGCTTTGCTTGAATTAGGTGCCGGATTTAATCCAGAATATACAGGGGTTGAAAATATATATTTAAATGGTATGATGGTTGGCTACAGCAGAGAAGAAATGGACGCAAAAATTAATAATATAATAAGTTTTGCTGAAATAGGAGATTTTATAAATCAGCCTGTTAAGATGTATTCAAGTGGAATGTTTGCAAGACTTGCTTTTGCAGTGGCTATTAATGTAGAGCCTGACATACTTATAGTTGATGAAGCTTTAAGTGTAGGCGATGTATTTTTTCAGAATAAATGTTTCAGAAAATTTGAAGAATTGCGTGAAAAGGGAGTAACTATACTTTTTGTATCTCATGACCTTTCAAGTATTAAACAAATGTGCTCAAGAGTTTTATGGATTGAAAAAGGCGAGCAGATAATGTTTGGCGAGTGTATGGAAGTATGTAAAGCTTACTTTAACATGCAATATGAAAAACAAAATAAATTTAATGAGGAACATAAAGCTGAAATTAAAAATAAAGTATCTGTTGAAAATACTATAAGTAAAAAAATTTTTATTCCTAAATTAATTGAACATGAGGATAATATAATTTCAGAAAAAGCTAAAATATTATCAGTATATGTTACTGACAGCAATGGGGTAATGACATCAAATATTAAGTGTAAAAAAAGATATACAGTATCAGTTGTTTGTAAATTTGAAAGAAACTTTGATGATTTAATTCTTGGCATACTATTTGAAAATGTTAAAGGGCTTTATGTCTTATCAGAAAATACATATGCCCATAATTACGAAAAGAAAAACTTTTCTGCAAAAAAGGGAGAAGTTTTAAAAATAGACTTTTCTTTTGAAATGCCTCTTATAGAGTCAGGAAAATATCTTATTACTGCAGCTCTATCATCAGGTACACAGGAAAATCATATAGCACACACATGGATACATGGTGCCACAGAAGTTGAAATTGAAAGAAAAGGTTATAATCTTTCGATAGTAAGTACTGAATTTGAGATTAATATGGAAAAGATAAATGAATTTGAATTTATTTGAGTATAAAGTTAACAATAAAATATAAAGTTGATTAAATATACAGATTTTGAAATACCGAAAGCAAGTTATGTTTTTTGTTGTTAATTATATTGTTATAAATAATAACTTGTAAAAAAATGGAGAATTATAGAAATAATAGTTTTTATAGTATAATGTTTAGCTGATAAAATGAGAGGTATTAATTTTATGAAAAAGTATAAACATCTTGTAGTTGAAATATCTGGAATCTGCAATGCTAAATGCAAATACTGCACCACAGGAATAAAAAATATAAATAACATCAAGAATGGTGGAGTATTAAGTAAAGATGATTTTATAAAGGCTATAGATTATATATTAGAAAACAATTTTTTTGATAAAGAAAACGGACAATTGGAGCTTTTCAGTTGGGGAGAGCCTTTCCTTAACAATCAATTAAACGAAATATGTTCAGAAGTTAGCAAAAGAAAAATTCATTATAGATTGTCAACAAATGCATCTGTTTTAAAATATTTAGATAATGAAAATATAGAATACTTAGATGACCTATGCATTTCAATTTCAGGTTTTACAGAAAAAAGCTATAAAAAAATACATGGGCTTGATTTTAATCATGTTGTAAGCAATATAAAAAAAATGTCAGACCATTTAAGAAATTGCGGTTACGAGTATAAAATAGTAATGAATTTTCATGTTTATCAGTTTAATATAGGTGAAATAGAACTGGCTGAAAAATTCTGTGAAGAAAATAAAATTACATTCATACCTCATGTAGCTTATCTTGCAGATTTTAAATATTTTAATGATTTCTTATTAAATAAAATGGATTACAAAATTATGAAAGAAGCATCTCAAGAGTTAATGCTTGGTATTTTTGATGATTTAAATGAAAAATTTGATGAAAAATATATTTGTAAGCAAAAAAATTCATTAATATTAGATGAATATCTTAATATTTTGCCTTGTGCATTTTTGACATCTAATAATAGCCTTGGTTCTTTATTTGAATTTAAAACTGTAGAAGAAATTGAGAATGTTAGAGAAAGTGTTAAAGAGTGTGAAACATGTTATAAAAGTAAAGCATATTATTTAGTTAATCAAGATAAATATTTTTTATATGGTTATAAAAAGCCTACAAACAAACACCTTTTTGTTTCACCTCATATATATATTAATAAAGGGTATGGATACTCTGAAGAAAACACTTTATATGATAAAAATATGAGTTTAAATGAAAACGGTGTAATTACATGTAAATTTGAAATACCAGAAGAAGTTATTTCTGTAAGACTTGATCCTATTGAAAGAAGCAAATGTTTTATAAAAAATATTAATATAGCTGATGAAAATGGAAATACTGTTGAATTTAAACCTATAAACGGCAGTATTCTTTCTAATAAAAATAATCATATTACAAGTATTTACTTTGATAATACAGATCCTCAGATAGATATTATTTTATCTAAAAAACAAAAACCTAAAATGCTTATTGTTGATATGGACATAGAAAAAATATTATAGGACAGTGATATTTATGAACAAATATGATTATGGTTATGATATTCATAAAGGAACTACAACAAGTATAGCTTTTGATGCCATTAAGCCTCATTCAGATGTTTTAGAAATAGGATGTTCAAATGGTAATTTAACAAAACATTTAAAAGAAGAAAAAAATTGTTCAGTAGATATAATTGAACTTGATGAAGATGCTGGAAATCAGGCTAAACAATATTCAAGAAATTATATGCTTGGTCCAGAATTAGGAGATGTCGAGAAAGATAACTGGTTTGATAATTATCAAAACAACAGATATGACTATATTGTGATTTTAGATGTTTTGGAACATTTAAGAAATCCTGAAAAAGTTTTATTAAGAGTTAAAGAACTTTTAAATAAAGATGGTTCAATTATAATATCTGTTCCTAATATGGCTCACAATTCAGTATTGATTGATTTGATAAATAACAAAGTTAAATATAATGAATTGGGAATTTTGGATAATACTCATATACGCCTTTTTACTG
Organism: uncultured Clostridia bacterium; assembly: GCA_944377425.1. Lineage (GTDB taxonomy): Bacteria > Bacillota > Clostridia > Lachnospirales > Anaerotignaceae > Neoanaerotignum_A. The sequence goes on from CALWEX010000031.1 coordinate 7,170, forward strand.
AATGGACATTAAACAATTTAGTAAGAGATTGTGGGTTATGTGCAGTTAAAAAACATGTTATACAAATACCTGTAGGCAGTAATGAGATTAAAAATACTTACGATGATGTAAATATAAAATTGCAAGATATACTTAAAAATAGATATCTTGCGGAAGTATTCCAGTTTTTATATATTTTAAAAACATCTGGGAAAGAAGATGAAATTAAATATGAACCATTGGATACGACTAAAAGAATTATAAAAATTTATTATAAGGAAAATAAAGAAAGCTTTTTTAATGAGGACAATATACTTTATAAGTATATAAAAAACAATGAAAATTCGGTTGAGTTTAATATATCTGATATATGCCCGAAAGTTTTAAGGATAGATATGTTTTATAACAAATGTATATTAGAAAATGTTCATATTAAATTATTCTCGTCTGAAAAAGAAATAGTAATTAATCAGTATAAAAATAATGGAACAAAGATAAAAAATAATTGTTTTTGTTTTACTAGAAGTCCAATGTTTGTATTTGATGTTCCAGATAATTTTAGAGCTGAAAAAGTGGTTATATTATTTAATACTGTTCTATACGCTGATAAAAATATTGATAATGTTGAAGGCTATATAATCGATTGGTGGGGCTATTTAGGATACATTGAAGATAGAGTCAGAGAACATGAGAACAAAGAAAAAGAATTAAAAAATAAATTAGAATTAATAACTACGGAAAATCAAGATTTGATATATATGGATTCTGTTTTAAAGGATGACTTTGAAAAATTAAAATTAGAGAGTGAAAGTAAAAGTTTAGAGAATGAAAGGTTAAAAAACGAGAAGAATGAGTTAAATGATTATAATAATGAGTTAAAAAATATAAATGAAAATTTAAAAAGCAATGTAGAAAATTTGAATACTAAAACAAAAGAATTAAAAAATAAAGTAAGCGATATAAGTATTGAAAATGAAATTTTAAAAAAAGAGTTAGAAAATATATATACTTCAAGGTCATGGAAAATTACTTGTAGGTTAAGAAAAATAAAAAATATTTTCAGTTAACAATGGAGGAATTGTTGTGTTTAAACATGAGGGAGTAGATATCATAATTCCAGTTTACAATGCTTTGGAAGATTTAAAGCTTTGTGTTGACAGCATTAAAAAGTATACAGATTTAAATAAAAATAGAGTAATATTCATAGATGATAAAAGCCCGGATTCAAATATTATACCTTATCTTAAAGGAATAACAGAAGATGAGGGTTTTATATTGATTGAAAACCAAGTAAATCTTGGTTTTTCAGGCAGTATAAACAAAGGAATTACATATTCTAAAAGGGATGTTTTGTTGCTTAATACAGACACTATAGTAACAAAAAACTGGATTGAAAAAATAGTTGAATGTGCTTACTCTGATAAAGCTATTGGTACGGTTACACCTTTTTCAAACAATGCTACTCTTTGTTCAGTTCCTAATTTTTGTGAAGAAAATGTTGTTCCAAACAATCTTACAATAGATGAGTATGCTGAAATTATAGAAAGATGTAGTATAAAGGAGTATCCTAGGATAACTGTAGCTGTTGGATTTTGTATGTTTATAAAACGAGAAGTAATTGATGCAGTTGGAGTTTTTGATAAAGAAACTTTTCAAAAAGGATACGGAGAAGAAAATGATTTTTGTTTTCGTGCTGAACAGCTTGGATATTATCAAGTTCTTTGTGATAATACGTATATTTATCACAGCGGAACAGTATCTTTTTTAAGCGAAGAAAAGAAGAAGTTAATAAATGAACATGAAAAAATTTTGCTTCAAAGATATCCAAAGCAAGTACAAAAAAACTTAGAATATGTAAATACAAATCCGCATAAATACCTTAGAGATAATATAGAATTTTATGCCAAACTAAAAAATGGAAGAAAAAATATATTATATGTACTCCAAAGGGATTTTAGAAAAGATGCTTCTGATAATATTGGCGGAACACAGTTTCATGTGAAAGATTTAATGCAAGGCCTTCGTAATGAGTATAATATTTTTGTTGCTGCAAGAGACAGAGACTATTTAAGACTTACAGCATATACAGATAAAGATTCTGTGTCGTTTAAATTCTTTATAGGAAATAAAAAAGATTATTATCAGTTTTTTGATTCTAATATTGCTGAGATATTCAGAAATATATTAGCGGCATTTTATATAGATTTGGTTCATGTTCATCATGTTCTAGATATATCTTTTGATATATTCTATGAAGCTAAACAAATGAATATACCGATTTTTGCTACTTTACATGATTATTATTTTATTTGTCCTGAGATTAAATTGCTTGAAATGGGCAAAAGGTATTGTGTTGGTAGAAAAGCTGAATGTAGCAAATGCATTTCTTCAAGCCTTAATTATTCTAACAACATTGATTATATTAGTTGTTGGAGAAAAAAATGCAAAGAAGCACTTGAAATATGCGATTTGCTAATAGCTCCTTCACAGTCAGCGAAAGATATTTATGCTGAATATTATCCTGAATTAAGAGAAAAGATTAAGGTAATTTATCATGGTGCAGATGTATCTGAAGAACAGTTAAAATCATTTGGCAAAGAAATCAACGGAAAAATAGAATTTAGGATAGAAAATTGTTTTAGAAACGGAAATAATATAAATGGTTGGGCATTTGTAAAAGGTATTGATAGTTTGTATTGCGACATATCTTTGATTATTCAAGACAAAAATGGTAAAATTCAGAGTTTTAAAGCATTAAAAAATGCAAGACCTGATGTTGCTAAGGTAACACAGGACAACAAATACCTTAATAGTGGTTTTTTTGTATTTTTACCTGATAACAGTTTTGAAAGTGGAATTCTTAAAATTCAGATTGTAATAAATAATAATAATATAAGCTATTATAGTAATATTATTGAAATTAATGGATATATAAATTATGAAAAAAATAAAAAGAGAATTGCTTTTATAGGTGGGTTAAATGAAGCTAAGGGAAGTCAGCTTGCATATCAAATTATAAAAAAAGCTGATGATAAATATGATTGGTATATATTCGGAGGTATAGGTGATGCCGAACTTTTTACATTAGATAAAAAGAATTTAAGAAAAACAAGTTGGTATGACAGAAATGAGATAATTAAACTACTTAACGATAATTTAATTGACCTTGTATGTATATTGCCTATTTGGCCTGAAACATTTTGCTATACTCTTTCAGAAGCTCTTATTTCCCAAATACCTGTCTTAGCAACTGATATAGGAGCACTTGGTGAACGTATTAAAGATGGTGAATATGGGTGGCTTGTACCGTATGATGTTAGCGCAGATGAAGTGATTAATAAAATTGAAGAAATACTTGGTGATAATATTGGATATGAAAGAGTTAAGAAAAATTTAGACAGCTTTGTTCATAAATCAATTCGAAGTATGATTAATGAATATGAAATATTGTACAATAGATCTGTAAGTTCAAATAATAAGGAGTTTGACTATGACAGGATAAAGGTATATAATGCTTATGCAATATGTGCAAATTTCACTAAATCAATTGGTGTGAATGATGATCTTAATAAGCGGATAAATGAACTTGAAACGACACTTAATTCAATATATTCATCTATCGGGTATAAAATGTTTAATTTTATGTCTAAAAAGAGATTGCCATTAAAAAAACAGGCAAAGGCAATGCTTCTGTTTGGTTATAAAGTTTATAAAAAGATAGGAGGAAACTAATTATATATAATTATGATAAAACTTGTAAGGAGTTTAATATGGTAGAGTTAGAAAACAATAATATTATTACTTGCTCAGATGAAATATATAAAAAGTGCAGATTTATGTTGACTGGCGGTAATAACAAGGTTTCTATATCTGAAAATGTTAATATTAATCTTTTGAACGTTAAAATTGAAGGAAATAACAACACTGTAATAATAGAAAAAGGTGTTATCGTTAAAGATCAGCTTTATATTAATATAACAGATTCTTTTATAAATATTAAAATAGATGAAAATACCACATTCGAAAATAACTATATAACAGCAGCTGATGATTACAATTATGTAAATATCGGCAAAGATTGTATGTTTGCTATGGGTGGAGGCATTGTAGCAAGTGACTTCCACTCAATAATTGATTTACAAACGGGTAAACGAATAAACAATTCATCAGGTGTAAGTCTTGGTGCTCATGTTTGGGTAGGAATGAACTCTATTATTTTAAAAAACTGTTCTATAGGTGATAATTCTGTTATAGGTTCATGTTCATTGGTTGTAAAAAATATACCTAATAATGTAATTGCTGCTGGTAATCCGGCAAAGATTATTAAAGAAGGAATTACTTGGAAAAGAGAAAGATTTAGTGAAAAAATTATATGTAGCAATGAAGATTTTGCATCTTATATGAGTACAAGCATTAAAAATGATATTAGTTTTAATATTGAATCAATGACAGACAAACGAATTACTGGCTGGGCATTTATTAAAGGCTTAGATAGCTATAACACAGAATTTTATATTGAAAGAGAATTGCAAGACGGTGAAAAAGAGCAATATAAAGCTAAAAGTTTTGCTCGAGGCGATGTTGCGGATTATTTTAAAGACAACAAATATCTGTTCAGTGGATTTGAGTGTAATATGGAATTTTGCAACAAAAAAATTAAAAGTATCAAATTAATCTTGAAAAATCTTGATAATATAGGTTACGATGAATTAATAAATAATTAATAAGGATGAATAAGTTTTATGGAAAGAAATAAGAATGTTGAGGTTTTGAGAGCTTGTGCTATTTTATACGTTATGCTCTATCATTTTTATATTGTATCTGGAAAAAATATTCCTAATTCTGTTATCAGCAGCCTAATAGGTATGGGTGGAGAAATAGGCGTAATTATGTTTTTTGTTATATCTGGATTTGGGATATATAGTTTGTTGGATGCAAAAAAAAATAGTGAGTTAACATATACAAAATTTATTTTTGGAAGGTGGAAGAAACTTGCTCCACAATACTATATTTGTTTGTTTATCCTTTTGGTATTGACAGACAGTGCAGTGTATATTAATCCAGCTTATATTATGCAGATAATTTCACATGTATTGTTTTTTCATTCCCTAAGTCCATCGTGGTCTGGAACTATAAATGTGGTTTTATGGACTATGGGTGTACTTATGCAATTTTATATTTTATCATTTTTTATATTTAAATTGCAAAAAAAGAGTATTTGTTTTCCGATACTTTTGTGCATTGTTAGTTTATTTATAAAAGCTTCTATTTATCATTATATCCTTCCTAATTCAGAAAACAGCAATCCGATTATATATTTTGTTTATGGAAGGCAAATATATTCTGCATTAGATAATTTTATAGTTGGAATGCTTGCAGCATATTTTATGAAAAAGAAAAAAATAAATAGCGATCTAATTTCAGGCATTATCTTTTTAGTATCTGTTGTGGTGCTTTTATATTGGGCATATAAAGGATATAAAACAGGAATATATTATGATACTTTCTTTTCATATATATGGCATTTTATTTCTGCTATTTTATGCAGTGTTATGATATATTCTGCATGTATGATTAAACAAATAACTAACAGGCTTGTTATTCCGTTACATTGGGTTGCACGAAATAACTATGGAATATATTTATGGCATTTAGTTATAACAAGAAAAGTTTTAGAATTTTCTCAATGGGCAGTTTCACTAAATTATTTTGCATTTTCGGTTTTGATAATGTGCCTTAGTTTTATTTTTGGGTATATATCTACTAAATTAGATAAAGTATTTTTAAAGAAATAGAACAATAATGTAAAAATGTTAAAGTGAAGATTTAATTAAGATTTTTAATGTTATTTTAAATGAAGGTGATTTTATATGAGTATTGGAAATGTGAATAATAATAGTTTAAAATCTTTGTTTTTTCCAGTTTTAATGATGATAGTTTCATCGTTTTATATGCCGCTTTTTCTATATCTTTCTAATGCAGAAGAAGCTTATTTTTATGATATATTTAAATTTTGTTTGATATTTTTTTCCGTTACATTAATAATATTTGCTGGATTCTTTATATACAAAAGAAACATTGTTAAGGCATCTTTTAATGCATCAATTATTGTCTTTATTTTAAGCAATTTTAAAATATTTGAGTATGTCATTAAATTGCTTCCAATCCATTTAAGATATTGGCATGTATTGGCTATTGTATTGTTTATAATTGTGCATATTTTATATATAATATATAAATTTAGTTCAGATTCAACAATAAGAAGTATACAATTGGTTTTAACACTTGTTTTATCAGGATTAATAGTTTTTAATTTTATTTTAGCTGTACCTAATATAATAAAAAAAGTGAATGTAGTAAATACAGAGCCTGACAATGTCCAAAATATTAATTATAGTAACGAAAAATTACCTAATATTTATTATTTTATATTTGATGAATTTTCGGCAAACGATGTAGTTCAAAAATATTATGATTATGATAATTCAGCATTTTATAATAAATTAGAAGATTTAGGATTTACAGTTTCTGAAAACTCAGAAAATAAAAGTTTTGAAACTATTACAGTTACAGCAAATTATATGAACTATGATTATGTTGTTACAGATGAAGATCCATCAAATAAGAGGTTAGAAGTTAGGAAAAATAATAGAACAAAGAACTTAATGTCAGAACTTGGATATGATATAAATGGTTTTAGTGTAGGTAATCATTTAGACTATTTTGGAATGGTTAATGACTCAAATAATGGTAACAATCTATCAGCAATCACTGTAGAAGGAAGTTCAATAAATGATTTAATAATTGAAAATACAGTTTTATATCCATTGCTGTCAGATGATAAAACACAGTTAGCAACAGAGATTAATGAGGTTTTTGATTATTTTGAAGATAAAAATAATTTTAATCAAAATGATCAAACATATAATTTTATATATTTACCAACACCTCATGAACCGTTTTTATTTAATGCAGATGGAACTATGACAAATCCAAAAAACTATTATAATTGGGAAGACAAGCAGTTCTATTTAAATCAATATATATATGTAACTAATAAAATATCAACTATGGTAGAAAAAATAGTGGAGTATGATCCTGAATCTGTAATTATACTTCAGTCAGACCATAGCGCAAGATATATGTCTGGAATAGCAAATGAAGATAAAGTGCATATTTTTAACGCAGTTTATTATATGGGTCAGCCTTTAGATGAGATTAAAGGAAAATCAGGAGTAAATACATTAAGAACGATATATTCAAAATTATTTAACTTGGATTTGCCTGATTTGGAGGTGGTTGAATGATGAAGAATAAAAATAAAAAAATATATATATTATTTGTTCTTGTATTTATCCTTTTGCTTATTTTTGCAAATAATATTATTCTTATGTTTATAGACACTGATTCTAAATATGTGGCTACGGATTTAGATAAATATGATAGTAATTCTAAAGTGTATACAGCAGTAGGTTCATTGGAAACATATGAAGATATGCAAGAATCTTTGTATATAAATGGTTGGGCTTTTTGCGAAACTGAAAATGATAATCCAGATAAAAAAATTACTGTAATATTATCTAACAATAAAAAATCGTATGCGTTAGAAACAAGCGCTGTAGAAAGAAGAGATGTAAGAAGTGCTTTTCCTGACAAAAAAATTCCATCTATGATAAACGGAATAGAGACTAAAGGTTCAACTTTAGGAGTGTCTGATGGAATTTATGATATATATTTGTATGTTTGGGAAAATGAAGATAATTATGGTATAATAAAAACCGGAAAACAGATTATAAAATCAAAAGATGAATTTAAGGAAATAACATCATATGAAACAAATGATAGTTTAAGTTTTGAGTATGATGAGAACTTGAAGCATTCAGAGAATATCAGTTATGCTGATGGTTTATTAAATATTGATGGATGGGCATTTATAGATGGATTAAATGCTGATAATCAAGATGTATATGTTTATTTATTATATAAAGATAATAATTATAAACTATTTACTTGTAGTGAAAGTACAAGGATGGATGTTTCAAATCTTTATGATAATGATAATTATTTTTATAGTGGATTTTCTGCATCAATACCTGTAGATGATACAGATAAGCCAGTAGGTTACGCTATATGCATAGATAATAATGGTACAATGAAATGTTCAGATATAATTAATATTAAGTAGTTAAAGAAATGTAAAAAGTAAATTGTAACAAAACTCAAAAATAAATAAATATACAACATAAACTATTATAATAAATGAGAGGTTTTATATGAGCACTATTATTTCGGCACCTGGAACTGTCCTAGGCCATATAATGTATTTTTGCTATAGTATATTAAAAAACTATTGGTTATCCATAGTTATATTTACTGTAATTACACGTATTATATTGCTTCCAGTATCTATTTGGGTTCACAAAAACTCAATAAAAATGGTCAAGCTTCAGCCGGAAATTAACTTTATAAAAGCAAGGTATGCTGGTGATAGTGAAATAATATCAGAAAAGCAATTTGAGCTTTATAAAAAAGAAAAGTACAGCCCAATGGCAGGCATACTGCCATTATTTATACAGCTTGGTCTTTTAATGGGAGTTGTTGATGTTATATACAAACCTTTAAAACATCTTCTTCATCTCAATTCTGATATTATAACAGCTTTTGTTAATAAAACTGTTGAACTTACTGGAATAAATCCTGAAACAGGTTCAATTCAGTTGGCTGTTATTGAGGCACTTAACCATATGGATTTTGTACCTAAATTTGCTGAGCTTCAAAGCCAGTTTCCGAATAGCAATATTAACGAAATAATTGCAAATATTCAGAGTATAAATACGAATTTTTTAGGTTTTAATCTTGCTAATGTGCCTGTTACAACAGGCGGAATATATTACTTGGTACCTATCGTAGCTGGTCTTACAGCATTACTTCTCTGTGTTGTTCAAAATAAAATTCAGGTGCTTCAGTCTGAGCAGGGAAAGGTAAGCCAAGTAAGTATGACTGCACTTTCAGTAGGTCTTTCACTTTATCTTGGAGCTTTTGTTCCAGCAGGAGTTGGATTTTATTGGATGTGTGGAAATATTGTTGCTATTTTGCAGCTTTTACTTCTTAATGCGGTTATAAGCCCTAAAAAATATATTGATTATGAAGCTTTGGAAGAAAGTAAAAAAGCTTTGGCCGAAAGCAAAGCTGAAGAAAAATCTTCCAAAAGCAATCCTTATAAAATAAGGGAAAAAGCTGATTATAAAAGATTTTTTAAAGATGATGAAAAGCAGCTTGTATTTTATTCCGAAAAAAGCGGATTTTATAAGTATTTTGAAAATACAATTGATTATATATTAAAGAATTCTGATATTGTTATACATTATGTAACTAGCGATCCAGAGGATGCTATATTCCAGAAAAATGAGCCAAGAATTGTACCTTATTATATAGGGGACAAACGTTTGATACCATTTATGATGAAAATGGATGCAGACATGGTTGTAATGACTATGCCGGATTTAGATAATTATCATATTAAGCGCTCATATGTGCGAAAAGATGTTGAGTATGTATTTATGTTCCATGGCCCTTTAAGCATGCACATGGCTATGCGAGAAGGATGTGTTGATAATTACGATACTATATTCTGTGTTGGGCCTCATGTATATAATGAGGTAAGAAAAATTGAAGAAGTATACAAACTTCCACCGAAAAAATTAATTAAATGCGGTTATGGTGTGCTTGAAAACTTAACAAATGAATATTTAAAGTATGAAAATAAGGAACATTCAAACATAAAAATTTTAATTGCTCCTTCTTGGCAAGCTGATAATATAATGGATAGTTGTATTTATGATATTCTTAATAATATTAGTGACGAAAATAAAGAGATTATTGTTAGACCTCACCCTGAGTATGTAAAAAGATATCCAGCAAAAATTAAGGATTTGAAATTAAATCTTGATAACAAGAAAAATATTACTATAGAAGATGATTTTTCAAATAATACATCTATATTTGAAGCTGATATTATGATAAGTGATTGGTCTGGAGTTGCTTATGAATATGCTTTTTCTACTAAAAAACCTGTAATCTTTATAAATACACCTATGAAAGTTATGAATCCTAATTATACCAAGTTAGGCATAGAACCGTTAGAAATTAGTTTAAGAAATAAAGTTGGAATTTCTTTGGATTTAAATGAATTAGAAAGAATAAATGATTCGATTAACCAATTATTACAGAATAAAGACAGCTATAGAGATATAATACAAAAAATAGTTGACAAATATTTCTACAATTTTGGTAAAAGTGGAAAAGTTGGTGGACAATACATTATCGATACCTTAGAAAAAAAGAAAGAGGAAAAAGAGGAAGAATAATGAAAGTTATAATTTTAGCTGCTGGACAAGGAAAACGATTAAAAAACTATACAAATGGTAAACCTAAGTGCTTGTTAACAATAGGTAAAGAAACAATTATAGAACGACAGGTTAGAATTTTAAATGAGTGTGGAATTAACAGAGCTGATATATATATATTAGCTGGATATGCACATGAATTACTTGAAAATCAAATGGAAAATGTAATAGTCAACAATGAATATGACAAAAAAGAAAATTCATACAGCTTAGGTTTGGCATTAAAAAATATACCTAAAGATGATGTTATTGTTCTTGATGGTGACTTGGTGTTCGAAAATAAAATTATTGAAGAAGTTTTAAATTCAAAAGAAAAAAACGTAATAATGACAAAAGAGGAAAATGACTTAAGTGAAAGTACTGGTATCAAATTAAGTTCGAATGGATATGTTGAAGAAATAGGAAAGCATATAAAAAATAGTGGTTTTGTTTATATAAGTATATTTAAGTTCTCTAAAGTAGTAATTAATGATTTTTTAACTGAATTATTAAATGAGAAGTATGAACATACTTGGTATACATCCCCATTAACCGCTATACTTAAGAAACATAGATTTAAAAATTTAGTTACTAAATATAAATGGCATGAAATAGACTTTGTTGAAGATTATGAAGAAACAAAGAAGATGTTTAATTTAGGGGAGTGAAAGTGTGAATATTATTATTTTGGCAGCAGGCCAAGGTAAACGCCTAGGTAAATTAACTGATGATACACCAAAATGTTTACTTGATTTTGGTGGAAAGTCTATTTTAGAAAGACAAATTGAAATATTAAATTTGAATGGAATACAAAAAAATAATATATTTATAGTTTTAGGTTATCGTGCAGAACAAGTAATAAATGAGTTTGGAAACAAAGCAAATATCATTATTAATAATGAATATTATTGTACTGATAATGCTTATAGTTTAGGATTAGCATTTGACTATATATCCAAAAATTGTGATAAAGATGATGTAATGGTTTTAGATGGAGATATTATTTTTGAAGAAGATGTTTTTAAGAAAGTATTAAGTTACAGTTATAAAAATTTATTATTTGGTAAAGAATCAAAAAGTAGTTACAATAGTACAGGCATAGAAATAGATAGTAAAGGTAATGTAAAAGAGATAGGAAAACATATAAAAAATAGTAATATAACATATTTAAGCATTATGAAGTTATCGCATGAATATATGCTAAATATTAAAGATGAACTTTTGGATAATAAAAATAAGAGAAATTGGTATACAGTTGTTATAAATAAATTATTATCTTTGCTACCATTTAAATGTGTTTTGATAGATGGAAGAATAGATGAAGTAAATACGTATTATGATTTAGTTAAAGCAAAAGACAATTTTAACATAAAAAATTTTAAAATTATTTTGACAGGTGCATCTGGGTTATTAGGTAAAAAGATATATAGTATTTTAAGTAGAGATTATGAAGTCATTGGTATACAAAATAAATCTTTATTCAAAAATTTTCATAATATAGATTTGATGAACGAAAAAGATTTAAATGCTTTTGTATATTTGAATAGGCCTGATATTATCATTCATACTGCGGCAATTGCAGATCCTGATAAATGTGAAAAAGATAGGAATTTAGCATATGATATAAATGTTGAGACAACAAGAATTTTATGCAAAATTTGTAAAAAGTATAATATAAAGCTAATTTTAATTTCTACAGATTATGTTTTTGATGGTGAAAAAGGTAGCGAATATAATATAAATGATGTTTATTCACCTAAAAATTATTATGGATACACAAAACAATTATCTGAAATTTTAGTAAAAGAGGAAGTTCCAGAACATCTTATTATACGTATTCCTATTATTTATGGATTCAATGGTGAGGATGACAAAGATACTTTTTTTACAAATGTAGTCAAGCATCTTAAAGAAGGTAAAGAATTATTTTTAGATGATATACAAATTAGGTACCCTGTTTTGATTGATGAAGTGGCAATGGCCATTGCAAAATGTTTACCACTTAATGGAATTATTCATATGTCAAGCCAAAAGGGCGTTACAAAATATAATTGGGCTAAGGAAATTGCAAGAGCATTTGGTTATGATAAAAATCTAATAAATAAAAAGAATAATGTTGATTTAAAAAATAGACCACTTCATGTTAAACTTAAAAATAGTGTTGATAATAATATTTTTGAATTTAGTGATGTTTATAAAGGTGCACTTATTGTTAAAAAGCAAATGAATTGTGTGTTTAAATTAATTTATAAAAGTCAACCTATAGATGAGATAAATAATGTGAATATTGGTGAGTTTAGATATAATTTAGGAAAAAAATTAGGAAAAGAAATAGATAAGAACATACTTTCTGAGTTGGATTATATAGTACCTGTTCCTAGTTCTGGTTTGTTTTATGCTATGGGTTTAGCTGAAGAAACTGGTATACCATATATGCAAGGATTAGTTAAATCAGAAACTACTGCAAGAAGTTTTAATATTATGGATTTAGGACTTAGAGAAAAGATAATACGTAGTAAAATAATGCCAGTTAAAAATATTCTAAAAGGTAAAAACATAGCTTTAGTTGATGAAGCTATTTTTACTGGAACTACTTTAAGAATAACTTGTGATATTCTTAAAGCCTGTGGTGTAAATCAAATTCATATATGTATTCCAACACCAATAAGTTTTTTCAGGTGTGAACAATATGTTCAGCCAAGTAGAGTACTATTATCAGAAAATATTAGTACACAAAAAATTTCCGAATATTTTAGAGTTGAAAGTGTAACATTTTTATACTATAATACATTTATTGAATATTTGGATAATAATTGTGGGCCTATGTGCTATGATTGTTTCATTAATGATGAGAGGAAGAGTTAAGTTGAAAAAGGTATTAAAGTTTTTATATTTCTTTGTTTTTTCTATGATGTTATTTTCAACATATGCATTTGCTTATTTGGATCCATCTACTATGACTTATGCAATACAGGTAGTTGCAGGTGTTTTTATAGCGGCAGGTGCATTTGTAGGTATATATTGGCATAAAATCAAACGTACTTTAAAAGGAAATAAGAAAAAGTAATTTATTAATAAAAATCCTCATTTGGTAATTGGTTAACTAATTATAAATGAGGATTTTTTTATGGTCATATTTACCATTATTAAATAACTTTTATCTTACCTTTTTATAAAATTTTTATTAATTGCAAAAGTTGCAGGGATTCCAATAATTTATGACGACGCTGACTAAATTTGTAATACACAAAAGATTAAGCGATTAATTACAGATAACATTGTTAGAATTTGAAAATTTTGAATTAATATACTTTGTTTTTGGAAAGAATAAATAGTAAAGCAACGCATAAGTGATATAGTAAAGATATAAAAATTAAAAACCATGGTTATCATTGTTTAAAGTGATAGCTGTGGTTTTTATATTTTATTAACTAAAGCAAATATAACAAATTTCTTGTTCTTTGCTAAGTTTTAATTGTATTACAGAAGCTTTTTATGATTGTGTTAAATGGTTTAAATTGCAAATAAAGTATAACTTAATATATTGAATAAAGGCTCAAAAGACCGGGAATATGAAATGAACACAAAAAGTTAGACAATATTTTGAAGTAAAAATTGTTCAAGAAGCCATAAGGGCTTGTTTCCTGTAAAGAGCAGGTGACAAGCCCTTTAGCTTTGTCTTAATACGACTATTGTTGTAATAGTCAAGATAGT
>CALWEX010000032.1 GCA_944377425.1 uncultured Clostridia bacterium
TACAACAATAGTCGTATTAAGACAAAGCTAAAGGGCTTGTCACCTGCTCTTTACAGGAAACAAGCCCTTATGGCTTCTTGAACAATTTTTACTTCAAAATATTGTCTAACTTTTTGGGTTCATTTCAATAATGTGTGGATTTTTTATATTATTTCATTTATTGCTTTTTCAACTACTGATATAAACTTTTTCTCTGCGCCAAAGCTCATTTCATTATAAATACTTTGTCCGCCGCCTGAGCCTACAGCATAAACCGTTATACAGCCCTTTTCCTCAGTAACAAAAACCGTAAGTGTTACCCTGTTGGAGCAGCGGAAGAAATAGCTGTCATAAATCACAAGGCAAGCCTTTGCATTACCTAAAGTAAATTCTTTTTTGTCTATAACCCTTGGGTCACCTACAAGGCCTTCCATAACGGCCTTTTCTATAGCATCAAGTGTTTGGGAAAAACCGCCTTTAAATGTTTTTTCAAACTTAGCCACGAATCATTCCTCACTTTTATACATTAAAGAAGCCTCTTCTTTGCGTGGGTTCTCGTTAAGGCTTAAAACTCTAACCTTTGTTGTGTTGCTGCCAAAACGTATTTCTATTATATCATTTATTTTTACATCAACCGACGCCTTTGCAACCTTTCCGTTTACAGTAACACGTCCGGCGTCGCAGGCTTCGTTTGCTATAGTTCTTCTTTTTATTATTCTTGAAACCTTTAAATATTTATCAAGTCGCATATTTTGCCTCCGGTATAAAAAAAGGTCCGCTTTATTGCGGACCGAAGATATTAATTATTCGTTTACAGCGTCTTTAAGGGCTTTGCCTGCTTTAAATTTAGGTGCTTTAGAAGCGGCAATAACCATTGTTTCTTTTGTTTTAGGGTTTCTGCCCATTCTTTCAGCTCTTTCTGTAACTTCAAATGTTCCAAAGCCTACAAGCTGAACCTTCTCGCCTTTTTTAAGTTCCTCTGTAATAACATCCTCAAAAGCTTTAAGTGCTTTTTCCGCATCTTTCTTGCTGAGTTCTGTTTTCTCTACTACAGCAGCAATCAATTCTGATTTATTCATTAACGAACTTCCTCCTTATAAAAATAAATAATAGACCGCCATTTCTGCGTGTCAAAAGCAGATTGAATTTACATTCAAACTAACCTACGCGCACTTAACAACTTCAGTCAAGTTACTTTATCCCTTTGGGAATTAAAGCGCCTCTAATATTTATAATATTTTATTGCCCGTTTGTCAAGAAAAACTAAGTATTTCATCGCTTTTTTTGGCAAAGTGGACTGCCAAAAGTGATAAATTTTCTATTTCGACATTTTTTCTATAAGGTCTATAAGCTCGTTAACTTTTTCGTCCTCATTGCCTGTTTCAAAGGCGTCTTTAACACAGCACTTCATGTGTGCCTTTAAAATCTCGCGGTTTACTTTTTTAAGTATCGCCTCAGTTGCCATAACCTGATTTGAAATATCAACACAGTATCTGTCGTCATCAATCATTTTAAGTATGCCGTCAATCTGGCCTCTGGCAGTTTTCAAAAGGCGGCATACTTTCTCATGGTCAGCCTTCATTACTCTATACCCTTTACTTCGTATCCAGCCTCTGTAACAGCATCTGTAAGTGTTTTGTCGTCTACATCACTATTAAGTGTTACATAAGCGCATTTTCCTTCAAGGTCAACCTTTGCGTTTACTCCGTCTATTGCATTAAGAGCTTTTTCAACTCTGCCTGAGCAGTGCTGGCACATCATACCTTCAATAATCATTTTCTTTTCCATTTTAAATTCCTCCTTAATATCGATACTATCATTATTATTTTCACTGCAAGCGCAGTTTATAGGGCACGCTGCAGTTTCATTTTGTATTTCAGCGTCTTTTTGAATATTCTTAGCAAAAGATGGTTTAAACCTTCTTAACCTAAGAGCATTTGAAACAACAAAAACAGAGCTTAAACTCATTGCCGCAGCCCCTATCATAGGGTTAAGCTTAATGCCTGTAAAAGGATAAAACACACCTGCGGCAAAAGGTATGCCTATAATATTGTATATAAAAGCCCAGAACAAGTTTTCTTTAATATTCCTAATAGTTGCCTTGCTAAGCTGAATAGCGCCTACAGCGTCCATTAAATCGTTTTTAACAAGTACAATATCAGCTGACTCAATGGCAATATCCGTTCCGGCGCCTATTGCTATGCCTGTATCGGCACGAACAAGAGCTGGAGCGTCGTTTATACCGTCGCCTACCATAGCCACCTTACGGCCTTTTTCCTGAAGAAGTCTAACTTTTTCTTCTTTGTCTTTAGGCAGTACTTCACTTATTACATTTTCAATTCCAACTTCATCGGCTATAGCCTTGGCAGCCAGCTTATTGTCGCCTGTAAGCATTATAACATCAATGCCCATTTTTTTAAATTCTTTAACAGCTTCGGCACTGCTTTTTTTAACTACATCGGCAACAGCTATAATACCTTCTATTTTGCCGTTAAAAGCAAAGTATAACGGTGTTTTGCCCTTTGAAGAAAGCTCTTTTGCTGTATTTTCGGCTTTTGATATATCAATTCCGTTTTCGCTCATCATTGCAGCATTTCCCGCAAGTACATTAATCGAATTAACAACACACTTTACGCCACGGCCTGAAACAGACTCAAAACCATTAATATCATAAAGAGAAATATTTTCTTCTTCCGCCTTTTGAATTATAGCCTCAGAAACCGGGTGCTCCGACATTTTTTCAGCAGAAGCTGCTATTTTTAAAAACTCGCTTTCGTCCGTTTTTCCAAAAAGAATTATGTCTGTAACTTTCGGATGTCCCTCTGTAACTGTTCCTGTTTTATCTAGAACAACGGTATCTATTGTATGGGCTGTTTCAAGGCTTTCGGCTGATTTAACAAGTATGCCGTTTTCAGCGCCTTTACCTGTTCCCACCATAATAGCAGTAGGTGTAGCAAGGCCAAGGGCACACGGGCAGGATATTACAAGTACCGCAATACCTATAGAAACAGCAAAATTAACACCTGCACCTGTTATAAGCCAAAATACGGCAGAAACAATAGCAATAATTATAACAACCGGTACAAATACACCGGCAACTTTATCGGCAAGTTTTGCTATAGGTGCTTTGGAACCTCCGGCTTCTTCTACCAAATGAACAATCTGAGCTAAAGTAGTGTCCTCACCTACTTTATCGGCTTTGAATTTAAAACTTCCGTTTTTGTTAATTGTGGCACATACTGCTCTGTCGCCTTCTTTTTTCTCAACCGGTATGCTCTCTCCTGTAATAGCAGATTCATCAACAAAAGATGAGCCTTCTATAACAACACCGTCGGCCGGTATTGAGCTTCCTGGCTTAACAAGCACTATATCACCAACAATAATATCGCTTGTGTCAATTTCAGTTTCAACACCATTTCTTATTACTATGGCTTTTTTAGGCGCTAAATTAAGAAGCTTGTTTATGGCTTCGCTTGTTCTGCCCTTAGAGCGTGCCTCAAAAAACTTGCCTAAAGTAATAAGCGTAAGTATCATAGCCGCTGACTCAAAATACAGCTCCATCATTTCCCCATGAGCCGCCGCCATATTACCATGACCCAAATAATAGCCCATTTTATACATAGAAATTACACTGTATAAAAACGACGCTCCCGAGCCTATGGCAACAAGTGTATCCATATTAGGAGCCCTGTTAAAAAGACTTTTAAAACCATTTATAAAATATTTTTTGTTTACAACCATAACAGGAATTGTAAGCAGAAGCTGCGTTAAAGCGTAAATCATTACATTTTCATGGTCAGAGAGTATACCCGGCAGGGGTGCCCCCATCATATGACCCATAGCAATGTAAAAAAGCGGAATTAAAAATAAAAAAGACACTTTTATTCTGAATTTTGTATTTTTTACCTCATCATCAGCAATATTGGCATTTGTTGTTTCTGTTTTTTTCTCTCCGGCAAGTCTTGCGCCATAACCGCCGCTTTCAACTGCCTTAACAATATCGTCAACGCCTGTAACTCCTTCATCGTATTCAACAGTCATTGAATTTTGCAGAAGATTTACGTTTACAGTTTTAACTCCGTTTACCTTGCTTACGCTTTTTTCAACATGAGCGCTGCAAGCACTGCAAGTCATGCCCGTAACGTCGAATTTATTTTTCATCTCACACCTCCGAACAAATTATATATATTATAAACTGTTTTTACATTCTTATACACCCCCACAGGGTGGGTGTATATTTATTATAGTTTGCTCTTTTACTAATGTCAACATGAATTTTAAATTATACTTAATCAAAATTTATCAATAAAAAAACAGCGCTTTTTATGTTTAATAAAAAACGCCGTTTAAAACTTAATTATT
>CALWEX010000033.1 GCA_944377425.1 uncultured Clostridia bacterium
ATGGTTTCAGACTGCCTTCGGCTTTAGATAATAGACCTCTTAAATTTTCGGAATTTGAGCAAAAAATAAATCAAATGCTCTTTGTTTCTGCTACACCTTCAAAATATGAAGCACAGCACAGCCAGCAGATGGCAGAGCAGATTATAAGGCCTACCGGTCTTTTGGACCCGGCTATTACAATCAAACCAGTTAACGGGCAAATAGACGATTTATTAAACGAGATAAATATTACTGTAGATGGTGGACACAAAGTTCTTGTTACAACTCTTACTAAAAAGATGGCCGAAAGACTTACGGACTATCTTAGAGAAGCCGGAGTAAGAGTAAGATACCTTCATTCAGACATAGACACTCTTGAAAGAATAGAAATTATAAGAGATTTAAGAATGGACGTTTTTGATGTTCTTGTAGGAATTAACCTTTTAAGAGAAGGTCTTGACATACCGGAGGTTTCTCTTGTGGCAATACTTGACGCTGATAAAGAGGGATTTCTCCGCTCCGAAACATCACTTATACAAACTATTGGCCGTGCGGCCAGAAATGCCGAAGGCATGGTAATTATGTATGCTGATGTTATTACAAAATCAATGCGCATTGCTATTGAGGAAACAGAGCGAAGGCGGCAGATACAACAAAACTATAATGAGGAACACGGAATTATTCCTAAAACAATAGAAAAGAAAATTTATGATGTAATTCAGGCTACTACACCAACAGAAGAAAAGGATAGTTTTGGTTTTACAAAAGAGCCTGAAAGCATGAATATAGACGAATTAAAAGAAAATATTAAAAAACTTGAAAAAGAAATGAAGGCAGCCGCAAGAGATTTGCAATTTGAAAGAGCGGCACAGCTTAGGGATAAAATACTCGAGCTTAAAAAATGCCTTAATTCTTAATTTTGAGGTGTAAAAATGGAAAGTGACAAAATAATAATTAAAGGCGCGAGAGAACACAATTTAAAAAATATAGACTTGGAGATACCAAGAAATAAGCTTGTTGTTTTTACAGGAGTTAGTGGCTCCGGCAAGTCATCTCTTGCGTTTGATACTATATTTGCGGAAGGACAAAGAAGATATGTAGAGTCCTTGTCTTCTTATGCAAGACAGTTTTTAGGGCAAATGGATAAGCCAGATGTGGACTATATAGAAGGCCTTTCACCAGCTATTTCAATAGACCAAAAAACAACAAGCCATAACCCACGCTCAACAGTTGGAACAGTTACAGAGATATATGACTATATGCGTCTTTTGTTTTCAAGAATAGGTGTTCCGCATTGTCCAAAATGCGGACGCGAAGTAAAAAAACAAACTCTTGACCAGATAGTTGATAAAATTACAGAAATGCCAGAAAGGACAAAAATTCAGCTTTTGGCTCCAGTTGTTAAAGGCAGAAAAGGTGAGCATGTAAAAATATTTGAAGATGCCAAAAAGGGCGGATATGTAAGAGCAAGGGTTGACGGAATAATATACGATTTAAGCGAAGAAATAAAACTTGAAAAAAATAAAAAGCATAATATAGAAATTGTAGTTGACAGACTTGTTATAAAAGAGGGCATGCAAAAAAGGCTTACAGAATCAATTGAAACCGTTATGGCATTATCTGGTGGTATGCTTATAGTTAATTTGCCTGAAAAAGACGAAGATATTGTATTCAGCCAGAATTTTGCTTGTACTCATTGTGGCATTAATATAAGTGAAATAGAACCAAGAAGTTTTTCGTTTAATAATCCAAGCGGAGCCTGCCCGGAATGTTCCGGTTTAGGTATGCAGATGAAGTTTGACCCGGAGCTTATAGTGCCTAATGAAGAATTAAGCATTTTACAGGGGGCTATATGCGCTATTGGATTTAACTCAATAAGCTCCGCAGGGAGCATGAGCAG
The DNA here is from genome assembly GCA_944377425.1 of uncultured Clostridia bacterium. Taxonomy (GTDB): domain Bacteria; phylum Bacillota; class Clostridia; order Lachnospirales; family Anaerotignaceae; genus Neoanaerotignum_A. The sequence goes on from CALWEX010000033.1 coordinate 1,880, forward strand.
AGTGCTTTTTGAAGCTCTTGCAGAAAAATACAATTTTTCACTTGAAACACCTTTTAAAGATTTGCCGCAGAAAGTTAAAGATATTATTTTTTACGGTACAAAAGGCGAGAAAGTCAATATTGTATACAAAAATGCAACAGGTACAGGAAGCTACCAATATAATTTTGAAGGAATAGTAAACAACCTTCAAAGAAGATATAGCGAAACATCTGAAACAATGCGTTCAGAGTATGAAGAATACATGACTAATACTGTATGCCCTGTTTGCCATGGAAAAAGGCTGAAACCGGAAATACTTGCCGTAACTATAAACGGCATGAATATTGCTCAAATAAGTGAAATGCCTATTAAAGAATCTCAAAAGTTTTTTGCTCAGCTTGAGCTTACGGACAGAGAAAAAATAATAGCAGGTCAAGTGCTTAAAGAGATAAATGCAAGAATAGGTTTCCTTATTTCTGTAGGTTTAGATTATATTACACTTTCAAGAGCAGCAAGTACATTATCCGGCGGTGAAGCACAAAGAATAAGGCTTGCCACCCAAATAGGCTCTGGGCTTGTGGGAGTTGTTTATATACTTGATGAACCGAGTATAGGCCTTCATCAAAGGGATAATGACAAACTTATTGGAACGCTTAAAAACCTTAGGGATTTAGGCAATTCACTTATAGTTGTTGAGCATGATGAGGATACAATGCTTGCAAGTGATTATATTGTAGATGTTGGGCCTAATGCAGGGGAAAATGGCGGACGCATTATGTTCAGCGGCCACGTTGAAGACTTGCTTAAATGCGAAGGCTCTCTTACAGGTGATTATTTAAGCGGACGCAAAAAAATACCTGTTCCTAAAGAAAGACGTAAGCCAGACAAAGACGCTTTTATTACAATACACAAAGCCAGTGAAAACAACTTAAAAAATATAGATGTTAATATTCCTTTAGGTGTTATTACGTGTGTAACAGGTGTCAGTGGTTCAGGCAAAAGCACACTTGTTAATGAGATACTTTATAAATCGTTAGCTCGAGATTTAAACAGAGCAAAGCTTAAGCCGGGAAAAAGTGAAGGTATAACAGGCGAAGATAAATTAGATAAAGTAATAAATATTGACCAATCACCTATAGGCAGAACACCTAGAAGCAATCCAGCTACTTACACAGGTCTTTTTGATTTAATAAGAGATGTTTTTGCCCAAACAAACGAAGCTAAAATGCGCGGTTATCAAAAGGGCAGGTTTAGTTTTAACATTAAAGGCGGAAGATGTGAAGCATGCGGAGGGGACGGAATAATAAAAATTGAAATGCACTTTTTGCCTGATGTTTTTGTTCCTTGCGAGGTATGCGGCGGTAAACGCTACAACCGTGAAACACTTGAGGTTAAATACAAAGGCAAATCAATTTCCGATGTTCTTGATATGACTGTTGAAGAAGCTTTGGAATTTTTCGGCAATCTCCCAAGGCTTAAATCAAAGTTACAAACATTATACGATGTAGGCCTTTCTTATGTTAAATTAGGACAGTCATCAACAACTCTTTCTGGCGGTGAAGCTCAAAGGGTTAAACTGGCAACAGAATTAAGCCGTAAGTCAACTGGTAAAACAATGTATATTTTAGACGAACCTACAACAGGACTTCATGCGGCTGATGTTCATAAACTTTGCGATATAATGCAGAGATTGGCAGAAGGCGGAAACACAGTTGTAATAATAGAGCATAACCTTGACGTTATTAAAACTGCTGATTATATAATTGATTTAGGGCCTGAAGGCGGCGACGGAGGAGGAGAGGTTATTTGCACAGGCACACCTGAAGAAATTTGTCAAAATAACCGCTCATATACAGGAAAATACCTAAAAAAATACATCAATTAAATGTTGACATTAATTCCTTTAAATTGTACCATTATTAGGTAGGCTCATAGAGGCTTTAATAATAAATATCGGAGGAAAAATAATGTCTAACAATAAGGATTTCTTGAAAAATTATATTACATCGAAAAAAGAGCTAATGAAGCATTTCAAATGTGATGATGATTTTTTTATTAAACCTCTTGAAAGCTTAAAATGGGCTGTTAAGGAAGAAGACGATTTTAGCTTTTTAATATATTGGACAAGCGAGGATAAGCGTAACACAGCTGTTATTGTGAAGAAAAACGGCAGTTCAATGATATATAAAGCTGACACATATACAATGGTAATAGCTATTGATTGCGTAAAGACAGCATTTATATTTTCTAATGAAAACTTCGCTGTGGAAGAATAAATTATATTCTAAGCAATATTAAACTAAATATATAAAGCATATAGCGCCTTGGATTAAACCATAGGCGCTATTTTTATATGAAAATATGAGAGAAAAACAAATGCTGTATTTATGAATTAATTTAACTAATACTATTATTTAAGTTGGTCTGACTCATTTTTTATATCATTTTTTATCATGTTTTTAACAGCTGTAGTTTTATTTTTTATATCTTTAACATCATTTAAAATAGCTTTTTCATCTTCTATTATTTCAGGATGTTCCTCAATTTCTTCACGAATAAACATTATGCAAAAACAGAACAACAAAAGCAAGCATGAAATCCATATTGTACCAGAACTGAATTTTGAAATAAAATGTCTGCCAATACCAGCACCAAAACCAAACAATAAAATAATTTCTAAATATTGCATAGATTTTTTTAGCAGCTTTTGGTCATGTGATTTTTTAAACATATAAAACGATTCCATAGCATTGCGAATGTTTCCAATACACATTGTACTTGAAAACGTATAACCAGTTACTTTTTGAAATGCCTGTACTTGCATAGCACAGGAAAAAGAGACCAGCGCATTTGCAAACATATTAAGTTTAACTGGTAAAAAACCTACAATAAATAGCAACAATATTTCAAATAACAGCACAAGCTGCCGCCAATGTAAGCTTTGGGCATATTTAAAGGACTCACGAATCCATTGAGCTATAACTATTCCAAATGCAAAAGAAAGCAAAGGTATAAGGTAATGTATTGATACAGCCCAGTTTTTTTCGTATAAACTTTGGCTCAGTAAAACTATATTTCCGGTTTGTGCATTTGCGAATACATTACCTCGAAAAATATAAGTGTATGCGTCCTGTAACCCACCTGAAAGCGATAAAAACGCAGCCGTTAAAAATGATTCCGACATTTGGCCTTTATAACGGTGCTTAATAGTTGGTTTTTTATATTTTTTATTAACCGAAATCATTCTATATTTACCTCTTTACTTTTACTGTATAAAACATTTTTTAGTTTTAAATTATACTTCTTAGTTGATATAACACCGCTTAGCTCAAATTAATGTGCTTGTTTTAAGAACTGAAAACAATTATACTAAGTACATAGCAATATGTAAAAGCTATTATTGTTATAATAGATATAATTATTTGATATAACAATAGAGGTGAATATATTTTATGAATGTTAATTTTGAATACTATAAAATTTTTTATTATGTGGCAAAATATAAGAATTTAACAAAGGCCGCCCATGCTTTAGGAAACAGCCAGCCTAATGTTACACGCGCTATGAACTGCCTTGAACATGAGGTTGGCTGCACACTTTTTATACGTACTAACCGAGGAGTACAGCTTACACCCGAAGGGGAACAGCTTTACACACATGTAGCTTCTGCAATTACACAGATACAGAAAGCTGAATCTGAATTAAATGCCAACTCTGGTTTAGAACACGGCAGCATATCTGTTGGAGTAAGCGAAATTGCATTAAATATATATTTTCTTGAAAAACTAAAATACTTTCATAAGAATTATCCACACATTCGTTTAAAGATATATAATCACTCAACGCCTCAAGCAGTACGTTCTGTTAAAAATGGAGAGATAGATTTTGCTGTTGTTTCAACTCCTATAAATGTTGAGCCGCCTTTAAAAGAAATACAGCTACAGCCATTTAATGATATTCTTGTTGGTGGTAATACTTTTACCTCATTAAAAGATAAAGTACTGTCGCTTAATGATTTGCAAAACTATCCTTTAATTTGCCTTGCTAAAGAAACAACGACATATAAGTTTTATCACCAACTATTCATATCTAATGGGGTCGAGTTAAATCCAGACATAGAAGTAGCAACTACAGACCAAATCTTACCATTAGTAAAAAGTGAGTTAGGACTTGCTTTTTTACCTGAAATAATGGCTAATGAGGCAATAAGTCAAAACCAAATTATTCGGATAAATTTAAAAGAAGAAATTCCTCAACGGCATATATGCATGGTGTATGATAAACAGCACCCAATAAGCGCAGCAGCAAAAACACTTAAAAATTTAATTGTATAATTCGTTTTGAAATTTTGGGAAAGTATAAATTTAATACGACTAAGTTATTAAAATAATTAAGAGAAAATAATTTTTATAAACATAATTCAGAAATATTGACATAAATCAATACACATTTATATTTATTTGGAAAAGCAAAAATTAAAAAATACACTATAAATTAAGTAGAATAATATGCTTTCTGTTGAATGAAAATATATAAAATTTCAATTCAAAACAGTTATATGAATATTACAAATTAATACTATAAAAATATGGTGCCGTATAATACGGCACCATTAGCATTTAGAATTATTCTGCGTCAGCTGAAGAAAATGACTGAGTATAGATTTCATTTCCTGCTCCGTCATAGTAGCTAACCACAACAACTATAACTTCATTAGCAACAGCTTCTTTTACCTGAACTGCTATGTCTGTGAAAGATGCAGCATTAGCTTCCATGCTTGTCTTAAGTGCATCTGCGTAAGTAGCTCTGTTTTCCTCAGTAGTTTCAATATCTTTCATAGTAAAGTCGTAGTGAAGCTCATCGCCTTCAGCATATACTGCAGCGCTTATACCTTGTGCTTCATACTGCTCTAAAGTTGTGCCAATTGCAGTTTGCATTATATCAGACTCAAAATAGTCTTCTAATGTAGGCATTTCACTGTCAGTTGTTTCTGTAGAAGTAGTTTCTGCTGATGTCTCTGCTGAAGTTACAGCTGATGTGCTTGCTGAAGCTGATGCACTTGCTGATGCTGATGCAGCTGATGAAGATGCATTACCTCCTCCACAAGCTGTCAAAGACAGAATGAGGCATGATATAGCTGCCAAAGATAAGATACGTTTTTTCATTTTATAACTTCCTTTCTTAATATATATTAATAGCTACAAAGAGCCATTACTATTTAATTAATAACAACATTTACATAATTATTTTTATTGTTTACTAAATAAAATTTGTTAAAAGTAACCATGACTTATGATTAAAAGTTTAATATAGTCAATAAAATGACGTAATTCACGGAATTCATTTTATACTAAATGTAATAAAAACTCAAGTGAATTTTAATACATCACTAAATGTACTTACAAATTAGCACAATAATTAACACATGAAAATTCCAAAAACACAAATATTTAATTAATTTCAAACTTAAATTTCTAAAAAATATGTGCTTATTTTATAATTTTTAAGAGCTTATGGTTAAAAATGCATTCCAAAATATTTTATGAATATTTTATTAACAACTTTATATTTTTAGTAAATAATACAAATCTAAAATTTTGGATGTGAATATTATTATAAACGTTAAAAATGCAAATACATTTTAGTTGATTTATATTTAAAATCGCATTTTTTATTGCTGTAAATACTTTTATATACTAATAAAATATATATCATACTTCATTATTTGTGTTATAATTATTTTTGTAGGGAATGTTTTTTCTGATAAAAACCTATATGGGTTTATTCTAACAAATTAGGGGAGGGGTATTTATGAAAGGAACAGTCTTTTTGTTATTATCAGCACTTTTAATATCAAACACATGCAGCATATATGCGTCTGATGATTTAGTTAAAATTTTAGAAAATTTAGAAAATAAAGAACAAACAGAAAACTCCGCTTCTGAAGCAGAAAATACCGTTTGGTTTAATATTGAGCACTCTTTTATTAACGAAGACGGAATTATGTATTATGACCTTGAATATGTAAATGAGTTATTAGGCATGAATGAGTTTTATTATGGGTTAGACAATAAAACAAATACGGCTTATATATTTGTTTCTACTTTGATTGAAGGCTATCCAAACTTTATGATGAAGTTTTTATTTAAAGATGGAGAGAGTGTTGTTAAATGCAATGTGGGGAACGAGGACCTAACTAATAATGTCATAATAAAAGATAACAAAATATATGTTCCTTTAAGAAATTTTCTTAATATGTTTGCAATAGATGACAGCTCTATAATTTACAATTCAATAAATAAGTCGGTTTATATATTAAACTCAGATGATATTCAGTACAATTTCAGAAGAAAATATTACAAGAAGACATTGGAAATGCAGGTGGATACATCTCGTTACAGCGGATTGATTTACTGTAATAAAGATATTAAATGTTCACCTGATATGTATATTATATATGATGGTGTTTATTATAATGAAGGAAGCATGAACGCAAGAAATATTGCCGAATACATAAAAAATAATATAGATAGTACATTTGATTTATCTGATTATACTGTAATTGAGTATACTCATTATAATCCAATTTTCTTTAATTATAAAAGTGATGATTTTTTATTCTTTTCAAGCAATGCAGTTGATATTAAATACAATGTTGGAGATAGTGGTATAGAAAAAGGATATATAGCAGCCTTTGACGACGATAGCAAAGTTGTTATTATACTTCCTTATGATAAGTCAGAATAAATACATAATTCTAATTTGTAAAAATTATAACATGTCAGTGAGAAGACAAAAATCTCACTGACTTTATTTATTTGGAATAAAATAGTATTTTAAATACTTTAAAATAATTAAGCCATAACAAATCAGTATGACTTTGCTAATACAATCTGGCAGTTGTTAGAAATATTATTCAGTGATATTATAAACATAAAAATAAGGGGGTAATAATATGGAAAAGACTAATGTAACCATAGAAGATATTAAATCTGCTGCAAAGCGTATTGCGCCTTATATAAGGCATACTCCTTTGCTTGAAGAAGAAACGCTCAGCAAAATTTTAGGCTGTAATGTTTATGTTAAGCCAGAAATGCTTCAAAAAACAGGAGCATTTAAACTTCGTGGCGCTATGAGCAAAATTTTATCTTTATCACCAGAAGAACGCGCTAAAGGTATTATAACAAGTTCTTCCGGAAACCATGGTCAGGCGTGTGCCTATGCTGGAGAGAAATTTGGCATGCATGTAACTGTAGTTTTACCAAATGATACCCCACCGCTTAAAGTAAATAATGCTAGGCGTATGGGAGCTGAAACAATTTTATGGGATAGGTCCTATGACAAGAGATGGGAAAAAGTAAGGGATGAAGTAGAAAAGCATGGATATACCATAGTTCATCCATACGAAGATTTTTTGGTAATGGCTGGTCAGGGAACTATTGGACTTGAGATTTTGGAAGATTTAGAAGATGTCGAAACAATAGTTGTACCTATCGGTGGAGGTGGCTTAATTTCTGGTGTATCAACAGCCATAAAAGCTTTAAAACCTTCTGTAAGAATTGTTGGTGTTCAGGCAGCAGCAAGTCCGGCTTATGCAGAAAGCCGCAAAGCAGGTAAGCCAGTTGAGGTTCCTGCTAACCCTACTGTTGCAGACGGTATAGCATGCCGCCGTCCGGGACACAATACATATCCTATAATTGAAAAAAATGTAGACGAGATTGTAACTGTGGAAGAAAATGAAATTTTAGAAGCAACTAAGTTAGTAGCAAAAGAAGCAAAACTTATAGCTGAACCTACATCATGTGTAGGAATAGCAGCAGCTTTAAATAAAAAAATTCAGCTTCGTCCTGATGAAAAAACCGTTTTTGTATTAACTAGTGGAAACTGGGATATAGACACATTAGGCAAAGTTTATAATGATATTGAAGTTGATTGTATTCATTAAAACATATGTATATGAGTACTAAAAAAATGTAGTTTTGCGATATGATTATAACCAAACCCTTTTGCTTTATATAACATTTATTGCAATTTTTGTGAATATGCTATATAATTAATACAGTATTTGTGACACAAAATACAATATAAAAATTTACTTAGGGGTGGATGGTTATGAAAAGATTTTTAGCATTAGTGTTGTCTGTCAGTATAATAGCATCATTAACCGCATGCGGCGGCTCAGCTGATACAAGCGCAGGCAGTTCATCGGCAAGCCAGTCTTCTGCAGAAACTGTAAGTTCAGAATCTGGCGATGGCATTGACGACAGTGCATGGGATGAGTTAGAAGCTGTAGGAAATATTCAAACAGAAAACGGAATACTTACAGCATCAATTACAATCCCGGCTGAGCTTGTAGGCGATGAAATGACTCAGGAAGAACTTGACGCAAATGCTGAGAGCAGTTATATTTCTGCAAAGTTAAACGAAGATGGCTCTGTAACTTATAAATTAACAAAACAGCAGCATAAGGCTATGCTTGATGACTTTGTTGAAACTATGGACCAATCTATACAGGAAATGTTAGACAGTGAAGATTATGCTTTTACTGACATAAAGTATAATAACGATTATACTCAGTTTGATGTAACTTTGAGTACAGATGAAGTTGGTTTTGCCGAAGGTTTTGCAGCATTAGCATTTTATGTTTATGGTGGAATGTATGGGATTTTCTCAGGTCATACAGCAGATAATATAACTGTAAACTATTATGACTCAAACGGCAATCTTATTGAATCAGCTAATTCAAATGATACAGGAAATTAATAAAATTTATTATTTAAACATTACATAACAATTAAAAATGTGTATAAGCCAAATGTTCAATTTGAATATTTGGCTTTTTATAAATAAAATTGAAAATATTTATATGGTTTTTACAAATATATTTTGATTGCTTTTAGTGTAAGTACAGAAGTTATGGTAAAAATAGTAACTATAATACGGAAAGGTATTATAATTGATAAGTTAAAAAATCTCTTGTTGCACTTATTAGTATCAATATTGTTATGGTTAATTTCTTTAAACAGTTTATGTGTTGTAAGGTAAGGCACTATAACGGCAGCTGTTGTGGTTGGGCAAACTACACAGATTAGAAATAAATTTATGAATAAACTAGAAATGTTGTATTTAAAATAAATTATTGTTTTAAATAAAAATTTCATGTAAAAACTGTATTATTTTGTGTTGACAAATAAAAATCTCAATGCTATAATAACAACAATTTAACATACTAAACCGTTGAAGCGGAGATAACGGCGATTATGCCTTTACAGAGAGCCCGTGGTGCTGAGAGTCGGGTGAGAAACAGTTCGTCAAATGGACCGCTGAGGGTGCAGTCAAATGTGTGTAATGCACAGAGTATTCTGCAACGTGTGGGCATACGTAAGTTGCCGGGGATATGTTGGTATCCTGACAAGTGCACAGCGT
>CALWEX010000034.1 GCA_944377425.1 uncultured Clostridia bacterium
TCAGAGCTTCCGTTACCGGATAAATATTCAAGTACAATTTGTTTTTTTAATTCAAATGAATATTTTGCCATAAAAAACCGACCTCCCTATTGTTAGTTTTAGGTCTAACTTTTGGGGGTCGGTTCATTCCAGAGGTTATTTTTCTACCTTTCAGGATGGTCGGCTTAATGATTTAATTTTCGTAACACCATTTATTAGACAGTTAACAAAAATTTTTAAAAAGGTTATTAGAGGGGTTTTAAGTAGTTATTAGAAAGTTGTATAAAATAAATTAATCTTCATTAACCATTGCCACTGCCCTTGTAGGTGCACCTGTTCCGCCACCTATTTTTATAGGGGAAGCAGCAAAGGAATACTTCCATATTTTTTATTTTTTGCAAATTGTGCAGTGACTCGATTATAAGAATATCTTTTTCAAGCAGCATTTCATGAATTATATGACGCGTTCCACCAAGAGGGTCAGGACCGCCTACATCAATAGCAATAGCTTTAATGCCTTTTTCAATTAGATATTCAGCAGCTTTAGGGTCTACCCATGGTCTATTCTTTAAATATGCATATCCTTCTGGTATAGGAGCCCATCTGTTGGAATGGCCTGTGCACATCATAACTATATCACCTTTTTGAATAGGCCTAACTGCTTTTTTCTCAGCTTCAATAATGGCTTCTACAGTAATAGCCTTTTCGTCGTATTCTTCTAAATCAAGGCAAATAGCTATTCCCGAATAAGCTTCAGGCGGATATTGGTCTATTGTCTTGCCGTTATCAAATACATGCCTTGGAGCATCACAATGCGTTCCTGTATGGTCACTCATAAGCTCTGCCTGACAGTTTACGGAATCTCCAACACGTTTTTCAAGGCATTGCCAAACCGAAAGTCTTGGAAGAACTCCAGCAAGAGGTATGCCATTTTCAAGAGTTTGTGATAAATCAATATATTTAACATTTTTAGGAAACATTTTATGCACTTCCTTTTTTATTTCAATTATATACTATTTCTTAAAAAAACGGAAATACTATTCCAAACCACAAGCATCCTACAACGCCGGCAAACACTGCAATAGCGAATGTGTATGGAATCATTTCTTTTACTTTAACACGGCAAATACCAAGTATTGGTATTGCCCAAAACGGCTGAAGCATATTTGTCCAGCAGTCACCAAGAGCAACCGGAATAACTGCTTTCCACATATCTGTTCCAAGTGAAATAGCCGCCGGAGCAACAAACGGTGCCTGAACAGCCCATTGTCCGCCTGCTGAAGGAACAAATATGTTAACAAGACCAGCTGAAAGATAAGTAAATACAGGCAGTGTATCTGCTGTAGAAATAGAAACTATCCACTCACTCATTACTCCGCCAAGGCCGGAGTCTGTCATAAGTTTCATAATACAAGCGTAAATAGGGTAACAAGCTACAACGCCCCACATAGTTTTGCAGGCTTCAGCAGTACATTTACCAAATTTAATCATATTACCCCATGCCATTATGGCTCCACCAAGGAGCATACAGTTTATCCAGTCAAAAGTAACTCCACATTTTCCTACTACAAACCAAGCGATACCACCAGCAAGTATAACAGCGCCGCATATAACAGGCCATATGCTACCGTTTTCCATAGCTACAACAAACTTAGCTGCATCTTTCTTATATTCCTGCTCAGCAGCGTCATAACCTTCCTGTTCATCTAAATCAGCAGATGTACCTACATATAAAGGATTAACATAATCCTTTGGTGCCATAAGAGAAAATACAATAGCCATACCAAATACTAAAACAGCTGAAAGGCCTAATACAGCAGGATTAAACGATGTTAAGCTTCGAGGAACTATCTGTCCTCCCATTAATTCCATAAACTCATTTCCTTGTGTAGCAACAGTTGAAATAATGGCTGGACTAAAACCTATTGCCGAAGGTATCATACCTGCATAAGCAGCCGCAACAACAAGGCCTGGACGAACTTCTTTATTATTTCTTATAACTTCATTAGCAAGAACAGCTGCAGCAAGCATACCTACAGTTACGTTTATCCAATGAATTATATTTGATATAACAGCAACCCAAAATATACATTTTGCATTGCCTTTTAACGATTTAGCCACTTTAACAAGAAGTTTTTTAATTGGCGGTGCTTGAGCAAACACATATCCCAGAACCATATTTAAAACAATCTGCATTGAAAAAGCAAGAAGTGATGCTGTTCCATATCCAGTTATATTAAATATTTGAGGCAGGGTAGTATCTGTAAGGAAAAGTGACAAAATCATTACCAAAATCAAAAGTACAAATGATAACGGAAAAGACTCAGGTATAAATTTTGCTATAAACCTGTCTGCGAAATTTGCCATTTTACTCCACATAAAAATCCCCCTTTATTTAAAACTAAACTATATAGTTATCTTTGATTTCTGCAATACGGATACATGTGGCTTACAATATCAGCTTCAACATAATCTTTAATTTTATCAACAGCATTAAGTACTGTATCAAAATCAATATTTGTTTCAATATTCATCTGCTTAAATAAATTAAGCAAATCTTCTGTAGCCACATTACCAGCCGCCCCTGGAGCAAACGGGCATCCTCCAAGTCCGCCTGCTGCTGATTCATACTTAATAAAACCATGCTTAACCCCAATCATAGCATTCATTAAAGCAAAACCGGCTGTATCATGAAGGTGCAGCGATACCTTATCAAAATCATATTCCCCTTTTAGCTTAGATAATATATCGTCTACAACTAATGGACTTGCAGTTCCAACTGTATCTGCAAGAACTACTTTTTTAGCCCCTATTTTATACGCTCTTTCAGACATCCGCTTAATATCATCAATGCTTACAGGGTCGTTAGGAAAAGGCGATATAAAAGTACAAGCAAGCCCAACTGTTACATCTAAGCCTTCATATGTATTTATCATTTCCTCCATATCTTTAAATGATTGTTCCCTTGTGCGGTTTACATTGCTTAAATTGTGTTTTTCAGTAACAGATATAGGGCATACAATTCCGTCAACTTTTGATTTTACTGCATTTGAAACACCTTTAGCATTTGGAGCAAGCCCAATAAATTTTACATCAAGGCCTTTTTCTTTACGATATTTGTCCAGCTCCTCAACCACTTCTGCAGCATCTGCCATTTGAGGAATCCATTTAGGACTAACAAAAGATACAACTTCCATTTCTTTAAAGCCTGCATCCATTAATCTTTTGGCTATTTCAATCTTTTTATCTGTAGGTATAAACTCTTTTACATTTTGAAATCCGTCACGGGGACATACCTCTGTTATTTCAACTTTGTTTAACATTAACTATGCCTCCTTTTTAAATTACACCATTTTCTTTTAACTCCTGAAGCTTATCTTGGTCAAAGCCCATCATTTCGCTGTATACTTCGCTGTTATGCTGCCCTAAAGAAGGAGCTGGCCATCTTACGCCATTTTTGGTTCCCATAAGCTTTACTGCGTCGCCTATTACATGCATATCACCTATTACAGGGTGTTTAAGCGGTACAAACATTTCCCTTGCTTTGGCTATATGTTCGTCATTTACAAGTTTTTCCATATCATAGATAGGTGCAGCAGGAACACCTGCATCAAGTATAAGCTTAACCACATCTTCTACAAGATAGTTCTTTGACCAATTATTTATTACTTCTCTAAGCTCTTCAAAATGTTCCAAACGTTTAGGCCCATCCAAATATCTTTCATCTGTTACTAAATCTTCCATACCAGCTACTTTAGCAAATTTTTCCCAAAGTTTCTGGTTTCCGCAGCCTAAAACATACTGCCCGTCTTTTGCTTCAAATGAGTCATAAGGATAAAGAGTTGAATATCTGTTTCCCGTTCTTTCAGGAACTTTGCCTGTAGCCTCATAACGCACAATACCATTTTCAAGCGCAGCAGCGATACCATCTACAAGAGAAATATCTACCCTTTGACCTTTTCCAGTCACATTCCTTCCATTAAGGGCTGCCAATATTCCTATAGCACCGTTCATTCCGCCTAAAACATCGCCCATTGCATTACCCGAACGTGTAGGCCCAGTTTCCGGCCAACCAGTATACGCCATAAGCCCGCCCATTGCCTGCGCTATAATATCATAACCTGGTCTATCAGAGTACGGCCCATAAGAGCCAAAGCCAGATATTGCAACATAAACTATCTTGTCATTTACTGCACTTATAACATCATAGCCAACACCAAGTTTATCCATTACTCCCGGGCGATAATTTTCCACTACCACATCGGCTTGCTTTACCATTTCCAAGAATATTTTCTTGCCTTCTTCGCTTTTAAGGTTAAGGGTAATGCTTTTTTTGCTTCTGTTTACATTAGCATAATACATGCTTTCACCATTTTTAAAAGGGCCATATTGCCTTGTATCGTCGCCTTTTTTGGGAATTTCAATTTTAATTACATTAGCTCCCATATCAGCCAGTATCATTGTGCAGTACGGTCCTGCCAGCACTCTTGTTAAATCAAGTATTGTAATGTTACTTAAAGCACCTTTGTTGTTCTCCATATATTAATCACACCCCTTTTTAATTGATAAACTTTATGGCCATTAAAGTTTTTTATCCTGCACATATATAAAGAGCAAAACTCGTGCCAAAAGTATAATTAATTCTCATAAAGACAAAAACATCATAAAACATGTATTGTAAAACAAAATCCGTTCTGTTTTATGTTGAATATTAAATTTTTATAAATCCAATACGATATTTATAAATAAATTAAATCCTTTTAATATTGATTTTTTTATTTATATTTGAATATTTTGTTCAGTTTTGAACATCAAATATTTAAAAATAATACTTTTTATTTGACATAATATATATTTATTGTGTTTAATATATAAAACAAACAATGACTAACATAACATTATGGTTAAGACCAAAAATTTGGCATAAAAATTGCTCTTTATATTAAGTAGAAAGGAGGAATAAAATGGACACAAACAAAATTGAAATAAGCAATGAAGAATATAAAACTTTATGTATATTATCTGAAGCATTTAAAAAGTTATTAAAAGAGTCCGATATAGGTGTTACAGTAATAGATAAAGACGGAAAAATAATATATCTTAACGAATTAACAACAAAAAAATATTCTCATCTTCCAAATTTTTTAATAGGCAAAAGCATAACCGAATCCTTTCCTAAATCCAAATTGCTTAACCTCTTAAAAAACCCAAAAAATGCCGAAAAATACTCCATAGAATCATTAAAGAACAACAACAAAGTAGTTATAAACAGATTTCCCATTATAGAAAAAGGTAATAATACTATAGGTGCTTTTAGTACCACAAAAGATGTTAAGCATTACCAAGAACTTGAACTGAATATTCGAAAGAATTTACAGGAAAAAGGCCATTTAGCCAAATATTCATTTGACGACTTTATAACAGCAAATGAGCAAATGAAGGATTTAATAAATATAGCAAAAACTTACTCTACATCTTCATTCCCTATATTAATACAAGGTGAAAGCGGAACAGGAAAAGAACTTTTTGCTCAAAGCATTCATAATGCCAGCAACAGAAAAAACGGCCCTTTTGTTGCTTTAAACTGTTCAACATTAACAGAAAGCATACTTGAAACAGAGCTTTTTGGCTATAGTGATTCATCATTTACAGGAGCACGTAAAGGCGGAAAGATAGGTCTTTTCCAAGAAGCTCACCAGGGCACAATTTTTTTAGACGAAATAGGAGAAATGCCACTATCATTTCAATCAAAACTTTTAAGGGTTCTTCAAGAAAAAGAAGTACGTCCTGTAGGAAGCGGAAAAATAATACCTGTTGATGTACGTGTTGTAGCCGCAACAAATAAAAATTTAAGAGAAGAAGTTGAAAACGGTAATTTCAGATTGGATTTGTGGTACCGCTTAAATGTTCTTAGCGTAAATATTATACCTTTAAGAGAAAGACCAGAAGATATTGAGGCTTTCAGCAAATATTATATTAAAAAATTCAAAAATATAGATTTAAGCAAAGAGCTTGATGTTTTAATAGATTTAATGAAAAATTATAATTTCCCAGGAAATATAAGAGAATTGGAAAATATACTTGAGCGTTTTGTGTTAACAATGCAGTCTGTTTACAGTGAAAACTTTGGTACTACGGAAAGCATTAATAAATTTTTTGAAGGCTATACAAGTGAATTTACAAAAATAAATAAACAATCATCTGAAAAAAAACCTGTTTTAACTGAACAAAAAGCCAGCAAAAAATACTCTGCTAAAGAATTATTTGAAGAGAATGAGAAAAATGAAATTCAAACCCTTTTAATTAAATACAACGGCTCACGCTCTCTTGTTGCAAAAGAACTTAATATAAGTGTTTCAACCCTTAGAAGAAGAATGATTAAATATAATATACATTCAACTTATGTTTAATAAAAAATGTCTGGTATATCTTTAAATTAACCAGACATTTTTTGTTACACTTTATTTACTTTCCTGTACTGACTTACAGTCATGTTCTCGTATTTTTTAAAACACTTCATAAAATACGAAACATCGTTAAATCCGCATAAATCCGAAATTTCCATAATTGTATAATCAGTACACCTTAACAACTCTTTTGCCTTTTTTATTCTAATATTGTTTATATATTGCTTTGGTGAGTAACCTGTTTGTTTCTTAAACTCAGTTGTAAAAAAACATCTAGACATTTTAATTTTATCGGCTATGTCACTTACACTTTCGTTTTTCATATAATTATTGTTCATGTATTCAATTACTTTTTTAAAAGATGTTGACAGTGTTTTTTCTTCAATAATACAGCTGTTTTCTGATGACCTAACCTGAAAGCCTTCTATAACAATATCTTTGCCTTTTGAAAGCTTATTGCTAGCACCTGAACAAAGTATCTTTATAACATGATTTCCCTCAGGCAGTGTATTATCGGAATATAAAATTTGTCCTGTAATTCTTTCAGGACTATATGTATCTACTGTAACTACATAATTCTGGTCAATTATAATATCTGCCATGCCACAGTCAAAATTCATAACACCATACCATTTTATACCTGTTCCGTAAAAAGCCAGTTCAGCAAAACTGTTTTCCTGGCACGAATAGTATTCGCCTTTATCCACGTTGTTTTCAGATGGCCAAGGTTTCCAAATTCCACTATATAATATTTCTTTACTTGTATGGGATATTTTTCTCCATTCACTAACAGAAAAGTCATTAATAAGCATAGCACATATTTTATATAGGCAGCCTTTATAATTCATATAATCAGCCAGTGACAAATCCGTATAGGCAGATTTTAAAATCCGCATTTCCCTAGCTATGTTTGTATTGTTTACACCTCTTAAAATAGGAGAAAAAACATTTATATTAATATAATCCAAAAATATATTTACATTGCTTCCAACCATACTGCACCAGTAAAATTCAGTTTTTTTATCAGACTGAGAAGAAATAGTGTATCTATATTCAGGAAAAGTAAAAAAAATATCATTAGTTCTTACAACAAACTCTTTTTTATTAAATTTAATAACTCCGCTTCCATTTGAAATATATATTAGTTTTACAGCTTCACCAGAATTAAAAACAAATTCTGAGCCAGAATTTAATGTCTCTTTTCCCCCTCTTTCACTTCTTAAATCATCTAAAAAACTAAACGATTTTATTTTTCCTAAGCCAATATGATTATACATGACAGCCTCCGTTAATAACAAAATTACATAACAATTATACATCTAATAAAACAAAATTAAATAGCAAAAATACAAAAAATATATACAATTTTAATTGAAGTATTTGTTGTAAATTAAATGGAAAGCTGGTGTATAAAATGACTAAAAACAATTCATTTGACGTAGATACTATATGCATACATGGTGCGCATAAAAATACTGAACCAGGAACACCTGTACGCGAGCCTATTGTGTTATCAAACATATATCATTTGCCAAAAGACAAGGAACCTAATTGGAGCGGTGTAGGCCACGGAATATACACAAGAAACGGTTCAGATAATCAATTTTCACTTGAAGCAAAAATGGCCGCAATAGAACATGCTCAAGATTGTGCCCTTTTCGCCAGTGGTGTAGCCGCATTATCTGCTGTTTTTTGGACTTTTCTTCCTACAGGCTCTCATGTAATTTGTTCAAAGGTATGCTATGCTGCTGTTAACAAGCTTTTTGGCGGAATGTTGACAGAAAGATATCAAATAGAAGCCGATTTTGTAGACACAACTGACATTAACGAAATTAAAGCGCATATAAAAGAAAATACAAAGCTTATACATGTTGAAACACCTGGAAATCCTACAACAGGAATTAGTGATATATCCGAGATTTCCAAACTTGCAAAGGCGCATAACATAATTTTATCTGTAGATGGAACTTTCGCAAGCCCAATATATCAAAAACCTTTGGACTTAGGGGCAGACATAAGCATACACAGTATGACTAAATACATAAATGGCCATGGTGATGCTATGGGCGGATGTGTATGCTCAACAAAAGAAATAATAGAAAAAATAAAACTTGGTGCTATGATTAATACAGGTGGAATTATAAGCCCTTTTAACGCATGGATTATAGACAGAGGTCTTATGACGCTTCCATTAAGAATGGAAAAACACAGTAATAATGCTATGGAAATTGCAAAATTTCTTCAAAGCCAAAACAATGTAACATTTGTTTACTATCCAGGCCTTGAAAGCCATCCTCAGCACAAACTGGCTTTAAAACAGATGAGTGGCTTTTCTGGAATGCTCTGCTTTGGTGTAAAAGGTGATGACTTAAAACAGAAAGAATTTTTAAATAAACTTAGTTTAATCACTTATGCCCTTTCATTAGGTGACACTGACACACTTATAGTCCACACTTCAAAAAATGATGCAAAAATTAAAAACTATCCTCAAGAATTTCAAAATGGATTTTTCCGAATGAGCGTAGGCCTTGAAAGCGCAAAAGACATTATAGCAGACTTAAAATATGCTCTTGATAATTATTGAAATGAATAAAAATATAATTATTTAAAACAAATTAACCGCCTAATATATCAGGCGGTTTTAATATTTAAAAAATCATCAAGCAATTTATTGCGCTATAGAAAATTTATATTCAAAAAAAACCGTATTTTAACCTTTACATACCTCAAAGTTTATATAATTACAAAAAAGGTGCTTAAAGCTATATTAATAACTTTAAACACCTTTTAACAGGGGCAGAAGGACTCGAACCCTCGACATTTGGTTTTGGAGACCAACGTTCTACCAACTGAACTATACCCCTTTATTAAACTCCCCGAGTAGGATTCGAACCTACGACCCACCGGTTAACAGCCGGTTGCTCTACCGCTGAGCTATCGAGGATTATCAGCGATATTCATTGTAACACAACAACCTGCAAAAATCAACATAAAACGGAGAAAGTGGGATTTGAACCCACGCGCCGCTATTAACGACCTACTCCCTTTCCAGGGGAGCCCCTTCAACCACTTGGGTACTTCTCCAAATGCTTTACTTATCTATCAGGAACGTCATGTTCATAAATCAGGTCGTTTCTTGTCAGCGGAGAGGATGGGATTCAAACCCACGCGCCCTTGCGGACAAACGGTTTTCAAGACCGCCTCGTTATGACCACTTCGATACCTCTCCGTGTGTTGTCTGCTCTGTGTGAACTTTTTTGTCTCGCTCAGTGCAAGGAGTATTCTATCACTACATTCCGCAGATGTCAACACTATTTTTCAAATTTTTTTATTTTTTTTAAAAAAACCTCCGCAAGCGGCAAATCCTCCGGTGTTGTGACCTTTATATTGCGGTAATCTCCCATTGTCATATGCACTTTCTGGACCAGCATATGC
>CALWEX010000035.1 GCA_944377425.1 uncultured Clostridia bacterium
ATCCCTCTTCATTTCTTCCCAATGCTGTTTACATAGGAAGATCATCCTCATCAGCACAGGTATGTTCATCATACACAGGTGCAGATTCTTCTTTTTCCTCTTTCTTTCCGCTGGCAACAAACTGCCAGTCATAAACACTTACTTTATTCGCCTTTCCCTTGCTTCCGTCCCTCCTTTCAAAATCAACTACGTCTAAATCGCCAGAAATCATGATTTGACTGCCTTTTTTGACGCCGGCTGACTCCATTCTTTGGGCTACGGACTGGAAAGCCAAGCATGGCAAAAATACCGTGTGCTTTCCCTCTCCATATCCCTTTGTAACTGCCAGATCAAAACGAAGATATGGTACTTTTTTCGCACTTTCCTTCAGTTCTAAGTCCGCTGTTACCCTTCCTACTGTTGTAATTTGAATCATTCTCATTCTCCTTTCTGCCTTTCAGCTTAAAAAAATGATAAAATAAAAAAAGCGCTTTTGCTTCATGTCTTTTAAACATAAATACAAAAACGCTTTTTATCCTTAAACCGCCTGCCTGTTTCAGTCAACAGGCAAAAACCAATAATTACAAGTTTAGATTAGCATAAGGAACTGATGTTGTCAATTATTCTATTTCTTCTTTTTAGCATTATCTGAAAGGAGAACTGTAATTTAATTTCTGCGCTTTCTTCTTATAAATAATACGGCAATAGCGGCAAAAACACCAATACCTAAAACAATTACCAAAATTTGTACCTCATTATTGTAGAAAGCAGGAGCCTTTGCCTCCGACTGTGAGCAAAGCGTAAATGTCAACTCTCCTTCAGGCAGTCCTGTCAAATGGCAGGAATAACCCATTTCTGTACGTTCAAAGCCTTCCGAACCGCTTTCTGTCATATAATATGGCGTATTTACCACAATATCCAGTGTTCCAAAGCTTTTCCAGCTTTTGGCAGGTGACAACAAATAGGTATATTCATATATCGTTGGTTCGTAGTTCATATCAAAAGATGGGTAAATAGGAGCCGTTACGGTATTTACAATACGTTCTCCTCCATCCAATGTCATAACATACTCATACCAGCGCATAAGGTGGTCGGAAACATCGAATTGAAAATCTGATGCCGAAATAGCGCCATTAGACCATTCCATGTTTTTAATGGACTCTATAATAGCATTATACCAGTCCGCTTCTGATACACCTGAATTTTTATCATATGCTATAAGAGCAAAATCTTTTAGTGTGGTAACTTCCATATC
Source organism: uncultured Clostridia bacterium (assembly GCA_944377425.1). Classification (GTDB taxonomy): domain Bacteria; phylum Bacillota; class Clostridia; order Lachnospirales; family Anaerotignaceae; genus Neoanaerotignum_A. The sequence continues at coordinate 1,235 of CALWEX010000035.1, forward strand.
TTTTAAAACCATACTGCCTTCAATTTCATTTTCACAGGCGCCGTTTTCATAAAATTTCCATTGTGGCATCTGGCTAAGTGGCTCTCCAATGACATTAACTATAAATTCCCCGCTTTTTACCCAGCCTTCCAGCTGCACAGCGTTATCCAGTAGCTTTCCACCATTTTGGTTTTCCGTCAAAACCCTTGTTTTTGCAGCATCTGCAGAAAGTACAAATGCAGCATTTGCAGCATCATAAGTTTCCGTATCCACACCTTCAGGAATATAGGTATATCTTGTAACTGGCATATCAGGATAATAAAAATCATCTTCCATAAATTCGTCATGAAGCAGTGCCATATCTTTTGAAAGCTCAAACTGAGATCCAAAATAAGTGAGTGTATGGCGCAGCTTCTTTTCTACTGGTTCTCCGTTTATGGTGATATCATATTTTTCAGTATCTGCATTTAAAATTCTTGTTTCTGCCTGAGTGTCGTACAAATATCCATAGTCAGGCACTGCACCAAAAGGGAATACAAGAGTTGCTGATACGGTACAGTCTGCTGGATTATAAAATGTATATTCCGCAGTCACTTTTCCGCTGTAAGAAAGATATTCAGCAATGTCTTTATAATGCTGTTTAGGAAATTCCTGAATATCAAAGGTCAGAACTTCCTTTTCTACTACAATAGGACAAGTACCATCAGTCATAATAGCACCTGTAGAAGTTGTTCCAATCCAGTTCGTTTGAGCTGAATTTGCAAAAACTGTAGCAGGCAAAGAAACAGCTAAAATGGATACCATAACAATATACGCAAAACATTTCTTGAAAATATAAGTATTTTTCATAATGATACCCCCTTGTCTGATTTCAAAGCTGTTCCTAAGTTTTAAAAATCATATCATGTATCCAACTCACAAATATACAAAATATTTGTATCTGTATCATAAAGAGCAACTGTAAGATTAAAAGATGCACGGCTTAAAATATCCATTTCTTGATCTATTTGTCTGTCGATAAGCAGATAATATCCATTTTGTATATCTGGCACTATTGCATTTCCCTCATCATCAGTTAAATATGGACCAATGCTGTAAGTATCTTCTGATATTCCATAAACAATAGCCTGCACTGTTTCGTCAAGAGGAAACTCTTTCCAGTTTGAACTATTCTTTATTTCTTCTAAAACAGTATCATCACTAAATTGAAGTGCTGTGCATGAAACACCGTCACCATGAAAACCTCCATGGGTATCTGATGAAGACAACTCACTGCCAGAAGATACATCTATGCCAATTTCTTCAGAAACTGTATTTTGTACCTCATTTGAACTGCAAGATATAAATGCAAAAGCAAAAACTATAAAAGATAACAGTATAGCAAATTTTCTTTTCATATCAACCTATCCTTTCATACATTCATGATCATTTTTATATATTAAATATAGCTACCAAAACCAGTGAAACGGATTTAGTGTTTCAATAAAAAAAGACCAAAATGTTTTCTTAAAGTCATATTTCCTATTATCAGATTTAGAAAATATAACACGTACACAGGCAATGATTAAACACAAAATTGCATAGAGCAGTACTCCTAATAAAATCCCCAAAAAGGTATTCATATCGCATCCCCCTGTACACAATAATTTTTTATTGTATATCTTCTAAAAAGAAAATACCTTCTGTTAAATTAACAAACATATCTTTATCTTTTATAATGTATTTTTTTCCTTTCCACCAGACAACAGTGTTATTTGCAGATATTTCTTTCATCGTTCCATCTTTTAGATGATATGTAATTGTAATTAGTGGTTCACTTGTATTTTCTATATTTTCTGTTTTTTCAAATAAATCATATTTCAAAAAGCCTGTCAGTTTTAGTGCCAATTCGATATTATAATCATCTGAAAATTCTTTAACCTCATTTGTTATATTGGGATAAGAGATACGTACTGACTGTATTTCATCAAAATCTGGCAATCCAAGAAGGTACATACCATTTAAACAAATGTTAATACTAGTTACCAAAATAGTTACAACTATAATTTCAATAATAATCTTAATCAATCCTTTGGCAACTCTACTCAATATAAATCACCGCCTTTATGTTTATAAAATCTAACAATATAAAATATCAATAAATATAAATATAATTTTAATTTCCATATTCTAATATTACTTTACTTTCTACTATATAAAACGAAGTAAACTTTGCTTTTTAGACACTTTTAAATAAATATATTGTTTTTTCTTTACTTATCTACATATCTGTATTTGCGGTAAGATATTTCAAGGTGATATTTTACTTACTAAAGTATTTATTTCGTTTTTTGTAAATTCTTATAAAAAAGTACAGAGGATATTATCCCTCTGCCCTTTTATTCAATCAATCTCAATCTTAAAAATATCTTCTAATGGAATTTGTATACCATTTGTCAGTTCCAATATACCTTCATTTGATTTGATTCTTTTGAAATCTCCATCTTCTTCCCTATATGCACCACTATCTTTTGTTGTATCCTGTCGAAAATAAATAACCTTTATTTTTTTCATTCCAGCTTGTTCCTGTTGTAACAAAGAAATTTTATAATTCAGCTCAACTGCTGCATCTTCACTTAACTCTCGTCTATCTTCCGTAATTCTTGCTGTTTCACGAATTGCTGCATCATATCCAGTCAGT
>CALWEX010000036.1 GCA_944377425.1 uncultured Clostridia bacterium
TTCGCATCAACTTATGGAATCATAATGCAAATTTTTAAACGTATCATTTGGATAAACTTTCTTCTCTTGCTGCAACATAATACCACTCCAATTTCATCATCTCGTTGATATAGGCTAGGATGTTATAGATTACAGAAATATGTTCATCCTGAAGCTGTTTTGCCAATACTTTCTTCTGTTTTTAGGCATCAAAGCGACAAACAGCTAATTTTTGCCTTGTTGTTTTTTTGCCTGGTAAAAGCTGTATTCCCAAAGTTATTTTAATGTCACGCTATCCTTTCGTTACACAAAACAATCAATAAATGCTTTATATGGTTATAATTCTTTGTTCATGCCCATCTTCCTTGTTTTCTTTTACTTATTAAGAATTATTTAAATTTTTGTATTTTCACAGATTGTAGTTTACTGCAATCACATCTGTATGTTCCAAAACACATTTTATCCAACTTATAACCAGATTAAAAAATTACTATACCTATTGACTTTTCTTCTGCAAATCCACTCAATAGATTCGCAGTATGGTATTGTAACAGTTCCAGTCTTACCATTTCTAAAAACAGTCAATAGGTTTCACTGGCAGAAATGGCAGGCATAGTTTTTCTTTTTAATCAGCATAAAGACGAGGAAAAATTACAATACTGTTTTATTTTCCGTAAAAACAACCCATTTCCTCCCAATAACAAAAATAAAAAAAGAGTTTGCTCCATAAAGTTTTATTTAAACATTAGAACAAACTCAAAATATTTTTAAATATATTTAATTGCGTATATAACCTAAAAAAATAAACTCAGCTTTATTTAATTTAATATTGATGATATTAAAAATATGGAGGAGTAATAGTAAATATAAGAATTACCTCTTTATCAGTCTTATTGCAAAATTTATGTATCGTATATCGTGATATTCTAACGCTGTCACCAGCATTCATTATAAATATATTATCCTCAATATTTACTTCTAAGTTTCCTTCAATTAAATAAGAAACTTCTCTTAGCTTATTAATACTCCAAAAAATCAGCTGCAAATTCTTCAGGCAGTATAGAATACTGGCTATATTCATTTCTTAATTTTTCATAGTCTTCTGGCTTTGCATTAATAGCATCGTTTAATCCCTTTTGTATTTTAAAAACGATTGACTGAAAAAGTGGTGTTTCATATACATCTTCCATAGCTTTCATAACATCTTTTGCAGTACTGGATTGACAGTCTATGCCTGCAAATTCAATACATGCATCATTTAAAACATTGAGCATTTCATCAATTTCAGCAAAATCAATAAAGTCACATTCTTCAAACTCCTCAAAATCAATTCTTCCGCCATGAATAGCAGTCAATTCAAGAAGCAAATATGAAGCCCAGCCTAAAATTGTCCAGTTAAATGAGTTTATATCATTATCAGAGAAATTATTTTTGTAAAATTCTAATTGTTCGTCTGTTAACTCCTCACCAACCATATATTCCAACACACAGGCATATGTATTATTTGCAAAGTCTTCGAATTCAGAATGTTTTATATCATTATTTAAGTAATCCCAAAGCATACTAATAGCTTTATAAACAATAGCTTCTGGTTCTTCATCATTTTCTTTCAAGCCTTGTTTTATAGTATTAAAATATTGCTCCAGCACAAGCAGATTACCTAAAAGTCGTGTTTTATTGCTGCTGTTTCTAAAAGCTTCGTCTGCTAATTTACTACAGTTTGCCACCCAGTTACCAGCATTTTTTCTGTTTAATGATGTAAAGTCTGTAAAAAGTGTGTACTCAGCCATAAAATCTTCCTTTCAAAAATTATTTATTTTCAATATGTATCAGTATATCTCTTGCTTTTTGTATAATATCAGTTGCCATAACAATATTTTTGCTTTGTTCTTCAACAGGTATATCTACAACAGCATTAAAAGGATTACGCATCTGCTCACAGCCAATATACATATATTTATCGATAAACACAATATAAATATTGTTGTTTAATATTTTAGCAAACTCAATAATATCTTCTAAAACTTTGGGTGTCAAAATGTAAAAGGCATTATGTCCATCTTGAGCAAATACAGAAAACATGTTGTTAAAAGTTTCGTTCTCTGTTTCAACTTTTTCATTAAATGTCATACCTTTCATTTTTGAATATTGTTTTTTAGGGAAAATTTGTATTGCTGTTTCGCTTATTTTAAATTCATGGAACGAAGAAAAAACAATAACCTGACCTTCAAATACAGCCAAAGAAGAATTATTTGTTTCATAAGTTTCAACACTGCTTGAACGAAAACGTACAGTATAGTAAATTCCTTCAAAATAATCCTGTGATACAAAAAAACTTTTTGCACTACCTGGAAGAAGCTTCACGTTTGATAATTCCTGAAAAGTAAGTCCTTGCTTTGCAGCATATTTTAAATCAGAAAAACCAGGTACTTCTCTTATTTTAAGCAAGGCATATTTATTTTTGTAATTATCGTTAAACAAGTTATAAGTTTTTTTCCAAAATATAAGCATATAAATTGCAAATGCAAGTGCAGCCATACAAAATGCCAACATGATTTCGCCTAAAATCATAATTATACCAATTGCTATAGTGCCTATGTCTATTCCTTCACCGCTGGTAAAAATTAAAAAAAGTCCAATATTTCTTGGTTTTAACATTGAAAGCAGCAAACAAACAATAAAAACTACTTTAGGCATACGATACATAAATTTTGTTTTACGATTTGCTTTTTGACGTATTTTTTCTAATTTAACACCGCTTATATTTTGTTCAACCATTGCCATATGCTTTCACCTGCCATGTTCAGCAATTTTATTTATTTGCGTAGTATTTCTGGTATTCTGGCATTATTCCATATTTATCTGTAATAATCTCTTTTGAAAGATGTGTATCAAATGCAATTGTTGTATATGGAATTTTTTTATAAGGTTTTTCGCCTTTCCAAAGAGCCTCGTATATTTTCCAGCGTTCTGCCGTCATAGAATTTGGGTCTGACGCATCTTCTCTCATCCAATACTGTCCGCCTAAAAGATAACTTTCCATCATTTCTTCCCAGTTCTGAAAAAAATTCTGTGCCTTTCGACCTGCTTCGACACCGATTTCAAGAACTTCTTCCATTGAAACATAGCCTACAAAATAACACCATTGTATGATATACCCAGCACGGCCCATATCCCAGCCAAGAAGAGCGTTTTCACCGTATCTTCTATAAGCCATAATCATTTTGGGAAGAAAGCTGTCTTCGTTAGCATTTGGATTTTCTTGCTTAGCAACCTCAATTAATTCTTCTTCTGAATATCCATGATATAACGTTTCCAGTTTCTTCATTTCTTCCCCATACCACACTCTCATACCAGAACGTACAAGACGTGTCATTTTATCCATAGCGCTTTCGTGGCCTTGTATTTCCCAATATTTCCAAAGTGACCTTTTAATACCTTCTACTTTCTTTGGGTCATTTTCGTTTCCAGGATAATAAACACCTGCCATATAACGAAAATCGTCTTTATTAGCAGCAAGAAGTATAGACCCAGCTGTATTCATCCACTGTAGTGTAGGCGATAATGGAGTATATGTATCACGTTTTGCTTCTCTTGGTCTTTGAATATGTATAACAATAGCTCTTAATATAAAAACAAAAGCCAAAGCACCGCCAACAGATATAATCAAAGGTGCCAACGCTTCCAAAACATATATCATAATACAATTTCAGCTCCTTATGTCATTGCAAATTTATAAAAAAGCCCATGCAAAAAGCAAACTCAAAATTACAGAAATTAATTAAATTAATTTATTGCTCCACAAGAATTTCTTTAGCTTTTTGAATAAACTCTGCATCTTTTATAATTTTTGCTGTCTGTTCTTTTACAGGCTCACTTAAATCTGCGTCAAACATACTTTCATTTCTTACTGCCACAAAAAGCTTATCATCTAAAAATACAAGGGATACCTGTCCATCGATAGTATCAGCAAAACTTATTATTTTTTCCATACGCTGTGGTGTTAAAATATAATAAGCATTGTGTTCATCACTGGCATAAACGCTAAAACGTTTGTTAAAAGCCTCATTTTCTGTATATATTTCATTATCAGCCTCCCAGCCGCTCATGTTAGACAAAAACTCATTTTCAAAAATCTGTACATGACCGTTGCTCATTTTCATTTCATCAAACTGAAAAAGGCATATAACTTGTCCGCTGAATATTTCTTTAATTCTATTTTTTTTATCTCTGCGTACCATCTTTCTGGTCATTACATCGCTTATTTTAAAACGCACATTGTCGTATATGCCAAAGAGCAGGTCTTCACTTTTAAAATATCTTTTATCTCCGCAATCAACAACAGCTGTATTCCTTATATCATCCCAGGTAAAGCCGTTCTCTTGATAATATTTTAAATCATCAAAGCCTTCTATGTTATTTATTGTCTGCACAACATACTTTGACTTAAATTCATAATTAAATTTGTTATAGGAACTGCCTACAATCACAAACCATAAAATAATAGCTATGATTATTAATAAAATTCCTGCAAAAACAGCTATTTCTATAGAAAAAGAGCCGGAGCTACTCCCTTTTTTAACCATATAACAAAAAAAACATATATAAAGAAGAAAAGAAATTACAGATAAAATAATAAATATTTTATTAAGCTTTTTTGTCTTTTCACGCATTTTTTCTAATTCTGCTTCATTTATAATATTTTCCATTAATGCGCCTCACTTTCAGTCAAAATTTACTTTATATTCTTTTTTCTTTTCGTCAACTTCATAAAAGTCAGCTTTATTCATTCCGTGTATACCAGCCACTATATAATATGGGAACATAACTAATTTTTGGTTATATATAGAAACATTGGAATTATACAGCCTTCTTGATGCCTGAAGATGTTCTTCAGCGTCAAAAATTGATTTTTGGAAATGATCCATAGACACATATGAATATAAAACAGGGTACTGTTCTGATAAAGCATCTATAGCTGTTCCTACACCGCCAAGTCCCTGATGTATTGAAGAAAGCATACCTATTTTTTGGTTAATATTCATTTTCTGCTCAGCCACACTGTTTTCATATGCTTCCTGTCTTGCTTGATTTTTTTCTTTATGTTTTTTGGAGCCATGCTGTCTTTCTATTTGTTTTTTAATACGGTTCATTTGCTCCTGCTGAGCCTGTATAGTTTCATCAATTGTCTTTAATGCTTCTTCTGAAAGAGCCTTCTTTTCTTTAAGTGTTTCTTCTTCTATCTCTTTTCCAGCACGAACAGATGTTACTGCCATATATGTATCATACTCATGTTTTAAAAACTTTTTAACTGCTTCAATTTCTTCTGAAAGCATATCATACCTTTTTTCCAATGCAACATCTATTCCTGAGCTGCCTTCTTCAACCTTAACAGCCAAACGACGTAGCGTATTATAAATTAAAATGTAAAAAAGTATAAGTACAGCAATAATTAAAATAACAGCTATTAAAATATAATTAATCGGCATTTACAAAAACCCCTTTCAATATAAATATTTATGCATTAAATGCTGATTTAATATAATTCGTTTCTTATTATACAATTATATGACTATATCTGCCAATATAATTAAAAATTTTAATTAAGCTAATAAAAATATCTTTGTTTTTTCAGCAATATATTTTAATATACAATATTATATAAAAGCTGTATTTCCGCTTATAGTTTCAAGCTCAAATATAACATTATCTAATTTAAGCGCCCACTTTTTATCTACTCCAAAGATTATATTTATCATTTATAATGCTTTCGTTATATTTAGGCTTTATTTTAGTTTTTTATGTGTATTACTCATTATCACATTTTTTGCTGTATGCAATACAGTTTAAAATTTCTTCGTTGCTTTCATCAAATTTTACTACTAAAAGTATATGATTTTCATCATCATAGGCACAACCCAATAAAGCTTCTCCATCATAAGTTGATGGATATTTTAACATAGAATCAAAATCTATTTCATAATTTTTCAATTCTTTTTCGGAAAGTGTTTCTACATGCCAGCCTTCATCTTCTAAAGTATCCATTGCTGTATCATACATTTCACATGATAAAACATCACAAAAAACCAGTATTAAAAATTCAGATATGCTGTTTGCATAAAGCTTCCATTGACAAATTGAATCACACTCATGATTCATATATACAGGCGGGGCTTTCTTATCTAAATCTGTAACACAAATGCCAAACTCTACAACTCCTGCGGCAAAATCACTGCCAATTAACAGATAGTTTGGCACAATGTCTTTCCACTGCTCTTTTGGAAGCTTATAAAATTGATAATACTCACTTTTCTCAGCAGAGCTTTTGTCTTTTTCCCAGTATGCTTTTTCGTCTTCAATATTTTCTTCTATGTAGTCATAAAGAAAACAAATCAGTCTTCTTGTTTGTACCCAAACATCTGACGTAGAAAACAAATCAGTATTGACTGCTAAAGACAAAAAATCATTAAACACGGCAGGAAGAATAATTCCTTTTTGCTGCTCATTTAAAATATTATCTTTGGTTTTTGTATAACCCATTTTTTCCAGTATTTCTGTTACTGTTAAATTGTACTTAAAACTCATGTCCATATACCTCCTTTTGTAAATATTGTCATACTCAAATCTATTTAATACAGCCATTTTATAATAAGCTTAAATAAAACTTTTATCTGAGACTATAAATTAAAAACCTCTTTTTGTTGGTTTAATGCAATTAGCATTATTATTCAGCAAAAAGAGGAATTATTTAAACATTTTCTGTTTCAACTATATTTTCATTACCGGAATTCTCGTTTGCAGTTGCTTGAGAAATTGTAATATTATTATCTTCTTTTTCTTCTTTTGAAATTCTACTAACTCTTTTAGGGTTATCATTAGGTTGTTTGCTTACCATTGCCAACATATATAGCTGATGATCATGTTTTAAAAGAAACTGCAAATCTTTAATGCTTACTTTATTGCCTTTTTTTATTTGTGCAGCTATTTTAATGCACTGTAAAAGTATTTTTTGAGTTTTAGTCATAGAATCATACTCATTTTCTTCTTTCTTATTTTCGTTACAAATAAGTTCAAGGAGTGCATTTTTTTCTTCAAGTAAATCATTCTGCATTTTTATAAAAGCCTTTGCTTCATTTGAAATATCACATTTATCATTTGCAGATGTTTTTTTACTATTAACAGTGTTCTTGTCTTCGTTTTTGGGTTCAAGTTTGGCTTCACCAACGGATTTGGTAGGGTTATTAATAGAACTTGTTGATTTAGTATTTTTTATGTATGATATATTCATTTACACTCCTCCCCCCTAAATATTTTTTAATTAATTATTTTAATTACCATTTTTATAAAAATCTTATTTTCTTGTCAAATGATAATTTTTCATACGACACAACAATACATATTCTATGCAGCCTGTCTTTTATAAAACTATTTAGTATTTTAAAGAATGAGGTGTTATAAATTCAAAATCTACACAAATATAATACAGCGCTTTATACAACATCTGCCTCTATCTTATATATCGACTACCAACAGCTTTTAGTTAATTTATAAATAGGCATGTGTAAATAATTCTATAAAACATAATATTTCAATATCTGGCTCAGTTATTTAAAATTAATTACTATTTATTCAAACCACAAATCTACACCTAAATGATGTCCATCACTTTTAAACAGTACTATATAAACATCTAAATTCAACTCACTTCCTAAAATGCCATCATCTTTTTTCAAGCTTATTGTAAAACCATCAAATACATTAAGCCTATGCGAGCCAAAATTAAATTCTCCAACATACAAGCCATAAATAAAATAATTTTCTTCAATATCAATATGGAATGATTTCAACTGTCTAACAGCTTTTTGAATGCATATTTCATAGTTTTGCAATATATGTTTCAGCAGTTCTATTTTAAACAGTATGCTTTAATTTCATTTTCTTTTAAACAATACAGCAAATAGAAAATCATAAAACTCCTATTAATTTATTATAAAGCTCATTATACGTCATATTGTGTTTATATAGCTTTGTCCCGTCTGTAAATTCTCCAACTTTATTTAGAATACGTTCTGGATTTTCTATGCTGTCCAAAAGCAATACCAAAAAGAACCTTAGCCTTATAACATCTTTATGTACGCTGTATAAATGCATAGGAACACCGCATATATCAACTATAGGCGACTGACCTTCTGGTGTTAAATACTCCGCTAAA
>CALWEX010000037.1 GCA_944377425.1 uncultured Clostridia bacterium
AAGCCTTAAAGCTTATACCCGAAGCCGAAATACTTATTACATGGGGTGCTCCTGTAAACAACGGCTTATTTAACGAAATAGACGATTTTAATTTTAAATGGCTTTTCTCTCTCAGCGTAGGTGTAGAAAAAATTCCGTTTGACAGGCTTATTGCAAAAGGTACTACTGTTTCAAACATTAAAGGTGTGCTTAACTCCAATATAGCTGAGCAGGTGCTGGGTGTTATGATTTCATTCAGCAGAAATTTAAAAAAATCCTTGATAAACCAAAAGAATAAATACTGGCAAAAACCACTGGAAGTAAACGAGCTTATCGGAAAAACACTGTGTATTATAGGTACCGGAAGTATTGGAAGCGATATAGCCAAAAGAGCTAAAGCATTTGATATGAATATTGTAGGTGTTGACCTGTTCCCAAGGGAAGTACCTAATTTTGATAAGGTATATCCTATGGACAGCCTCCACCAGGTTTTAAGCACCGCTGATTACTGCATTACAATGACACCTCTTACAAAAGAAACATATCATCTGATAGGCGAAAAAGAATTCAATGCCATGAAAGATTCCTGTATTTTTATGAATTTTTCAAGAGGTGATGTAGTAGACGAAAAATCTTTAATTTCCGCTCTTAAAAATAACAAAATAGCCGGCGCTGGCCTTGATGTATTCCACACAGAGCCACTTAATGAGGAAAATCCTTTGTGGGATATGGAAAATGTAATTATTACGCCTCACTGTGCCGGAGATAGTCCACTGGTTTTAGAAAGAGCCATGAAACTTTTTGCAGACAGCCTTATTTTGTATAGAAACGGGCAGCAGATACCTAATATTGTGGATTTAAACCGAGGATATTAAAATATAAATTTGTTTTGCTGTTTATAAAAAATATTTATATAGAATAGGTTTGTGTTTTTTTCAACTGTAATTATAATATTAAATAATATTGTTTATTTCTATTGCTAAAGCATAGCCGTTTTACAGGAGGAGTATATGAACATAGACAGTATTCAAATAGAATGTTTTTTAACAGCAGCAAAATACATGAATTTTTCAAAAGCCGCATCTGAATTATATATTACACAGCCTGTTTTAAGCAGAAGAATTTCAAAGCTGGAATCCGAAATAGGGGTAACTTTATTCGATAGAAGCCAAAGAGTACTTAAACTGACAAATGAAGGTGCACGGTTATATTCTTTTTTTAGCTCCGTAGCTTTAGAATTTAAAGAAGTTATGAAGGACATAGAAAGAGACAGCAATATTTTAAACAGAAAAATAAGCATTGGCATGTGCGAAGGTCTTGACCTGTCTGTATATTTAACTAAAATAAGCAGAGAGTTTAAAAAAATCAATCCAACTGCTGAACTGGAGTTTGACTCCGTACCAGTTGATACACTTATTGATAAATTTAAAAATGGATACTACAGCATAATATTAATATTTTCAAATACTATTGAGTTTTATAAAGCCAATGGTGCAATAAGCAAAATAAATATTAGTGAATTTATTGAAGCTAATAAATGCGTTGTATTTTCAAAGAACAACCCTTTAAGCAGCAATAAAAGCTTAAGTTTAGCTGACTTTGGAAATCAAACTCTCTACTGCCTTAAAAAAGAGCATGTACCACAAAAAGTGCTTACCCACAGTGATTTACTTATGCGGTATAAAATTAATCCAAAAATTCAGTTTTTATCCAGTTTAGATGCCATAACTATGGCGCTTCAAATGGGAGAAGGATACACCATATCTGATAACCACGAAAGAATATTAAACAATAAAGACATACAGTATTTTAATTTAGAAGAAAAGCAGTCAATAAGCATTGTAAGCAAAGAAAATCCACCGCTTTTAATTTCACAATTTTTGTCTTTATGTAAAAACATCAACCTTAAACAAATGTAAATTCTCTTTGTCAGGCAGTTTAAATATGTCTCTAACCTGGATTTAAACAAACAGAAATCAGGAATTTTCCTGTTAATATATATAATAAAATTGCTCATAAACAAAAACCGGGGATTTTTCCCCGGTCCTTCTATTTTATCCAATAATATATTAAACAGTAAGGCATACAAGCAAAAAATAAAAGCCCTTGATTTCTCAAAGGCTTTTTAATGGAGATGAGGGGAATCGAACCCCTGTCCGAAAACCCCGCCGCAAGGACTTCTCCCATCACATCCTATGTTTTAACATTCCCTCGTTTTACCGCCCAAAGGCAGGCTGCAAACCTTAGTAGCTTCATAAATCTTTTTCCGCCTCAAAGCTTTGGCGAAAAAGTTGGCCGCATGCATGACGCCGGTTACTTCAACTGCGGTAGATTAAAGGCCGACGGGCAGCGCTTAGGCTGCCTGTAAAGTATAATCTTTGTCGTTTATTTTTTAAAAATTCCCATGATTTTAACGCAGCTCATCGGTTCTGCGGATGGCTATCCCTGTTTTTGGAACTCCCGTCGAAACCATTACATCCCCTTATTACAGAGTAAGATTTCTAACCTTAAACTCTTTTTCAGCCTGACGTCTTTGGTCGTTTTTAGCTATTGTTTCGCGCTTATCGTAAAGCTTTTTACCTTTTGCAATACCTATATCAACCTTAACAAGGCTTTTATGAAAGTAAACCTTTAAAGGCACTACTGTATAGCCTGCCTGAGCAACAGCATTTGCTATTTTGGCTATTTCCTTTTTATGCAAAAGCAGCCGTCTTGTCCTTAAAGGGTCTTTATTAAATATATTGCCCTGCTCATAAGGGCTAATATGCATGCTGTAAATAAGAGCCTCACCGTTTTCAATGCGTATAAAGCTTTCTTTAAGTGAGCATTTACCGGCACGCATGCTTTTAACCTCTGTACCGGAAAGGGATATTCCGGCTTGGTAAGTTTCTTCAATAAAGTAATCGTGATAAGCCTTTTTGTTTTGGGCTATCAGTTTACCGCTGTTTTCTTTAGCCACAATACCACCTCCAGTTATTACAGTGTATCATAATTAATAAAAAAATCAAGTTACGATTAGATTACATTTTCTTACAATTTAAAGTAAAACCTGGCAAAATTAAACTTTTTAACAAAATTCCGGCGCCGCCAAAGCGCCGGAGGAATACTTTTTATTCTGCGCCGTAAAGTTTTTCTATTGTTTTAATAAGTAAATAGAGCCTGTCGTTCCATGGTGTAGGAACATTATATTTTTTGCCCAGCTCTATCATAGTTCCGGCAAAATAGTCAACTTCCGTTTTACGCTTTGATACAACATCTTGAAGCATTGATGTCATGCCGTCTGGGTCGGAGTCCGCCATACCGGTTATATGCTCATTGGCGTCAGCTGTGGTAATGTTTATGCCCATCTTGTTGGCAAGGGTTATAACTTCACCCATTACTTGACGCAAAGCATTGTTAAGTTCTGGTATTTTAACAAATCCGCCATAGCCTGAGCGTGCAACTGCCGAAAGCTGATTTACACCTACATTTACCATAAATTTATACCACAGCGCCCGCATCATATCCTGCGGTACTTCGCTGTCAATTCCAGATTTATCAAAAACATCTTTAACGGCCTTAACTTCCGGGCTTATAACGGTATTATCAGCATTACCGAATTGTATCTGGCCTTCATATGAGCAGTATATGCCGCCTGTTTTATCCCTTTCGGCATCTGTTTTGCAAAGACCATAAAGCACCGTGTTTTCTGGATAAAAGGCTTTTATTCTGTCCCTTGCTGATACGCCGTTTATTATTGTAAGTAATATTGTATCTTTATATACAATATTTTTTACGTCTTTTATGGCTTGCTCCAGCTGATAATTCTTTACAGTAAATATTACCAAATCAGCCTTCCAACTAACATCGTTTGGGTCTATTACATTTGGCGCTATATGCTCACCGTTTATCATTTGGCCGTTTTGACGCAGTTTTTCTCCCCTGCTGCCGCCGGCTACAACAGCAAAACTTTCCGATGTTTTAATCAGATGCCTTGCAAAAACGGTTCCTATTGCGCCTAAGCCTACCATTGCCACATTTTTAATTTCCACAGTGCCTGCCCCCTTTCGGCTTTTTGTTTTAATAAAGGCTTTCTATAGTTTTAATAAGTAAGTACATTCTATCATTCCATGGTGTAGGAACGCCTGCTTCCTTGCCAAATTTAATAACTGTTCCAGCAAAATAGTCAACCTCTGTATGGCGTTTTGCCTCAACATCTTGAAGCATTGAAGTTTTGCCTGCCGGGTCAAATGTAGCCAGTTTCTTTTCATAAGCATAAGCATCATCTTCTTTTAAATTAATGCCTTTTTTATTGGCAAGGGTTATAACTTCTGTCATTACCTGGTGCATAGCTTCATTAAGCTCCGGCACTGTAAGAAAACTTCCATAACCACAGCCCGTTATAGCTGAAAGCTGGTTTGTGCTTACGTTTATCATAAATTTATTCCAAATTGTTCTTATCATATCTGGGAAAACTTCGTTTCCTATGCCTGCCTTATCAAAAAGGTCTTTTACTGCCCTAACTTCAGGACTCATTACAGTGTTATCGGCATCGCCAAACTGAATTGTGCCTTCACACTTGCATTTAATGCCCTCGTCATTTCTTACTGCGTCTATACCCATGCCTATGCCATAAAGAACGGTATTGTTTGGGTAAGCCTCTTTAATTTCGTCCCTTGCTGTTACACCATTAAGAACTGTTAAGAAAACAGTATTTTCTGTAACTATATTTTTTACATCATTAAGAGCCTGTGCCAAATGATAATTTTTTACTGTAAATATAATTAAATCCGCCTTATAGTCAGTATTTTCAGGCTCTACAACCCTTGGTTTAACTTCCTCGCCATTTACTATAACACCTTTAGAGCGTATTCTTTCTGCTCTGCTTCCCCCGGCTATAACTACAAAATCATCGCCTATGCTTTTTATAAAATTTTTAGCGTATACACAGCCTATAGCACCAAAGCCTACAAGAGCCGCCTTTTTAATCTCCATTTATTTCCCCTCCGTTTTCACATTCCTCATCGTCTTTATCTACAAACAAAAAGTCAACTGTTCTTGCCTGAGTATCTGCTCTGAGCACCTGAACCCTTACCTCATCGCCCAAGCGATAAATTTTGCCTGTTTTCTTTCCTACAACACGCATTTTATCTTCTTCATACTCATAAAAATCGTCTTCTATCTCATTTAAAGGCACCATGCCCTCAACAGTGTTGTTAAGCTCTACATATACTCCCCAGCTTGTAACACCGGATATAATGCCGTTGTATTCTTCACCAATGCGCTCAGCCATATATTCAGCCATTTTAAGCTTATCTGTTTCCCTTTCGGCGTCGTCGGCTGTTCTTTCAGCAACAGAGCAGTGATAAGCCGCTTCAGCAAGAAAGCTTTCGTAATGATGTATTCTTTCAGATGTAAGCTGGCCTTCTATAATTTCTTTTATAATCCTGTGTATCTGTAAATCAGGATAACGCCTTATAGGTGATGTAAAATGACAGTAATACTGCGCCGCTAAACCAAAATGGCCTATATTTTCTGCCTGATACTTAGCCTGCTTCATGCTTCTTAAAACCATACGGCTTATAATATGCTCCTGAGGCGTGCCGCTTACTTTTTCAATAAGCCTTTGAATTTCTTTAGGATGAATATCCCCTTTACCTTTTATTCTGTAGCCAAAAGCCGAAATAAGCTTTTTAAGGCCTTCCATTTTTTCCTCATCAGGCTGGTCGTGGTTACGGAAAACAAAAGGCACACCCTGCCAGTAATAGTCCTCGGCTATTGTTTCGTTGCACACAAGCATAAATTCTTCTATAAGGTTTGTGGCAAGGTTCTTTTCGTAAGGACCTATAGCCAAAACTTTTCCGTTTTCGTCTAAAGTTATTTTAGACTCTGGAAAATCGAAGTTAACCGAGCCCCTGCGTTGTCTTTTATGATTTAAAATCTGTCTTAAATCGTTCATGTCCTCAAGCATAGGGACAAATTCTGCGTATTCTTCCATTTGTTCCTTGTCGTGGTGCTCAATTACATTATTAACTTTTGTATATGTCATACGACAAGATGAATGTATTACAGACTCCACAACACGATGGTTTACTACATTTCCGTCGTGGTCTATCTCCATAATACAGCTTAAAGTAAGTCTGTCACAGTCCGGGTTAAGAGAGCATATACCGTTTGAAAGCCTGTGAGGTATCATAGGTATTACCCTGTCTACCAAATAAACACTGGTACCTCTTTTATATGCTTCTTTATCCAGTGGAGAGCCTTCTGTTACATAATGGCTTACATCAGCTATATGAACGCCTAACTGATAATGTCCGTTTTCAAGTATTTCAAGGCTTACGGCATCGTCAAAGTCTTTGGAGTCATCTCCGTCTATTGTAACAGTCACGAGCTTTCTTAAATCCTCTCTGTCTTCAATTTCTGCCTCTGTAATATCCTCAGGCATATTTTCAGTCTGCTCATAAACATCTTCCGGATAGTCAACAGGCAGGTTAAACTGGCGTATAACCGAAAGAATGTCAACACCTGGGTCATCTTTATGGCCTAATATCTCTATAATCTCGCCTTCGGCGCACTTATTTGGCGACGGGCGTTTTGTAATATTTACAACTACCTTGCTTCCTGTAACGGCGCCTTTAGTTGAGCCCTTAGGAATGAAAATATCGTTTATTTTTTTATCATCGCATACAACAAAGCCAAAGCCTCTGCCTTCGTCGAATGTGCCTACAATTCCTTCCCTTTTTTGAGAAAGTATCTTTACAACTTCGCCTACAGGGCGTCTGCCGCCAAAAGCAGGCTCAGTTATACGCACTAGAACCTTATCTTTATTCATGGCGTTAAGAGAGCTTTCAGGCGGGATATATATATCGTTATCGTTGCTGTCTTCAAGCCGGGCAAAGCCAAAACCTTTGGCGTTTGACATGAAAATTGCCGGAAAAAGATTAACTGATTTTGTTGAAACTATTTTGCCTTTTCTTGTTTCATATACCTCACCGGAAGATATAAGAGAGTCTATAACCGAATCAAAATCCTCTTGGTCTTCCTTAGGCACTTGAAGTATTATGCGCATTTCGCCTCTTTTAAGCGGCACATAATCCTGACTGCTTATAAATTCCTTAATACGTTTTTTTCTTTCAAGAAGTTTTTCATCAAATTCCATAAACGCCGCCGCCTTTCCGATACGAAAGTAATCATTATTATTATAACAAATAACCAATAAAATAAAAACAAAAAAATGTTATATAATCCTTTAAATACCACTGTATAAATGATAAAATTTACAGTGAGGTGATTAAATATGAAACCATTAGTAGGTATTATAATGGGCAGTGATTCCGACCTTCCTGTTATGAGCGAGGCGGCAAAACTCCTTGACAAACTGGAAATTCCTTATGAGCTTACAGTTATATCAGCTCATAGAACACCAGATAGGATGTATGAGTATGCACACAAGGCGCATGAGCGCGGTATTAAAGTAATTATAGCCGGAGCAGGTGGTGCGGCGCACCTTCCGGGCATGACAGCTGCTATGACAAGTGTGCCTGTTATAGGCGTTCCTGTTAAAACATCTACTTTAAGCGGTGTTGACTCGCTTTATTCAATTTGCCAGATGCCACCGGGAATACCTGTTGCAACTGTAGCCATTAACGGCGCACAAAATGCCGGAATACTTGCGGCACAGATTTTAGGCGCTTCAGATGAAAACATATACAACAAAGTACAGGATTTCAAAAAAGGCCTTGAGGATATGGTTCTTAAAAAAGCTGAAAAGCTTGAGGAAATTAAGTATGCCGCTTATATTGAAAGCATGAAAAAATAAATACATAACTTTACTTAAAATAAAGCCTATTTTTAAGGCTTTATTTTTTTGCACCATTGACAAATATTTTAACGGCGCATATTATATAAACAACTTAATTTTCGGAGGCCAAAATGAACGCTTATATAACCACTTACTCAAAAAAACATATAAACCCTCTGAAGCCTGATGTTCAGGATATAGACATTAAAGACATTGCTCATGCTTTATCACTTTCAGTAAGGGCAAACGGACATTTCCCGGAGTTTTATTCAGTTTGCCAACATTCCATTCACTGCTGTGAAGAAGCCCTTTGCCGGGATTTAGATAAAAACACGGCTCTTTTATGCCTTCTTCACGACGCCAGCGAGGCTTATATAGCAGATATAATACGGCCAGTTAAAAAGCATATTCCCCAGTACATGGATATTGAAAAAACTATACAAAACACTGTTTATGAAAAGTACTCCGGCGCTGTTCCTAACGAAAAAGAATTAAAGCAGGTTAAAGAGATAGACGACGCCCTTTTGTATCACGAATTTCTGCATTTTACAGGTGAAAAACTATTTGACAGCGAGCCAATTATTAAATCAAATCCTGATTTTTCATTTGTACCCTTTTCCGAAGCAGAAAAAAAGTTCCTTGCTCTTTTTAAAATATTAAGCTGACAAAAATATACTAAAAAACGGCACGAATTTTTAATTATATTTCGTACCGTTTTATTTTTTGCACTGTTATTTATAAGAATACTTTTTAATAAGGCGTATGTCTTTGCCAAAAAACTTCATTACTTTGTACTGACCTATTATTCTTGATGTTATTCTTTCTGAATACATGTTTTGAAGCTCGCTTACAGAAAGATTAGTTGAAATTATAACCGGCTTTTTACTAATAAGCCTTGTATTTAATATATCAAAAAGCTCCGAAGAAGTAAAAGCTGTACTAAACTCTGTACCCAAATCGTCTATTATAAGTAAATCTACCGACTGCAAATCATCAGAAAATCCTGTTTGACTTTCTTCATCCTGCGAGCGGCTAAATCTTTCTTTTTCTATTGTTTTAAAAAGCTGTGGCGCTGTTGTATAAAAAACAGTATAGCCTTTATCAAGTATTTCCCGGGCTATACAGCTGCAAAGAAAAGTTTTTCCCAGTCCCGGGCCGCCGTAAAAAAGCAGGTTATCCTTTTTTTTGCTGAAATTTTTAGTAAACTCAAGGCATACGCTCAGTATTATCTGCATATTTTCTTTTGGCGACATTATGCCGCCTTCTTCTGTTTCATTACTGTAGTAATTTATATTAAAGTTATCAAAATTTTCGTCAGATGTTATCTCTCGCATGTTAGAGCTATTGTATGCCATTTCTACTACCTTTTGTGTAAAACAGGAGCACTCCCTTTGGCCAACAAATCCTCTATCTTGGCATTTTTCGCATTTATAAGTTATATTAAGGCAGTCAGGGTCAAATCCGGCATTCTTCATTACCTGTATTTTTTCCGCCTTAAGAGAGTCCATTTTTTCTTTAAGCTCAATTATATCCTGTGTTGGCGTTTTGGATTCTATGGCGTTTTTAGCCGCTGTTATGCCTAAAATTGAAATTTCGTTTTCTATCTGGCGCACTCTTGGACATGCAGCATAAACTTCTTCTCTTTTCTGCCTAAGGTATGACTGCTCATTTGTTCTAAGTGAATCAAAATATTTAATTACCTGCTTATAAACATCGCTTCTGTCAGGCATTTAGTTTTTCCCCTCCGCTTTAAGCCTTTGTATTTCAAGTCTTTCTATCTCGGAATAATCATATTCCCTTTGACTGTAGTTGGTAAATTTATTAGTTACACGGTTTACACTTTGTTTAGGTGCAGCGGCCGAATTTTGAGTCTGCTTTTTGCTTTCGGCATAGAGCCTGTCCATATTTTCCACATCTTTTAAAGTTTTTACTCCGGCCTTGTACCAAGAGAGAAGTATTTTATCGGCATAACCAAATGACGGCTTACCTATACCAATAACTGTTCTGTCGCAAGCCAATTCTATTATTTCTATTGGCATTTTATAAACTTCGCTCCACTTTTTCATGTAGTCTATTTCTTTTTGCACTGGCTCTCTGTTATTTTGGCCCATAGCCCGCATAACCTGCCTGTAAATGCCGTTATAAGCCTTTATTCTCTCTTTTGCCGCCTCAGCTGTATTTATACCGCTTTCGCACCAATCAATAGCCACACTTTCAATATATCGCATATTTCGGTGGCCTCTTTCAATGCAAAAATCCAGCAGAAGGCTTATTACTTCCATTTTAAGTCCCAGCCAGTGATAAAGAGAAAAAACAGCTGATAAATCGTTATAAGTCAACATTCTTTTAAGCTTTGACTGAGCCATTTCAAAAAGTGCTTTTACATCAGCGTTTTTATCGGCGTACATGTCCAATTCTTCGGGAGCATAATTAGGCTGTTTATCATTTACAATATATCTTTTCTCCCTTTTACTGCTTTGCAAAACAGTATTTTTAAATTCTTTTACTCCGCCTTTTAATATCTCTATGTTTTCGCCATTAAGGCCTATTAGCCCTCTGTCCTGCCAGTACATAACAGCCGCCCGTACATCACTTTCAGACATATTAAGCAAATTCGCAACAGTTTTTATATCCGTACCTTCTTCAAAAGACAAAGCGCAGACATAAACAACTGTATACACAGCCGGAGCTTTAGGCATTATATTTTTTACAAAATCCAAGCTGAGTTCTACATATTTATTTTGATTTAACTCCATATTTAACCACCCCAAAATCCGACTGCAAAAACAATTAAAGCTATTTTACCACAAACACAGCTATAAAGCAAAATACGGCCATGTTTATCCACAGTTTTAAATTTTAAACTGGTGCTTTTCCACCCTTTACGCAGTTTATTAACCATTTTCCGTTTATAATCTTGTTAAAATACAAATAACAATTAAAAAAATATAAATTGAATAAAACAGAAAAGGGAAGAAATAGTTGGAAATAGTTATATAAAAGCAAAAACAAAGAGCGCCTTTATAAGACGCTCTTTTAAAACGCTGATATTAATTAATAATTTTCGGCTTTAATCTCGAAAAATGCCTTTGGATGTGAGCATACAGGGCAAACATCTGGTGCCTGCTTACCTACTACAATATGTCCGCAGTTTCTGCATTTCCAAATTCTGTCGCCATCTCTTGAGAACACAAGTCCGCCTTCGATATTCTCTACAAGCTTTCTGTATCTTTCCTCATGCTCTTTTTCAATAGCAGCTACACCGTCAAAAAGGAAAGCTATATGGTCAAAGCCTTCTTCTCTTGCTTCTTCAGCCATTTTTTTATACATGTCTGTCCACTCATAGTTCTCGCCAGCAGCTGCGTCTTTAAGGTTTGTAACTGTGTCCTGAATTTCGCCACCGCTTAAAATCTTAAACCAAAGCTTAGCATGTTCTTTTTCGTTATTGGCTGTTTCCTCAAACAAAGCGGCTATCTGCTCATAACCGTCTTTTTTTGCCTTGCTTGCATAGTATGTGTACTTGTTTCTTGCCTGTGACTCTCCTGCAAAAGCTGCCCAAAGGTTAGCCTCTGTCTTTGATCCTTTAAGTTCCATTTTCAAGCCTCCTTTTAATTTTTACTCATCTTTGTTGCGCCATCTGTGATTAACATAATATACTAATAAGCTTAATACCAGTACGGCAAAAAGCACAACAACTACAGTAGTAGCGTCTTTAAGGGCTATAAATATAGCCACAAGACCGCATAAAACGCTTATTCCATAAAGAATTATAACTGCCTGTTTCTGTGAAAAACCGTGGTCTATTAATTTATGATGAAGGTGGCCTCTATCGGCCTGCATTATAGGCTGGTGTTTAGCCGCGCGCCGTGTCATGGCAAAAAGCGTATCGAATATAGGGAACCCAACCGAAAGAACGCTAACCATAAGCGCAATCATAGCATACCCTTTAAATACACCAAGTATACTTGTAACAGCCAAAGTATAGCCTAAAAATGTAGCTCCCGTATCCCCCATAAAAATCTCAGCCGGGTTAAAGTTTCTCGGCAGAAATCCAAGACACGAGCCTGCAAGAGCCGCTGTAAGTACAACAGCCGTTTCATCACCGGTAAGTATACAAAGCACCATAACACATATTGCCGCAATAGACGATACTCCGGCGGCTAACCCGTCAAGACCGTCTATAAGGTTAACGGCGTTTGTAAGGCCTACAATCCAAATTACAGTTATAGGTATACTAAGTTTTAAAAGTGCGTAAGTAACAGGCCACAAAACAACATGTATCCTTACCCCGAACATTACCGGTATTAATGCCGCTATTATCTGCACAGCAAACTTAAGCTTAGCGGGAAGGTTTTTAACATCATCTACCATTCCCAGTATAACTATTATCGTTGCGCCTATAAAAAAACCTATAAGCTTTTTTACATCTGAATACTCAACAAAATTATACAGCAAAAGCACTGTAGCCATAAACCCTACAACAATAGCTATACCGCCCATTCTTGGCATTGGTTTGTTATGCATGCCTCTTTTTTTAGGCATGTCAATAGCTCCAAGCTTTATTGACAGCTTTTTTGCTACAGGCGTCATAACATTAGATATAGCAAATGCTGTGGAAAAAGCCGCAATATATAAAACCCAATCGTGAACCAAAAGTAACCTCTCCCAAATTATTTAGTGCCGAACATTCTGTCACCGGCATCACCAAGACCTGGCACTATATATCCTTTTTCATTTAACATAGTGTCGTAAGCAGCGGCATAAATGTCAACATCTTCAAATGTGCTTTGAACAGTTTTTACCCCGTCCGGTGCTGCAAGAACGCAAATTACAGTAACGTCTTTCGCTCCGCGTTCTTTTAAAAACTCAACAGCAGCTTCTGCTGTTTTACCTGTAGCAAGCATAGGGTCTAAAACAAAAACCTTAGTATTTTCAAGGTCTTTAGGCACCTTGCAGTAATACTCAACAGGTGTAAGTGTTTCAGGGTCTCTGTAAAGACCTATATGCCCTACCTTTGCTGCCGGAAGTATATTATGCACACCATCTACCATACCAAGGCCGGCTCTTAAAATAGGCACTATTACTATATCTTGCTTAATTTTACTGCATTTTGCCTCGGCAATAGGTGTTTGAACCGTTGTTTCCACTGTAGGAAGCTCACGGGTAGCCTCATATGTAAGCAGCATTGCTACTTCGCTTATAAGCTCTTTAAACTCTTTTGTGCTAGTGTTTTTGTCCCTAAGCATTGTTATTTTGTGCTTCATAAGCGGATGCTCTGATATAAAAAGTTTGCCCATTTTACACCCTCCTTAGTCTTCTATTTGTTTAATACGTCTTATATGTCTTTCCTCATTTGAAAATTCTGTATTAAGGAAATCCTTAACTATCTCAACAGCAAGACCCGGGCCTACAACTCTTGCACCCATAGCAAGCATGTTGGCGTCGTTATGCTGCCTTGTTGCCTTTGCTGAAAAACAGTCGTGGCAGAGAGCGCATCTAATGCCTTTTATTTTATTTGCTGTTATTGAAATACCTATTCCAGTGCCGCATATAAGTATTCCTTTGTCACACTCACCGCTTGCTACAGCATTAGCCGCAAGCTTTGCGTAAACAGGATAATCACAGCTCTCCTCGGAAAAAGTGCCGAAATTTTTATACTCAATGCCTTCTTTTTCAAGGTATTTAATTACTTCTTTCATAAGCGGATAACCGCCGTGGTCACAGCCTAAAGCTATCATGTTAGTCCTCCCAAAATACTTCTTCTTAATGTTTAAATAAATAGTTATATTATTAAAACTGTTTTAACCCCATATATTCAAATATAACATTTATTTGACTAAATATCAACCAAAACAGACCAAACACCACATTAAGCCTCAATGAATTTATGTCCGGCGGCTTTTTTAAGCCTGTTCATAACCGCAAGGCCTTCACCGCTCTCCTCAAATACTTCGGAATATACTTTATCCGCTTTAAGTGCGTCAAACTCCCTTAAAATATCAAAAAGCCTTGCTCCGGCTGTTTCAATATCGTTACCAGCACTCAGCACATAGTCAGCTTTATATTTGTCCACATTTTTTTCGCGACAAAGCACTCCTGTTTTAAAACCGTTTTTGCTGTTATCCAAACAAAGAGCATTTATTTTGTCTATTACGTTTTTTTCATCGCCTACAACAAGTGTAACATCGGCATCTGGTGAGTAGTGCTTATACTTCATACCAGGAGCCTTTGGCTTTTGGTCTTTAGAGAGCATTTTATAAACAGCAGGGTCAACAGATACTTCGCCTATTACACTTTCCAACATTTCTTTTGTTACAGCTCCCGGGCGCAAAAGGGCAGGAGTATCCCCTGTAACGTCTATTATTGTGGATTCAAGGCCTACCGGACAGCTTCCGCCGTCTACAATCATATCTATTTTGCCCTTCATGTCATGCAGTACATGCTCTGCCTTTGTTGGCGAAGGCTTGCCGCTGGTATTGGCGCTTGGCGCCGCCACAGGTACACCCGATGCATTTATTATAAGCCTTGCTACTTTGTTAGACGGAAATCTTACAGCTACTGTATCAAGGCCGCCTGAAACAGAGTCCGGCACTATATCTCTTTTTTTGAACACAATAGTAACAGGTCCCGGCCAAAAAGCGTCTATTACTTTCTGCGCTTTTTCCGGCACCTCTAATACTATGTTTTTAAGTTGGCTTATATCGCCTATATGCAGTATAAGCGGATTATCAGACGGGCGGCCTTTAGCTTCATATATTTTTCTGCATGCCTCGGCATTTAAACCGTTTGCACCAAGGCCGTAAACCGTTTCTGTAGGAAAAGCCACAAGACCTCCCTTTTGAAGAATTCCCGCGGCTTTTTCTATAATTTCGTTATTTATATTTTCAACATCAATTTTTTCAAAATCAGTTATCATAAATTTGCACCACAGCATTTTTTATACTTCTTGCCGCTTCCGCAAGGGCAAGGGTCGTTTCTGCCTATTTTTTTGCCTTTAACTACTGTACGGCTGTTTCTCTGTTCTGCGTAAAGTGCTTTCTGTTTTGTTTCATCAAATATATTATCCCACTGTTTAAGTGTGTAAAGATGCTCAGCCTTATACTCAACCATTTTTTTGTAAAGCTTTTCAAAATCAATTTCAAGGTCAATCTGTGAGTTTTCATCAAGCTTTTTAACATCGTATTTTTCAGGAAGTATATCATTTATTCCGTCTACAAAAGCTATCATATACTCAGCAGACATATTAAATTTTTCGCCAAGCTCTGTAACAGTGCCGCTTAAGTTAGTAACTTTATTTTCAAGTATATACTCATAAACTTTCTGCTCTGCAGGAAGGTATACGTCCCAAACAGCGTCAACGCTTCTTCCTTCCTTAGTAAAAGCTTTTGCCAGCCAGTCTTCATAAATACTCATTTGTTCATTCTCTCCTTTAATTTCGTAAGTAATTTAATAAAAGTTATTAAATAAGCTTTACACAGAATAATAATATATTATTGGATTTTATGCAATAACAAACTTTAAATCCTCTTTCATGTTTATATAAATGTGCTTATCTTCCACATTTTCATCTCTTGGTACAACTATTACCTCAACAGGCGTTTTTATATCATGCAGAACTTTGTCGGCTGCCTTTCTTAATTCGTTTATGTTGTTTACATCTTTAACCGGAGGCTGGCCCATTACCACTTTTGTTATATGCCTTTGTGCTATGAACCGGGCTATACAAAGTGCTACATCCTCGTCGCAGTAAAAATGAATGCTTCCGCCTTTTGCGCTGCCATATTGGCAAAGTCTGCTCATCATATCCGGTGTATCGCTGTTGTTAAATATACTGTCACCACGTTGTACATGCAAAATATGAAACTCAGCGCCCATTTCTTCGGCAAGCTGTGCCGCTTTATCTATAAGTCTTTCGGAATTAAGCTGTGATGTAATGCATACAAGTACTTTTTCCGATTTATTATCTTTTATACTAGTTACAGCTTCATTATACATTTTTCTGCCTCCTTTTTATCAACATTGTATATATACACGGTGTATTTGCACCTGATGACTATATAATACAATAAAAAATTGTAAACTTTATGAAATTTTATTTAACATTTGGGAATATTAAAAAATTCTCATAAAACTAAGGAGGCTTAAAACATATTAAAAGGCCGTTTAAAACGGCCTTAATTAAATTTATTTTTACTTATTTTGATATTCAATAGCAGAAGCTACAAAGTCTTTAAACAACGGATGAGGTCTGTTAGGTCTTGACTTAAATTCCGGATGGAACTGTACACCTACAAACCAAGGATGGTCATGTACTTCTACTATTTCAACTAATTTTTCGTTTGGTGAAATGCCTGTTACACTCATGCCGGCTTCAATGAGTTCTTTTCTGTATACGTTATTGTACTCATATCTATGTCTGTGGCGCTCATATATAAGCTCCTGACCATAAGCCTTATAAGCAAAAGAGTCTTCTGAAAGCTTACATGGGTACGCGCCTAAACGCATTGTACCGCCCATATCCTCAATATCTTTCTGCTCTGGCATAAGGTCAATAACAGGGTGTGTTGTATCTGGGTGTACTTCTGCTGTAAATGCATCAGTGTAACCCAAAACATTTCTTGCGTACTCTATAACAGCGCACTGCATACCAAGACATATACCAAAGAAAGGCACTTTGTTTACCCTTGCATATTTAATAGCTGTAATCTTGCCTTCAAGGCCTCTATCACCAAAGCCGCCTGGTACAAGTATTCCGGCTGAATCTTTAAGGAGCTCATCAGCGTTTTGTTCTGTAAGGTGTTCAGCGTTAATCCACTGTATGTCCACATTTACGCCGTTATGTATTCCGGCATGGTGCAGTGACTCTACAACAGAAAGATATGCGTCGTGAAGTTCTACATATTTTCCTACCAATGCAATATTAACATTGCCGCTCATATTACGCTCTTTTTCAAGCATTTCAAGCCAATCGCTTAAATCAGGCTTTGTATCGGCAATGCCAAGCTTACGGCAGGCAACCTTTGCAAGGCCCTCTTTTTCAAGCATAACCGGTATTTCATAAAGACTGTCAGCATCAAGGTTCTGTATAATGCAGTCATTTTCAACATTACAGAAAAGTGAAAGCTTGTTTTTCATATCACAGCTTATTTCATGCTCTGTACGGCATACTATAACATCCGGCTGGATACCTATTGAAAGAAGCTCTTTTACGGAATGCTGTGTCGGCTTTGTTTTCATCTCGCCGCCCTTTGAAAGATACGGTATAAGTGTTACATGGATATAAAGGCAGTTTTCTTTGCCTATTTCTCTTGAAACCTGTCTTATAGCCTCCATAAACGGTGTGCTTTCAATATCACCTACAGTACCGCCTATCTCAGTTATAACAATATCCGGTGTGTTAAGCTTACTTGCTCTATATATTCTTTCTTTAATCTCGTTTGTAATATGAGGGATTACCTGAACAGTTGCGCCAAGGTACTCGCCTTTTCTTTCTTTGTTAAGAACAGACCAGTAAACCTTACCTGTAGTAGTATTGCTGTTTATATTAAGGTTTTCGTCTATAAATCTTTCATAGTGTCCCAAGTCAAGGTCTGTTTCGGCGCCGTCTTCTGTAACAAAAACCTCGCCATGCTGATATGGACTCATTGTGCCCGGGTCAACATTAATATACGGATCAAACTTCTGTATTGTAACCTTGTAGCCTCTTGCCTTCAAAAGCCTTCCAAGGGAAGCGGCTGTAATGCCCTTGCCAAGACCAGAAACAACTCCTCCGGTAACAAATATATACTTAGTTTTCTGCATCTTCATCCCCCTATTTGTCTTTTAATAACCATTTTTAATACATATTTTTACAAAAATCAATATTTTATATCACGCACATATATATTAAATAATATTAACACAAATTCGCATTATCCGCAAGGCGCAAGGCCGCGGAAACAAAATCAATATAAAAGAACCGGCTTAAAACAGCATATGAACCGACCCCCAAAAGTTAGACCTAAAACTAACAATAGGGAGGTCGGTTTTTTATGGCAAAATATTCATTTGAATTAAAAAAACAAATTGTACTTGAATATTTATCCGGTAACGGAAGCTCTGA
>CALWEX010000038.1 GCA_944377425.1 uncultured Clostridia bacterium
ATAATGTTTCCGCCATTATAAGAAAACTTAACTGCGTTATCCAAAAGGTTTTGTATAACACGTTTAATTTTATTAGGGTCAGCGTTAACTATTGTAACTTCATCAGAAAAAATAGCATTAACTGTTAAACTCTTCTTTTTAAATCTAGGCTCCATAGCCTCTATGCTTTCACGTATAAGCTCGTTAATATCAAAATCACATCTTTCAATAACCATAGACCCAGCTTGAGCACTGCTTAAATCAACCAAATCATTGGCTAATTTAGAAAGACGTCCTGTTTCCTCCATTACAATTTTAAGGTAATGATTCTGTTTTTCAGGCGGTATTGTACCGTCTACTATTGCCTCTAAAAATCCGCGGATACTAGTAAGCGGACTTCGTAAGTCGTGTGAAATATTAGCTATAAACTCCCTGCGGCGTTTTTCTGTTTCCTCAATGCTTTCAGCCATTAAATTGAATGATTTAGCCAGCTGGCCAACTTCATCATCACTCTCAACCTCAATACGTGTACCTATCCTGCCATCAGCTATAATTTTAGCCGCCTCATTCATGTCAATAAGCGGGCTTGTAATTTTTTTGGTTGAGTAATAAATAAGACCAAAACCCATAATAATAACTGGCACCATGTATCCCAGCATAAGGAATATAACATAGCTCATTGAAGAACGCAGTATATCCATAGGCTTGCACATAAATATGCCACCTATCAGAACACCGTCTATTATTATAGGATAACCTACCGTAAGAACGGTTTCATTAAACATTCCACCTATTTTACCCTGAACAGTAGCTATTTTTCCACTTAAAACAATATTAACAGCCTCATCTGTTATTGTCTGGCCAATCCATTTCTGGCTCACATCTTCTGTAGTAAAACTTATTTTGCCTTTGCTGTTCATAAAAAACACACTTGTTCCCATGTATTTTTTCATAACTTCAAATTCAAAATTAAGACTGGAAGTGTCAATATCACCACTGTGGTACAAATTACTTAGGGATTCCTTAAACCTTTCTCCCTGAACAATTAACTGCTGTTCCTGTTCGTACATATAATGACGTGTATAAATAAAGGATATTCCAGAACCAAACACGCCAAAGAGCACAAGTATAATGCTCATGTATATTGTCATTTGCTTTTTCAGTATAGTCTGCTTTACTGGCTTTGTGCGTTTAAACATAAGATTTATTCCACCTCAAATTTATATCCAACACCCCATACTGTTTTAACAGACCATGAATCTTTTTTATCAAATTTCTCGCGGATTCTTTTAATATGTACATCTACCGTCCTTGTATCCCCAATATATTCATAGCCCCAAATTTTATCAAGTAGCTGGTCTCTTGTAAATACCTGGTTAGGACGTTTAGCCAAAAAATACAAAAGTTCAAATTCTTTAGGAGGAAAACTAAGAAATTCGCCGTGATATTTAACTGTATAGTTTTCCATGTTAATCTCAAGGTTTTCAAACTCAAGTATTTTAGAGCTTTCTTTTGTTTTGCCTGTGTCAAAACGTCTTAAAACTGCCTTTACTCTAGCTGTCATTTCTTTAGGCTCAAAAGGCTTTACAATATAATCATCGGCTCCCAGTTCAAGTCCCAAAACTTTATCTATAGTATCGCCTTTTGCTGTAAGCATAATTATAGGTACAGTGCTTGTTTTTCTTATTTCTTTGCAAACCTCATATCCATCCATTATAGGAAGCATTATATCAAGCATTATAAGGTCTGGATTATACGAAGCAAAAGTGTCAACTGCGCTTTTTCCATCGTGTACTTCTTTTGTGTCATATCCTTCTCTTATTAAATAAAGTGATATAAGCTCTGATATATGCTCATCGTCATCTACAATTAATATTTTCTGATTAGCGGCCATAATTAACCTCCTTAATTTTTAAGCTCTACAACAGTAACACCCATTTCACCTTCGCCATATTTTCCGTAACGGTAAGACTTAACATGCGGATTTCTGGCCAAGTACTGCTGAACAGCGGCTCTTAAAACGCCTGTGCCTTTTCCGTGAATAATTGTAACCTGCTTTAATCCAGCTAAAAAAGCATCATCTATATATTTATCAATATTACCTATGCCTTCATCTACAGTCTGACCACGGCAGTCAATCTCTGGACTTACAAACATACTCTTGCCAGCAGCCGCCTTTCTTGAAACATTTCTTGTTCCTGAGCTATTATTTTTAGCACTGTTGGCATTTTGCGCCATTTCGTCTATAACCAGCTCGTTTAAAGGTACTTTTATTTTCATAAGTCCCATTTGAACCATTACGTTTTTGTTTTCGTCCATAGGTGAAATAACTGTTCCATGCTGGTCAAATGAAATAATATAAACACTGTCCCCAACTTCTATTTTTTCCGGAACTTTATGCTGTTTTTTGCGTTTTGCCATCATTTTGGCTATTTCGGAATCCACTCCTGAAAGCTTATCTTTAATCTTTCTGCGGCTTTCGTTCATTTTTTCCTGATTAGCCTTGTTTCTGGCATCTCTGTTCATTTCTTTTATAATGCTGTCGGCTTCCTCTTTAGCCTTCTGATAAATCATTCGAGCCTGTTCACGAGCATCAGCAAGTATTTTTTCTTTCTGCTGACGTGTTTTCTCTTTCTGCTTTTCAACTTCTTTTTTAAGTTTTTCAGCCTCCAAGCGGTATTCCTCGGCTCTTTCCTGCTCAAGCACAACGGAACGCCTGCTTATTTCCAAATCTGTTATAACATCTTCAAACTTAACATTTTCCTTACCAACAAATTCCTTTGCTTTTTCTATAACGCTGTCCATAAGTCCTAAACGCTTTGAAATAGCAAAAGCATTACTTTTACCTGGTATACCTATTAAAAGCCTGTATGTTGGTTTTAAAGATTCCACATCAAACTCACAGCTGGCGTTTTCAACACCTTCTGTTGAAAGAGCGTAAACCTTAAGCTCACTGTAATGTGTTGTAACAGCCGTTCTTATACTGCGCTCTTTAAGGCTTTGTATAATACTCATAGCAAGAGCCGCACCTTCTACAGGGTCAGTTCCAGCTCCAAGCTCGTCAAAAAGCACAAGTGAGTCGTTTGTTACATTTTCAAGTATATAAACAGTATTTTTCATGTGGGCAGAAAATGTACTTAAATTCTGCTCAATGCTCTGTTCATCGCCAATGTCTGCAAAAATCTCATCAAAAACACCCAATTCAGAGTTATCAAAAGCCGGTATATGAAGACCTGCCTGCCCCATAAGCTGGAAAAGACCCAATGTTTTAAGAGCAACAGTCTTTCCGCCTGTGTTAGGGCCTGTTATTAAAAGAGTTGTAAAATCTCCGCCTAAATAAATATTAACCGGTACAACAGTGTCGCTATTTAAAAGCGGATGTCTGCCTTTTTTAATGTTGATATATTTTTTATTGTTAAAAACAGCCTTTGTGCCCTTCATGGAAAGAGAAAGCTGTCCTTTGGCAAATATAAAATCAAGCTTTGTTATAATATTCAAATTAGACTCTATAGCGTCTAAATTCTCAAAAACTTCTGCCGAAAGCTTTTGAAGTATCTTGTCTATTTCTTCTTTTTCCTTAATCTGAAGTTCTTTAATTCTGTTGTTAAGCTGAACAACACTTAACGGCTCTATAAAAAGCGTTGAGCCTGTGTTGGATTGGTCGTGCACCATACCGCTGAAACTGTTTCTGTATTCACTTTTAACAGGAACGCAGTATCTGTCATTCCTAATTGTAATTACATAATCCTGAAGCATAGGCCTGTATGTTTGTGAGTTAATAATATTGTTCAGGTGCTCCCTTATGCGGTCGTTGGATACTGCCATTTCACGCCTTACACTTTTAAGTCCCTGTGAAGCGTCATCTGATACTTCCGTTTCAGAAAGTATTACCCTTGAAATCTCTTTTTCAAGCTTAGGCAGCTCCATTACCAAATCGAACATAGGGCCTATTGTGTCATAGCTTTCAGCCTTATTTTCGTTTACTGAGTAATTTTTAACCCTGCGGCACACATACAAAAAATCCCCTATATTAAGAAGCTCTGCAATACCCAAGCTTCCGCCCATAGCAAGTCTTTTAATCTGTGGCCTAATCTCTCGTAAACCGCCTAAAGGAATAGAGCCCTTTCTTAATATCATTGCCTCTGCCTCAGATGTTTCATTCTGCCATTGCTGAATTTGGCTTATAGACGCGCACGGCTTTAAAGCAGCCGTCATTTCCTTGCCCATTGGCGAAACGGCGTATGATGTAAGCTTTTCGATTATTTTGTTATATTCAAGAGTTTTTAAAACTTTTTCATTCATTAATTAATACCTCTATTTAATTACATATTCAAAAAAATATTATACTTTTATTGTATCCTTTTTTTATAACTTTTTACTAATCTTTTAACTAAAAACAATTATATATTTTTGCCTAAAACCGTTGTTTTAACAATTGTACCTATTCGGATATTATACCATAAAATTATAAAAAACCGTATATATTTTAATTTTATATTAAAACCTTTTATTTTTGTTAAACAAATTGAAAACAAAGCTTTAACAAAAAACCTAATTTTATATTGAACAAAAATACGTTTTCTGGTAATATATATTGTATTATGGAGACGTATCGAAGAGGTCATAACGAGCCTGACTCGAAATCAGGTTGTCCTCCGGGGCACGTGGGTTCAAATCCCACCGTCTCCGCCATTAAAACCCCAAAGTACAAAAGCTTTGGGGTTTTATAATTGGTGCTTTAGCGTAAATAAACCCCTGGTTCTACCAGGGGTAGATAAAATACCTTGGTAAGTGAAAACCTCCATGATACGATAAAGATGGTTTGGCAGCCGCATCAAAAAAAGTATCATGGAGGT
>CALWEX010000039.1 GCA_944377425.1 uncultured Clostridia bacterium
GCAACAAGTATAAATACAGCACATGTAACAACAGCTGTGCTTAATGAAATTCTGTATAAATCAGTAATTTTAATTGAGCGGTATATTATAAGCTCAAGTATAAGTGCATAAAGCACCGCAATGGCTGCTGCCTCTGTTGGAGAGAACATACCGGAATAAATACCAGCAAATATTATTACAGGGAAGCCAAGAGGAAGAATAGCTTTTTTAAGTGCTGCTGCTCTTTCTGCCCAAGTTGCTTTTTTAAGTTTAGGAATATTAACATATTTAGCATAAAAGAAACTGTATATTGAAAAACAGATGAACATAAATATTCCAGGGCCTACACCGGCTATAAACAAATCACCTACTGATGAACCTGTAACAACGGCATACATAATCATTGAAATACTTGGCGGTATAAGAAGGGCTATAATAGCAGAGCTGATTATAAGCGCAGAGCTTGCACCATCGTTATATCCAAGCTGTAAAAGTCTGCCTCTCATTGGCTTTCCTACAGCAACAACTGTTGCCTGTGTTGAGCCTGAAATAGCACCAAAAATTGTACATGTAGCAGCAGTAGTAATGGCCATACCACCATGAATGTGTCCAACAAATGTTTCTACAAGGTCAAGAAGTCTTTTTGTTGTCTGGCCAGCACACATTATATCTGCTGCTAAAATAAACATAGGAACTGAAAGAAGAACAGTTGATGAAACACCGGCTATAAGCTGCTGGCATGTCATAGCCATGTCCATATTAAGTATGTAGTTATAAACTACGGCAAGCGGAGCAGCTACCATAGGTATAACCATAGGGAAATTAAGTACAAGGAAGAAGAACATTAAAAACAATAACATTACTACCATTATTTAATCTCCTCCTTTTCTTTGTCATCAGAATAATCTTCAGCATTTTCGCCTAATTTATATAAGCTTGAGATATGTACGTTTTCTTTATCTTTTAAATTAATAAAGAATGTTCTTAAATACTCAAATGCACCTAATGCAAAACCAATAGGCACAGGAAGTACTGTTATCCAAGACGGAATTCTAAGAGCAGCTGTAACACGGCCTAAATTATAAACGCTCAATGTATACTGTACTCCAAGATAAGCTACGTAAAGCATTATAAGACCTGTTAAAAGAGTTATTATATATGTCATTATTTTTTTGCCTTTTTCACCCAATAAGTCATAAACAACTGACATACTTATATGTCTTGCCTGTCTTGCGCAGTAGCCTATACCAAAAAATGTAACAACAATATTAAGGGCTGTGCCTACTTCCTCAGTAAATGTCCAGCTGGAATTAAAAACTGTTCTGCTTATAACTCCGCCTATAAGTATAAAAGCCATTATAAGAACCGAAAAACTAAGGACTATTTCTTCGATTCTTGTAATTACCGCGTCAAATTTTTTCATTAATTCTCCTCCTTCATGCTGATTTTAGAATGGGCCGTATTTTTTATACGGCCCTTTATTTGGAGACTTAATAGTCTATTTATTTAACAAGAAGCTCACGTCTGTAGTGGCAGAATGGTTCTGCACCTGTTTCAGTTACTACAAAAGGTTCACTTGTATCAACACCACAGTCATCAAGCCAAATACCAGGAATCATATGGAATGTCATACCTGGTTTAAGCACTGTTTTATCTCCAGGACGAAGGCTTGCTGTGTGCTCGCCCCAGTCTGGTGGGAAGTTAAGACCCATTGAATAACCGATACGTGAATCTTTAACAAATCCGCTTTTAGCTATTGTCTTAGCCCAAATTCTCTCTACATCCTCGCAAAGCATACCTGGCTTAATTCCTTCAAGAGCAGCTGTAAGACCTTCAGAAACAGTAGCACCAAGGTCGCGAACCTTTTGTGAAGCATTGCCAAGAATCATTGTTCTTGCAAGTGGACAGTGATAGTGGCGATAGTTACCGCTAAGCTCAAGTATAACTGTATCACCATCGTTATAAGGACCGTCTGTCCAGCTAAGGTGCGGTGTTGATGTTCTAATACCTGCTGGCATAAGAGGAGCTATAGCAGAATATTCTCCGCCGTATTCCTCTGTTCCGCTTATCTGTGCATGATATACAGCAGCAGCAACATCACACTGACGAACACCTATATCAATCATGTTGTACGCAACATCCATTGCTTTTTGAACAATAACAGAAGCTTTTTTAATAAATTCAATTTCTGTAGGGCTCTTAATAATCTTTACCCAGTTAACAATGTTGTAGCCATCTTTAAATGTAGCATCAGGAAGGCATCTTTCTATTGTCTGCTGGCATTTAGCAGAATAATAGTAAGCGTCTGTTTCTGTAGCTATATTCTTTTTGTCAAGTCCTCTTTCTTTAAGTATATCTGCTACAAACTCATAAGGATGTTTAACAGTAGAGTTAACATAATCGTCTGTATAAGGATAGATATTCTTTTCATCAAGATATGTAGTAAGTCTTGCAGCATTTCCGTCTTGTCCACGACCAAACCAAATAGGCTGAGCTTCATCAAGAGCAACAATAACACCCTGATGAACGTAGAAAGACCAGCCATCAAAACCAGTAAGATAATTCATATTGGCAGGGTCTGTTACAATAAGAACATCAATGCCTTTTTCTTCCATACTTTTTTTAGTTTTAGCAACTCTTTCCATGTACTCTTCAGTTGAAAAATACAAAGTTTTCATTAAAACCACCCTTTCAATAAAATACTTAATCAAAATTATAAACTTAGAGCAAGGCGCAAGATAGAATCTTAAAGCTAATTCTGTATAACGTTATTTTTATAATTCTGTTATACGGAATTAAATTCTTATATATCTTACAATTAAGATTATATTAATTTACAATTCCGTTGTCAATAAGTTTTCTACAATTATCAGATTTATTGTATACTAAAAATTGTGTTGAAATTATGTCTAAATTGATATATAATTCCTTTTATCAGAACATATTTCCTATATTTGATAGCTTATTTCTAATTTTATTATACATTTATCATATATTATTTCTAATTATCGGAGGGAATATCTGTATGAGAAGCCGTTTAGTACTAATTTCAATTATGGTTCTTTGGAGTACAGCCGGTGTTTTTACACGAAAAATATCTATGCCATCATATCAAATAACTTTTTTCAGGTATTTAACGGCTTTTATATTTATGATGTGCGTTTTTTTAATAAAGAAAAGAAAAATAGATTTGAAAAAGGCGGCTAAAGATTATAAAGCTCTTATCATTACTGGCGTATCTCTTGCCTTAAACTCAATGATGATGATTGCCTCTTATCAATACATAACCATATCAAAAGCCATAATATGCTATTATGTTGCACCTATTATAGTTGCATTGTGTTCCAAAATAATGTTTAAAGAAAAAATAGGGTTTAAAAAATCAATATGCCTTATTATAGCTTTTGTAGGTATTATATTCACAGCTTTTTCAAAAAGCCAAGCGGCAGAATCAAACCCGTTTTTAGGTGTTACATGTGCTCTTTTGGCAGCTGTGTTTTACGCCATACTTACATTAGGTGGTAAATCAGTTAAATCCCTTAACGGAATTAATTTAATGGTTGTTCAATTTTTTATATCATTTATAACATGCGCTGTTTATTCCATGTTTTCAGGCGGCATTAATTTTGGTTCTTTAACATTAAACAATGTGTTTTATATTCTTATAGTAGGAATTATATATACGGATATTTGTTATTTGATATATTTTACATCCATTAAAAAAATACCTGCACACGAAACAGCCATACTTACATATACAGAACCTGCCGCTGCGGTTTTTATATCTTATTTTGTACTTAAAGAAGGCGCTTCTGCTATTCAGTTTTTAGGTGCATTTATGGTTATATGCTCTATGTGTGTAAGTGAAATTAATATTACTAATTTAATAAGAAAAAAATCAAATTCAAAATAGTTTTAATTATAAATAAAAGGAAATTAAAAAAACGGTATAAAATTATTTCATTATAATTTTATACCGTTAAATTTATAATTAATTTATCAATAAAAATGATTTTTATCTATACCTTTAGGCTAATAAGTTTTAAACTTTGGTTTACATACTGTTTATTTAAACAAAACATAAGTAGAAAAAATAAAACCCCTTGATTTTCAAGGGGTTTTAAATGCGGACAGTGGGAATCGAACCCACACTATGTCACCATAACCAGATTTTGAGTCTGGCGCGTCTGCCAGTTCCGCCATGTCCGCACAACAATATTATTTTAGCACAAAAACATTTTAAAATCAACTAAAAATTAACTTTAAGCAAAATAGCCGCGGTTTTAAACCGCGGCATAATAATTATTAGTTATTTACACGGCCAAGATATTCGCCTGTTCTTGTATCGATTTTAATAATTTCACCCTGATTGATGAAAAGAGGTACGTTAACTGTAGCACCTGTTTCAACAGTTGCAGGCTTTGTAGCACCCTGAGCTGTGTTGCCAGCAAAACCAGGCTCTGTTTCTGTAATTTCAAGCTCAACAAAAAGAGGAGGCTCAATACCGAAAACTTCGCCTTCATATGAAAGTATTTTAACCATTTCGTTTTCTTTAACAAATTTAAGTGTATCGCCAATTTCAGAAGCGTTAACAGCAATCTGCTCAAAGCTTTCTGTATTCATAAAGTGATAAAGGTCACCGTCGTTATAAAGGTACTGCATATCAAGTCTGTCAATATGAGCTCTTGGCATTTTTTCAGTTGGTCTGAATGTTTTTTCAACTACGCTGCCTGTTTTAAGGTTTTTGATTTTTGTACGAACGAAAGCTGCTCCTTTACCAGGTTTTACATGCTGGAACTCAAGAACAACATATATATCGCCTTCATACTCAATAGTAGCGCCGTTTCTAAATTCACTTGCAGATATCATTAAAAATCCTCCTTAATCATATACATATCTATCTTGTATAGTTTAAAATAAAATATGTCATTTCGCAATAGATTTTTTAAAAAAAATTACTTAAACATCATTTTAAGAGCCGACATGGCAAGAATATACCCATTTTCGCCAAAACCGCACATCTGTCCCACACAGGCCGGAGCAGTTACGGATTTATGTCTGAATTCATCTCTTTTATGTATGTTTGAAAGATGCACTTCAATAGTAGGTATCTGAACTGATGCTATAGCATCATGAATAGCGTAGCTATAGTGTGTATAAGCTCCTGGGTTAATTATAATACCATCTACATTATCGTAATAGCATTTCTGAAGCTTGTCTATAATAGCTCCTTCATAATTAGACTGGAATATGTCTATTTCAAAACCCATTTTCTGGGCTTCATCCTTTATGCGGTTATTGATATCATCAAGAGTCCTTGTGCCGTAAATTCCTTTTTCTCTAATGCCTGTAAAGTTAAGATTAGGCCCATGAATAACACATATTTTTCTCATAAGAATCTCCTCCAGACTTTTAAGTATTTTTTCTGTTACATGGCTTACAGTATCTCCTGCCACATATACAGTAATATCTGCTAAGCTCTCATAAACTGGTATTCTTTCGTTCATAAGCTTAGTTATTTTTTCCATTTTATCTCCGCCACGCAGAAGCGGTCTGTCGTTATCGTTTCCTATGTTTCTAAAAATATGCTCAGGCGTAGCTTTAAGGTAAACAATTACGCTATTTTTCTTTAAAAGGCGCATGTTTTCTTCACTTTTAATTATGCCGCCGCCTGTTGATATAACATAACCTGATTTATCTGAAAGCTCTCTGCATACATCGGTTTCAAGACTTCTAAAGTATGCCTCACCTTTAGATGCGAATATGTCGGATATGCTCATGCCGCTGTTGTTTTCTATGTATTTGTCAGTATCAATGAACTGGCACTTAAGCCTGCGGCTTATTTTTTTGCCGAAAGTGGTTTTTCCACAGCCCATAAACCCTATAAAAACAACATTCTTATTTAATCTCATTTTGTTTTACCGCCTTTTAAAAAATACTCAGACAATGCATTTTTTATATCAAGGGATGTACTATCGTCTATAATAGTATCATGCCAAATTTCATAAGATGCTATTCCTTGATAAATAAGCATATCAAAACCGTTTACACACTTACAGCCGTATTTTTTGGCATCATTTAAAAGCTTTGTTTCCCAAGGAATATAAATTACATCAAACACAGCTTCTACATCTTTAAAGAACGCGCCGTCTTTAACAGGAGAGTCCCAAACGCCTTCTCCCATTCCCACTGATGTGGCATTTACTACAATATCCGGCTTTTCGTATGTATATATATCTTCAAATGATATTACATCTGTTTTGCCAGTATAAAAAGAAGATATATGATTTCTCAAAGATTCTGCTTTTTCCTTTGTTCTGTTTACAAATACTATTTTTTCAGCACCCAGCTGGCTAAGAAGCACTGCTGCTGAATTTGCCGCACCTCCTGCGCCAAGAAGCATTGCTTTTTTGCCTTTCACATCAATTTTATTAATGGCAAAGCTTTTTTTAAGGCCTAAAATATCTGTGTTATATCCTTTAAAACCGTTTTCAGTACGTTTAAGTGTATTTACGGCACCTACTTTTTTAGCTATATCCTCAATATCGCACAAACAGTCCATAACAGATATTTTATGCGGAACTGTTACATTAAGGCCTTCAAAGCCAAGGGCATAAAGCCCTTCAACAGCCTTTTTTATATCTTTTTCATCAACTCTAAAAGGCACATAAACACCATTAAAGCCCATTTTTTGTAGTATTGTGTTTTGAAGCACCGGTGAAAAACTGTGCTCTATAGGATTTCCTATTATTCCATATGCCTTAGTATGGCCATTATAAAAATCAAATATATTCATTTTAAAATTCCTGTCCTTTTTTTATAAATTGTAAGTACTATCCTTTCAGCGCCGCGCTTAACTTTTGTTATAAGCTGGTCACGATTACATATAGGCTCTGTATATACAGCAAGCAGGCCTGCCCTATGAGCACAGTACATATCTGTAAACACCTGGTCGCCTACAATAGCAGCTGTATTTTTAGTTTCACCAAGTCTTTTAATTACTTGATTAAGTTTTTTTACTCCAGGTTTACCAGCTTTCCATACAGCATGAGCCCTTAAAGGTCTGTTAAAAAGCTCTACTCTTTTTTTGTTATTATTGGAAAGAAGGCATACTTTAAATCCTTCTTTTTTAAGCTCACTGAAAAAAGCTGCTGTTTTTTCGTCAGGCACTGCAACATCAAATGGTGCAACTGTATTGTCTATGTCAAAAAAAAGTGTAGTTATTCCTCTTTTTTTAAAATCATCCAAAGGCAAATCAAATATAGATTTTATATATATATCTGGAAAAAACATTTTAAGCATATAATCTCTCCTTATCAGTAGAAATTATATCAATATTGTTATTTTAGGTCAATATTATTAAAATTCTGTTATTTAATACCGCTGATTTTTAAATTATTGTATGTCAATATAAATTATAAATTTCGTTTTAATCATCAATGAGTTTTAATTAAGCCACAATAAAAATTTTTTCAGTAAAAATCCACATATTACATACACAAAAACATATAAAAATAGCCTGGAAATATACAAACTTTACATTGTTGTTAAATATTTGATTTTTAATATAACTTAAAATTTATATATTACCACAAAAAAGCTCTTTAAATATTCATTAATTATATACAAGAACTTCATCTTATTATATCGAATGGATAAGTTTTGTTTGACCGAAATATTAATTAGTGTTACTATTAATTTATACTTTTTAATCTAATTTTAAGGGGGAGATTGTAATGAAAAAGTCTACAGCTTCAAAAATAGTAGCCGGAACTTTATCTGCTGTAATTGTTCTTGGCTGCTCACCATTTGCTATGGCCGGAGAGTACGTAGTTAAAAAAGGTGATTATTTATCCAAAATTGCACCACAGTTTAACACCACATGGAGAGTTTTGGCAGAAATGAATAAGCTTGCCAACCCTAACCTTATTTTCCCTGACCAGGTTCTTCAGGTTCCTGATATTGAAGTAAAAGAAGAAGTTAAGGAAGAACCAACTGCTCCTGTAGTTGAAGAACCATCAACTCCTGTAGTTGAGGAACCAACAACTCCTGTTGTAGAAGAAACTGAAGAAGTTAAAGCTGAGCTTACAAATCTTACAGTAGAAGACATTACATTAACAGGAAATGCTATTACTCCAGAGTTTACTCCTGAAGGAAAACAGTATACATTTAACGTACAGAGCGATATTTATGCTGTTAAAGTAACACCTGAAGCTCCTGAAGGCGCTACAGTTACAGTAGCAGGCGAAGAAGTTAAAGCAGGCGAAAGCGCTATTATTAA
The DNA here is from genome assembly GCA_944377425.1 of uncultured Clostridia bacterium. Lineage (GTDB taxonomy): Bacteria > Bacillota > Clostridia > Lachnospirales > Anaerotignaceae > Neoanaerotignum_A. The sequence continues at coordinate 8,261 of CALWEX010000039.1, forward strand.
CCTTAGCCAGGAATATGCTGACTATGATGTAGAGCTTTCAACTGATGTTGAAATTGTTGTTACAGCAGGCGACAACACAAATACATACAAATTAACAATAGTTAGAGCATGCGACACTGATACATATAATTTATTCAACATAGAAACATATAAAGACGAAGCTACAGGCGAAGAAATTCCTTACGCTCTTTATGTTCCTACAAATTACGACCCTGACAAAGAATATCCTATAGTATTCGCTCTTCATGGTTCAGGCCAGAGAAGCCAGACAACTGACATGGTTCTTAAGAGATACCAGATGGCTACTGTTTGGGCTAAAGATTCAGAAGCAGGCATTAACGAATGTATAGTTCTTGCTCCTCATTGTGCTACAGCAGACGAGAATGAAAACTGGACAACTCTTATGAAATACAGAGCTGGTACTTATGAAAATTCATTTGATGCTGAACCAAAGCTTGAGGCTGCTTACAACCTTTTACTCAAAGTAATGGATGAGTATTCAGTAGATAAAAACAGAGTTTATATGACAGGTCTTTCAGCAGGTGGTTTTGCTACATATACACTTGCAATAGAGCATCCTGAAACATTTGCTGCTATAGTTCCAGACGCTGCTGGTGCTAACCCTGAAAAAGTTTCAGCTCTTAAAGGCATGCCAATTTGGATATTCCATGCAGCAGATGACCCTACAGTAGACCCTGATGAGTATCTTTACCCAACACTTGAAGCTCTTGATGCTGCTGGCGTAGAGTACAAATCAACAATCTATCCTGAAGGCGCAGTATTTGCTCCATCAGCTCACTTCTCATGGGACGCTTGCTATGCTAACAAAGAAATGAGAGATTGGGTATTTGCTCAGACAAAATAAAAATTAAATTTATAATATAATTTTAACCCCGTTAATATGGCTAAAACCTATTTAACGGGGTTATTTTTGTTTATTTAACTAGTTTTAAATTAGTTTTGGAAGAACTTATAAATCACAAAATACCAAATAGCATATCAACAAAAAACATAAAAGCAGCAGTTAAAATTTAAACTTCTGCTGCTTTTTATTATATTTTTACATGTTGATATCTATAGGTTTAAGATTCCAAATTTCGTCGGCATATTCCTTAATTGTTCTGTCGGAGCTAAATTTACCACTCATGGCAATGTTCATAAGCGCCATTTGCGCCCAAAGCTTTTTATTGTTATATACCTTATCTATTTTTTCATGTGCCACACAGTAATCCTCAAAATCTGCAAGAACAAAATATTCGTCGGCTCTTGAGCCATTTATGCCGTTTAAAAGCGACTCGTAAATATCTCTGAAAAGCTCTGTATTGCTGTCGAATGTACCATTTATAAGGCATGTAAGAGCCATTCTTGCACCCTGATTAATATTGTATACTTCCCAAGGGTCATAGGAGTTATTAGCATATTTTTCAATTACTTCTTCAGCTTTTAAACCGAATATGAAAATATTATCGTCCCCTACTTCTTCTTTTATTTCAACATTAGCTCCGTCAAGCGTACCTATTGTTACAGCACCATTAAGCATAAACTTCATATTTCCAGTACCGGAAGCCTCTTTTCCTGCTGTTGAAATCTGCTCACTAATATCAGCCGCAGGTATAAGCTTTTCAGCTAATGAAACTCTGTAGTTTTCCATAAATACAACTTTGATTTTATCATTTATTGTTTTGTCGTTATTTACAACATCTGCCACAGAATTTATAAGCTTAATAATAAGCTTTGCCATTTTATAGCTTGCGGCACTTTTTGCACCGAAAATATATGTCCTTGGTGCAATGTCAAGGCCCGGGTTAACTTTAAGACAGTTATAAAGGTATATAATATGCAATACATTAAGAAGCTGTCTTTTATACTCATGCAGTCTTTTAACCTGTATATCAAATATTGAGTCTGGATTAATTTCAATACCCTTTGTATGCTTAATATACTCCGCAAGAGCTTTTTTATTTTCCTTTTTAACTTCCATTAATCTATTAAGGAAATCATCATCATTAATAAAAGCTTTTAAACCTTCAAGCTTTGATAAATCCGTTATCCATCCGTTACCTATTTTATCTGTTATAAGCTCTGAAAGGCGTGGATTAGCATGAAGAAGCCAGCGTCTTTGAGTTATGCCGTTTGTTTTGTTATTAAATTTTTCCGGATAGAGCATATAAAAATCATGGAGCTCTTTTTTCTCAAGTATTTCAGTATGGAGTTTAGCAACGCCATTTACGCTATGGCTTCCCACAATAGCAAGATACGCCATTCTTATCTGTCCATCGGCGATTATTGCCATATTACGTATTTTATTACTGTCATTTCCGTACTTTTCCAAAAGCTCAAGGCAGAAACGTCTATTTATTTCCTCTACTATCTGATAAATTCTAGGAAGAAGTCTGCTGAAAAGCTCCATAGGCCATTTTTCAAGAGCTTCACTCATAATAGTATGGTTAGTATAACCGCAGACTTTTTTAGTTATTTCCCAAGCGTCGTCCCAAGGAATATCATTTTCATCAACAAGCACTCTCATAAGCTCTGCAACTGCAACAGTCGGGTGTGTATCATTAAGCTGGAAAGCAACTTTTTCTGGCAAAAGTGAAAAATCACTATGACGTCTTTTAAACCTGTCTACAACTCTTTGAACAGTAGCCGAAATAAAGAAGTATTGCTGTCTTAATCTAAGTTCTTTACCTGAATAATGCTCATCAGCCGGATAAAGCACCTCTGTTATTGTATGGGCAAGATTTTGTTCCTCAAGAGCTTTTTGATAATTACCTTCGTTAAAAGATTTAAGGTCAAATTTATTTTTAGGTCTTGCGTCCCAAAGTCTTAAAGTATTTACTGTATTTGTTCCATAGCCTACAACAGGGTAGTCATAAGGCACAGCCATTATTGACTGATAGTTTTCCTGAACAAAGCGGTATTCTCCATTGCCTTTAGGCACAGCTTTTACATTGCCGCCAAATTTAACCTCAACAGCATATTCACTTCTTTTAAGACCCCAAACATCACCGTTTTCAAGCCAGTTATCCGGTCTTTCAACCTGATAGCCATTTTCTATTGCCTGCTCAAATATGCCGTAATGGTACCTTATACCACAGCCATAAGCCGGAAGTGACATAGTAGAAAGTGAATCTAAAAAACATGCCGCCAAACGGCCCAAACCACCGTTTCCAAGGCCTGGGTCTGGCTCAGTTTCTTCTATAAGGTTATAATCAATTCCTAATTCCTCAAAAGCCTGTTTTATAGGCTCAATTATAGAAAGATTTATAATGCTATTGCCTAAAAACCTTCCCATAAGAAATTCCATTGACAGGTAGTAAACAAGCTTTACATCTTTTTCGTAGTACATGTCATGGGTTTTCATCCAAATATCATTTACTATGTCTCTTATGGCAAAAACCGTTGCTTGGTAAATATCCTCAGGCGTGGCATTTTCTACTGTTTTACGTGTAATGGTTCTAAGGTTATCCACAACCATTTCCTTAAACCTGTCTTTAGATATATTTATACTATTCATTTATTTCGCTCCTTACATAAAAATACAATCAAATTTATTTCTCACCAAGAGCATTTAATTTGTCAGCTTGGTCATTTGCTGTAAGAACGTCTATTATGTCATCTAAATCACCATTAATTATGGCATCTATTTTATGCAGTGTTAAGCCCGCTCTGTGGTCTGTAACACGGCCTTGAGGGAAATTATAAGTCCTTATTTTTTCGCTTCTGTCGCCTGTACCTACCTGCTGGCGGCGTTTTTCACTTATAGCGCTGTCGTGTTTTTGCTGCTCCAATTTATAAAGCCTTGCATAAAGAACTTTAAGAGCTTTATCTTTATTCTTAAGCTGGCTTTTTTCATCCTGACACGAAACAACTATTCCTGTAGGAATATGGGTTACTCTAACAGCAGAATCCGTTGTATTTACGCACTGTCCACCATTTCCGGAAGCCCTAAAAACGTCTATTCTTACATCATTCATATCTATATTAACATCAACTTTATCAGCTTCAGGCAATACGGCAACTGTTGCTGTTGAAGTATGAATACGACCACCGGACTCTGTTGAAGGCACTCTTTGAACACGATGCACACCACTTTCAAACTTAAAGCGCGAGTATGCTCCTTGACCCGTTATCATAAACACTATTTCTTTAAATCCGCCTAAATCGCTTTCGTTGGATGACATTATTTCTGTTTTCCATCTTCTGCCTTCGGCGTATCTTACATACATTCTAAATAAGTCACCGGCAAATATAGCCGCTTCATCGCCACCGGCTCCGGCACGTATTTCTATAATTACGTTTTTACTATCGTTAGGGTCTTTTGGCAGAAGGAGTATTTTAAGTTCTTCTTTAAGCTTTGAAACTTTCTCTCTCTCATTATTAAGTTCTTCTTTTAAAAGCTCTTTAAACTCGTCATCGGATGTTTCTTTTAAAAGCTCGTTAGCCTCATCAGCTGCTTTAATGGCCGATTTATATTCCCTGTATTTTTCCACTACAGGGCCTATAGAGCCGTATTCTTTCATCAGTTTTTGCCATTTTTCTTGGTCGGCTATTATATCCGGGTCATTAACCTGCTCACCCAGTTCAATATATGTTCTTTCAAGTTCATCTATATGGTCAAATAACATCTGTACCTCTCCGTTTATATCCAAACACTACTCTGTCAAGGCCGGCATAGTCTTTTACTATTTTTATTCCGTCAAAACCCAAATTTGTCATTATTTTTTTTAAGTCTTTACCCTGATTATAGCCTATTTCAAAAAACAAATATCCGCCATCGTCCAAATATTCCAAACTGTCATTTGTTATTCTTCTATAAAAATCAAGGCCGTCTTTTCCACCATCAAGGGCTGTTAAAGGCTCATTATCACGTACTTCACGCATTAAATTTGAAATATCTTCTGTAGGTATATATGGTGGGTTCGAAATTACAGCATTGTATTTCTGGCTTTTATCCACATTTTCAAATAAATCGCCTTGTATAAACTGTATTTTATCCAACGCGTTATTATATTCCGCATTCTTTTTTGCTGTACTTAAAGCCCCAATGCTTATATCACATGCAGTAACATTTTTAATTCCGTTAAGGGCAAGGCTTATGGCTATACAGCCGCTACCAGTACACATATCTATTACATTTTGAAAATTCTCGTTTTCTGCTGTTTTAAGCACTGTTTCAACCAAGACTTCAGTATCAGGTCTTGGAATAAGCACATTTTCATCAACAAAAAACTCATAGCCCATAAACTCGCACTTACCCAATATATACTGGGCTGGAACGCCTTTTTTACGCTTTTGAACCATTGAATTAAAAAGCTTTTCTTCGCTTTCTGTTAGTTCTTTATCACCGTTTATAAGCACAGAAGTTTTTGTCATATTTGCCGCCTTCATTATAAAAAGCTCAGCATCAAGCTTATACTCTCCTGCGCCGCTTTCTTTAAGCTCTTTTTTTGCCGCAAAAAGCGCTTCTTTTATTGTCTTATTCCGGCTCATCTTCCAGAACTCCCTTCATGGCAGCAATGGCAGCTTCTATCTGGCTTTCGTCAGGCTCAGCAGTTGTTATTTTCTGAAGGCAAAGGCCTGGAGCACTTACTATTTTAACTAAAGACGACTCACTTATGCCGGCCCATTTTATAATTTCATAAGAAATACCAGCAACTACCGGCACAAGAAGTATTCGGCTTATAAGTCTAAGCCAAATTGTATCTGTTCTTAAAAAAAAGAACACAACCATACTTACTATCATAACTATAAGCAGAAAGCTTGTTCCGCACCTTTTATGGAGTCTTGTATATTTTTTTACATTTTCAACAGTCAATTCTTCTTCGTGCTCAAAGCAATTTATAGTTTTATGCTCTGCGCCATGGTACTGGAAAACGCGATGTATTTCGTTCATTCTTGAAATAAGGAAAAGATAGAGCAGAAATATGCCTATTCTTATAAGGCCTTCCACAATACTTAAAGCCCATGTGCCCGGAAGCACAGGTCTAAAAAGGCTGCCAATAAATACAGGAAGAACAAAAAACAGGCCTATTGAAAAAACAAGAGAAACAGCTACACTGAAATAAATAAGTATATCTGCAAATTTATCACCAAATTTATCCTGTAAAAAAAGCTCAAATTTGCTTGGCTTCATATCTTCCTCGTCCTCAAGACCAGCTATCTGAGCTGAGCGCATTATGATTTTAACGCCTATTATAAGTGACTGGACAAAAGCCGCTATGCCTCTGAAAATTGGATATTTGAATATTTTATGTCTGCTGAATACATCATTTATAGGTTCTTTTTCTATGCACAGCTCTCCCTGAGGCGTTCTGACAGCCATAGCATACATTTTTTTTCCGCGCATCATAACGCCTTCTATTACCGCCTGACCGCCAATGTTAGTTCTTTTCAAGCTTAAATCACCGTCCTTACATATATGAAAAAAGGGGGTTGGACCATTCTCCTACCCCCTCAGCTTTAAAATTAGTTTCTGCCGTACTTTTTGTTGAATTTTTCTACTCTACCGCCGGCCTCAACAAGAAGCTTCTGGCTACCTGTGTAGAATGGATGGCACTTTGAGCAAACCTCGACTCTGATTTCTTCTTTTGTTGAGCCTGTAACAAACTCATTACCGCAGTTGCATTTTACTTTGCACTGATAATAATTTGGATGTATATCCTTTTTCATTTCTTTCACTCCTTAATATACGTTGATCAATAATTACGTTCATTATTTATAGACAACGGAAGTATTATATCATAGTAGTTTTCAACATGCAACAGCAAAATTCAATTTAATTACCTTATAATGCTCAATTTTTAATAAGCGGAACAGTCCTTACAAACTCTCTATTATTTTTTGTTTTGCGCATAAGCTCAATTAAATATTCTGTACTTTCCGTAACATTATTTGACGATGTAAGGCGGCGGATTTTATAAACAGCCTCCATTTCTTCTTTTGTAAGGAGCTTATCGTCACGTCTTGTACCGGATTTATTAATATCAATAGCCGGGAATATACGTCTTTCAGCAAGTTTTCTGTCCAGTACAAGCTCCATATTCCCTGTACCTTTAAACTCTTCAAAAACCACATCATCCATTTTACTGCCAGTTTCTATAAGTGCAGTGGCCAGTATAGTAAGGCTTCCGCCATTTTCTATATTTCTGGCTGCGCCAAAGAATTTTTTAGGCATATAAAGTGCTGCTGGGTCAAGACCGCCTGAAAGAGTTCTGCCGCTTGGTGTTGTTGTAAGGTTATAAGCCCTCGCAAGCCTTGTTATACTGTCAAGAAGTATTACTATATCTTTACCCTGCTCAACAAGTCTTTTACCTCTTTCAAGTACCATTTCCGCAACTCGTTTATGATGCTCCGGCTGCTCATCAAATGTAGAATAAACTATTTCCACATTTTCTCCCTGTATTGAGCGCTGTATATCTGTTACCTCTTCCGGTCTTTCGTCTATAAGCAAAACAATAAGATTAAGGTTTGGATGGTTTTTGACAATAGAGTTTGCCATTTGTTTAAGAAGTGTAGTTTTACCAACTTTAGGCTGAGCAACTATCATTCCTCTTTGGCCTTTGCCTATAGGTGCCATAAGGTCAATTATTCTGCCTGATATTTCGTCCTGACGTGTTTCAAGTGTAAGCCTTTCAGTTGGATAAATAGGCGTTAAGTCCTCAAAATTAGGACGGCGTATAGATTTATCCGGTGTATCGCCGTTTACACTTCTTACGTATAAAAGAGCATTAAATTTTTCATTGTCTTTAGATGCACGCACGTAGCCTGTTACCAAATCGCCTGTTTTAATATTAAAACGACGTATTTGTGACTGTGAAATATATATATCTCCGGTTCCAGGCAGGAAATTTTCCGTTCTTAAAAAGCCATAGCCGTCAGCCATTACTTCCAGCACGCCTTCCTGAACTATCTCATTTTCAGATGGCTCTCTCTGTTCTTTTCCAAAGCCTGAATGCTGCGGCATGTTTTGTGTTGTTTCGGTATTCTCCTCTTTACGGCTTGGCACATATTCATCTTTTTCCTGATGCACAGTTAAATCTGTACTATTTTTTGTTGTGCTTTGCCGTAAAACATCATTTTTGATTTCGGAATCAGAAGCTTTTATGTTTTCAACTACTTTTTCACCCTTTTTATTTTCTTGCTCCGCGTTTTGCTCGGTTATTACAGCATTTATTTTTTCTATAAGGCTACTTTTTTTCATAGAAGCTATGCCTTTAATATTTAATTGTTTTGCTATTTCTTTTAACTGCACAAGGGTGTTTTGTTCTGATACTTCCTGCATCATTAACCTCCAAAATTAATTTTTAGGTATTTTAAGCACCTGACCTATCTGTAAATTTGCATTTTCAGTAAGTCCATTTGCTTCAAGAATTTTTTTATAACCAGAATAATTGCCGTATACTTTATCACTTATACCACTTAATGTATCTCCGGCAACTACAGTATATGTATCATACTGCTCATCTCCTGTTGAGCCTTCTGCATTTTCGCCGTTTTCAGTACCTTCATTTCCGGTTGTTTCAGTAGTTACGTCCTGTGGCTCATCCAGAAGTGATATACCGTTTTCTGTAAGCTTTTCTTGTAATGAAACTATCTCAAGCTTAAGCTCTTCATTATCTTCCTGAAGCTGAGTAAATTCTGCTACTTTCTGCTCAGCTTCCTCTACTTTAGCTGACAGCAATAAAGTACGTACGAAAAGAATTACTATTATAAGAGCAACTACACCACAAACGGCAATTATACCTTTATCCAGCTTTTCTCTCTTTTCTGAACGCAGACCATTATTTCTTCTTGGTGCTTCAAAAAATTCATTAAGGTCAGCCTTATTTTTATAAGCTTTCTTTCTCTGCTCCAGCTCTCCACTATGGGAAGAACGATTTTGCTTTCTTGCATTTAAAGCAGCCTGTTTGCGCTTAGCTCTTTTTTCTTCTGTAAATTTTTTCTTTAAATCATCAAATTCAGACTTTTCATCTTCGTTAAATTTGTCCTGCGGGTTAAGTTCTGCTGGTTTTTCCTGAGGTTTTTCACTCTTTTCAGCTTCCTTTTTTTCGGCAGCAATTGGTGTTTCTCTGATTTCAGATTTATTGTTTACAGGGAAATTTCTTTTATATTCCTTTTTTCGGGACTTATGGCGAACTACCTGAACAAGCTCTACATCATCATCAAAAGAAAAATCATCATCTGTTTTTTGTTTTTGCTTTTTTTCTTCTTTTCTTACTGTTTGAGCTATATCGTCAATATCATCGTCTATTTCTGGAACAAATATTTCATTTTCCTCATCTGTGGCCTTATCTGCCTTTAAGTCTTTTTCTTTAGTGGCAACAAGCGATTTTTTTTCAGTAACATTCTCGTCTATATTGTCATTAAAATTTGTAGTGTTTCTTTGAACACGTGTTTTAGAAAAGAGTTCTTCTTTTGTTTCGTTGGCCTTAAGTGTTTGAGACTGCTCACGATTCCTTAAAGGATTGCTGCTCATTAAAAGCTGAACAACTTCTTTTGGATAATCGCTGTATATGTCATCTGTTTTCTTATCTTCTTTAACTGCTTCTTTATTATGCTCTTTATTATCAATATTGTCATTATTTGGGTTATTATTCTCATCTAATATATTCTCGTCTAATATATCCTTATCCATATTATCCTCCTGTATTAAAAATTATTACAGAAATCATACCCCTTTTTTGCATACCTATCTTACCATTTTATATTCTACTTTAAGGCATGTCAACCGATATAAAGTATTAAAAGCAATTAAAATGTTGAATTTAGTGGAGTTATGTCTCAATTTGTCATAAAAAAGTAATAAAAAAGGCGTTAAAAATGAATTTTATCATTTAAACGCCTTTTGGGGTTATTTATAAATTAAACTGCATTATTTTTTAATTGATGTTTTATCTTCTGAAACAATTTCTTTAAGGCCTGCTGCAAGACCTGCCAAAGACTGTATCTCTGAAGGAATAATAATTTTTGTTGCTTTACCATCGGCAGCTTTTTCAAATGCTTCAAGGCTCTTGATAGCTATAACGTTTTTATCCGGTGAAGCCTCATTAAGCATTTTAAGACCTTCGGCTGTTGCCTGCTGTACTTTAAGTATAGCCTGAGCCTCACCTTCAGCTTTTCTAATCATAGCTTCTTTTTCGGCATCAGCTCTAAGTATAGCTGCTTCTTTTTCAGCTTCGGCACGGAGAATCATACTTTCTTTTTCACCCTCAGCTACAAGTATTGAGCTTCTCTTTTCACCTTCGGCCTGAAGTATTTTCTCACGTCTTTCTCTTTCGGCCTTCATCTGTTTTTCCATTGAGTCCTGAATTTCCTTAGGCGGCATAATGTTTTTAAGTTCTACCCTGTTTATTTTTATGCCCCAAGGGTCTGTTGCCTCATCAAGTATCATACGCATTTTTGTGTTGATAATATCTCTTGATGTAAGTGTCTGGTCAAGCTCAAGGTCACCAATTATATTTCTAAGTGTTGTTGCAGTTAAGTTCTCAATAGCTCTAATAGGGTTATCAACACCATAAACATAAAGTTTAGGGTCTGTTATCTGCAAATAAATAACGGTGTCTATCTGCATTGTAACATTATCTTTTGTTATAACAGGCTGAGGCGGGAAATCAGCCACAAGCTCTTTTAAATTAACTTTCTTTGATACCCTATCAATAATAGGCACTGCAATGTGAAGGCCTGTGCCCCAAGAAGCATGATAAGCTCCAAGTCTTTCAACTACATAAACGTATGCCTGTGGAACTATTCTTAAACAGCGAACAAGCAATATAAGTATTATTACAATAACAATAATAAGTAATATAGGCATAAAATCACTCCTTACAAGCATAAAATGGCCTTTGATAAAATTTATTTAACTATAACCTTTACTCCCTCAATTCTGTCTACAGTAACAAAATCGCCTTTCTCAAAAGTAACATCAAAGTCATTGCTTCTAGCTGTCCAAACTTTACCGTCGTATTTTATGGCGCCTGTATCAGCTTTGTTATCTATTTTTTCCGTAACAGCCACGCTTTGACCTATTATCCTGTCAAGATTTGTAGGCTCGCTTTTTAGCTTAATTACGTTTTTAACAAACGGTCGAGTAAATATAAAAAGTGCAACAGAAGCTATAACAAATATTATTAGCTGAACGTAAACTGCCGCGCCCACTTTAGCTGCCGCAAAAGAGCAAAGTGCCCCTGCGCAGAACCATATTGAAACCAAACCAGCAGTAGCGGCTTCGGCGATAAGGAATATTATAAAAAGCAAAATCCAAAAAGTAGACATACTAATTGTAAAACCTTCCAACATAATTATCGCCTCGCTTTCAAATCGCTAAATTCATTTATTTTAAGAAACCATTTACTATCTGAGCTTCTGCCTCTGCTTCTGTAAGACCAAGAGTCATAAGCTTAATTATCTGTTCGCCTGCTATTTTGCCTATAGCTGCTTCATGTATAAGTGAAGCATCGACATTATTTGCTGTTATTTCTGGAAGAGCTGTAACAACACCGTTATCCATTATAATAGCATCACATTCGGAATGGCCCATACATTTAGCATTTCCGTTAATAACAGAAACAAATTTCTGTTTTGAATTATCTTTAGCTACAGAACGAGATATAAGATTAGCACTTGAGCCTTCGCCGTTTAAGTCAATTTCAAACTGTGTTTCGGCATACTGTTTACCATGAGTAAGTATTTTTTCTTTAACAATAACAGTTGCTCCGGCCTCAGCTGTAGCTTTTGTAGTTCTTATAGTAGAATCAACACCTTTAAGCTGTGTTGTTTCCATTTCAATATAGCTGTTTTCTCCGGCTTCGATTATTGTTTGAGGATTTATAATTCTTTCCCCTGTGCCTTCGCCAACACCTATATGTTTTTCTACATATTTAACCTTTGAGTTTTTGCCAAGTACAAATCTGTGTATACCGTTATGCTCACTCATTTGGCTTCCACTATTGTGTATTCCGCAGCCGGCAACAATAACAATATCGGAGTCATCGCCAATATAAAAATCATTATACACTAAATCATGTACATCGGTATGAGTAACAAGGGCCGGTATATGAACGCTTTCGTTTTTTGTGCCCGGTTTAATTATAATATCTATACCCGGTTTATCTGTTTTGCCTACTATTTCGATATTGGCAGATGAATGTCTGCCGGCGCTTTGGCCGTTAAGTCTTATATTATATGCTCCCTGCGGAACACCATGAAGGTCTGCAACTTCCTCAAGAAGCGACTCAAGTATCTTATCGTCCATATCCATGTTATTTCACCCCCCTTAAAACTGAGCAGCCTGCTGACGCATTTGCTGTATCATCAAGCAGTGTAGGGAAAATCTCGTCCCTGCTGCCTCTATTTACAAGCTCACCATTTGCAATTACTATTATCTCGTCAGCAATATTAAGTATACGCTCCTGATGAGAAATTATAATTATAGAACCCTGAATCTCATCATGCATTTTCTCAAACACATCAATAAGGTTTTTAAAAGACCAAAGGTCAATACCTGCTTCTGGTTCATCAAATATGGAAAGCTTTGTTTTTCTTGCCATAACAGTGGCAATTTCTATTCTTTTAAGCTCACCGCCTGAAAGGCTGGCGTTTACTTCTCTGTTTATGTAGTCTTTAGCACAAAGACCAACTTCTGAAAGGTACTCACATGCTGCAGCTGTTGTAAGGCTTTTGCCTGAAGCAAGGTTAATTAAGTCTCTTACTGTAACACCTTTAAATCTAACAGGCTGCTGGAAAGCAAAGCTTATACCCATTTGCGCCCTTTCTGTAATGTTTTTATCGGTAATATCTACACCATCAAATAAAATCTGACCTGATGTAGGCTTAACAATACCGGCTATAATTTTGGCCAAAGTTGACTTACCACCTCCATTAGGGCCGGTTATTACAATAAATTTCTTATCATCTATTGTAAGACTAAGGTCTTTTATAATTCCCTTGCCATCATCAACGGTATAGGAAATGTTTTTAAGTTCAAGCATTTTTGTTTCCTCCCTGAGTATTTTAAGCGGAAAATAAGTTAAGTAACCAGCATTGCACCTAAGATATTTTTCCGGTTTACAGCTAAAATATTCGTTTAAAAAATTACTTTAAAACCCATATTTTCTCATTTATAGAATTATATCAATTATATATTGTATAGTCAATATTTTCCCTGCATTAAACGAAAATAATTATTATTTAATATTAATTTTATATTCATTTATTTATATTTTTAATAATTAACGCAAACGCCTTTTATTCTCTTTAATACTGGCTATTTTATAGCATATTTATATATTTTATGATATAATTCTTTGGCATTTAGCTTTTATATTACACCTCGGATTTTATATTAAGCATACAAAATTCATACACTGCAAAAAAATTTAAGTTTCGCTTAATATTTTGAATGGATTTTATATTCCCAATCGTATTATATATGAAACCAAATAAAGCTGAAAAATAAATCGGAGGTAATAAAAATGAAAAAATTAATAACAGGTATTTTAATAACAGCAGCAATACTTACTATATCCGTCACAAGCGTTTGGGCACATGGCCATGGCCGCCGTTTTAATTCAGATAACGGCCAGTACTGTACAAACGGCGCTTGCAGTTATAACTATGTAGATGCTGACGGCGACGGAGTTTGTGACAACTATAATTTAAGAGCTACTTATCAAGACAACACTTACCGCGGCTTATGCCACACAGGTGGATACTGCCGCTAAAAACGGAGATTTATTATGCGGAGCGAACAGGAAGTAAACGCAGCCATTGAGCGGTATTCGGATACCATAAAGCGGCTGTGTATGATTCATCTTAAAAATTACACTGATACAGAGGACATATTTCAAACAGTTTTTTTGAAATATGTCCTTAGCTCCGTTTGCTTTGAAAACGAGGAACACGAAAAAGCTTGGTTTATAAGGGTAACTATTAACGCATGCAGGGATTTGATTAAAAGTTTTTTTCGCAGCAGAACAGTATCTATAGACGAAATCTTAAATCTGCCATATAAACTTCCACCAGACAACAGGGAGATACTTGAGGCTATACTTTCATTGCCTTCTAAGTACAAAGATGTAGTATATCTGCATTATTACGAAGGATACACGGCAGTTGAGATTGGCAAAATTCTAAGAAAAAACGTAAACACTGTTTATACACTGCTTACGCGTTCAAGGCAGATGCTAAAAGAAAAGCTGGGTGATATTGATTATGAGTAATATAAAAGAAACTTTTAATAAAATCCATGCCGAAGAAGAACTAAAGATTAAAACAAAGGCATTTTTGGCACAAAAAACTGACAATTACAAAAAGCGCCGCATTACTTTTAAATATCAAACTGCGGCTATTATGGCTTGTTTATTTTTGTTTGTTTTATCAGCCGGAGGTTTAAAGCTTTACTTTACACCAACATCAGTTATAAGTATAGACATTAATCCGTCTGTTGAATTAGGTGTAAACGTGTTCGACAGAATTATATCAGTTAAAGGCTACAACGATGATGGCAACGAGCTGGCAGATTTAGTTAATGTTAAATATACCAATTACAAATATGGTCTTGAGGAGCTTATAAACAGCCAAACCGTTACGCAATGTTTATCAAACAATGGCTCTTTATCAATAACTGTAGCAGGCTCCAACCAAAAACAGTGTAATGATATATTAACAAATGCTAAAGACTGCACATCAGGCCACCAGAATGCATACTGCCACATGGCAGACTACAGCCAAATAGAAAATGCTCATAAATGTGGGCTATCTGTAGGAAAATATATGGCATACTTAGAGCTTGAAGCCCTTGATTCCAGTATAACACCAGAAGATATAAGTGGAATGACAATGAGAGAAATAAGGGATATTATAAATTCATATTCATCACAAAACACATATTATCAAAGTGATTACTGCAATGAAAGCCATCAAGGTCACAAAAACGGTCACCATGACAATCGTTAAAAATATAAAAAACAAAATAAAAGTTAGAAAGTTAGAAAAACAAAAAACGGCTCAGCTATAAAAACTGATGCCGTTTTTTGTTTTGTTTTGATTAAGTATTTTCTTGGGTTTATTTTAAACAAGCTTAAGAGCCTGCTCTAAATCTTCAATTAAGTCATCAACATCTTCAATACCTATAGAAAGTCTAACCTGTCCGTCGAATATGCTTGCGGCATAACGTTCTTCAGGTGACATATCAAAATGGCTCATTGAAGGTGAGTGCTGTATAAGAGAGTCAACATTACCAAGGCTTGTAGCAAGGCTGAATACTTTCATATTATTCATTACCTTTCTTACAGCGTCCATTCCGCCTTTAATATCAACACTCATCATTCCGCCATAGCCGTTATGCATCTGTTTTTTAGCTATTTCGTGTGTTGGGTGACTTTCAAGGCCTGGATAATAAACTCTGTCTACCTTAGGATGTTTTTCAAGGTACTGAGCTACTTTCATTGCATTTGAGCAGTGGCGTTCCATTCTTACACCAAGTGTTTTCATACCTTGCATTAAAAGCCAAGCAGCAAATGGGTCTAAAACGGCGCCAAAGCACTGAAGGTAAGGCATACGGCATCTATCAATGCGTTCTTTGCTTCCTGCTACAACTCCGGCTGTAACTGTACCATGGCCGCAAAGATATTTAGTTGCGCTGTGTACAACAAGGTCTGCGCCTAAATCCAGTGGATTCTGCAAATAAGGTGAAGCAAATGTACTATCTACAATAAGAGTTATTCCCTCGTGCTGATGAACAACTTCACTTATAGCCGCTATATCGCTTATTTTAAGTGTTGGATTAGCCGGTGTTTCAACATAAACAAGGCTTGTGTTAGGCTGTATAGCATCAGCAACAGCCTGTACGTTAGATGTATCAACTCTTGTATATGTAACACCAAGGCGCGACAATACCTTGGCAAAAAGTGTATATGAGCAGCCATATATAACATCGCCAAAAACCACATGGTCTCCTGCTTTTACAATGCTTAAAACAGCAGTTGAAATAGCGCCTAAACCGCTTGCAAGTGAAATAGCTGCTTCTGCATGTTCCAAATGAGCAATTTTCTTTTCAAGCTCATCGCAGTTAGGGCTACCAAAACGTGTATATACAAAGCCTTCATCTACATGCTGATTAAGATAAACGGCACTGTCAAAGTCCTCTAATACATAAGTTGATGTTTGATATATAGGACTGATATGAGCCATAGCTTCTGGTTTATATGTACCAGTTAAACGTGCATGAAGCTGGTGAGCGTGAAGCAAATCAGTATTAATATTCATAACTTAAGCACCTCTTTTTATAATATTTCAGCTAAAATCTTTATTTTAATGTTACTATTAGGCATTGAATATATCAACTTACAATTAGTAAGTATAAAGTGCATATTTTATACTACAAAATATACTAATCAATTAATTTGAACAATAAACTTGTGGTTAAGTATTTTCTTAATTTTAGCTTAAAACAGTTAATAAAAATCAAAATTTGTAGTATACTTATATTTTTAACAGGCTTAAAAAGGAGGACTTAAAAAGTGAATATTTATATTGAAATTTTAAAAGCCATATTTTTAGGTATAGTAGAAGGTATTACGGAATGGCTGCCTATAAGCAGCACAGGGCACATGCTCCTTGTAGATGAATTTTTAACCCTTAACATGAGCGATTCTTTTAAAGAGATGTTCTTTGTTGTTATACAGCTTGGCGCCATACTTGCCGTTGTTGTTATATTCTGGAAAAAGATGATGCCTTTTCAGTTTAAAGACAAATCAAAGCCGATAATTAAAAAAGATATATTTTCTTTATGGATGAAAGTAGTTGTTGCCTGCATACCTGGAGCCGTTGTAACTATTTTATTTGATGATTACATCGAGGCACACCTGCATACTCCTACTGTAATAGCTCTTGCGCTCATTATTTACGGTGCCGCATTTATAATAATAGAGCGATGGAACAAACACCGTATTCCAACAACTAAGACTCTTAATGCCATTACATACAAAACAGCCTTTATTATAGGTCTTTTTCAGGTACTTTCCATTATACCCGGCACATCACGTTCAGGCTCAACAATAATAGGTTCTCTTATAATAGGTGTATCAAGGGTTGCGGCAGCAGAATTTACATTCTTTTTAGCTGTTCCTGTTATGTTTGGATTAAGTGCCATTAAAATATTAAAGTTTGGACTTTCATTTACTGCACCTGAGCTTATTATACTTTTTACAGGCTCACTGGTGGCGTTTATAGTTTCTTTATTTATAATAAAATTCCTTATGGGATATGTAAAAAAACATGACTTTAAAGTATTCGGTATTTATCGAATACTACTTGGTTTACTGGTATTAATAATAATGCTGTAAAAAGCAAACAAACCTTTACTTAGGCCTTTAATAAGGCCTTTTTATTTGCACTTTTTTAAAAAAATCTAAAATTTTCCAAAATACTTGACAAATTGGTATTTATTGATTATATTAGAAATAGAATAATTCTAAATTGAGTGATGAACATGAGATACGAAAATATTATTTTAGAAATTATAAATAATTCAAATGAACACATGACTGCCGAACAGGTATTTTTTACATTAAAAAGCACACACCCTTCAGTAGTACTGGCAACAGTTTATAATAATTTAAACAATCTTTACAAACAAGGAAAAATACGGAAAATCAGCATTGAAGGCTGCCCTGACCGTTATGACAAAACAATACGGCATGACCATTTGGTATGCCGCTGCTGCGGAAAGCTTTCTGATATATATCTTAAAGATATTACATCGGAGCTTGAAAGACAGACAGGCTTTTCTATTGATGGTTACGATTTAAAGGTGCAGTATATTTGCCCTGAATGTAAAGCAAATAAAGCATCTGAATAAATAAACAATGAGTCACAAGACTTATAAATATAAAAAGGAGGCGTTTAATTAATGAGAAGTATTACCACATTAGACTTACAGTATGCACACAGATTTTATGGTTTTAAGGGAGAAGCACAGTATCTTCACGGACACACTGGTGTTTTAACCATTGAAGTGGAAGACACTATTGAACCGGGAGTGAATATGGTATTTCCTTGTAACGAAATTCAGAAAACTGCTTGGTCAGTACTTAAAAACTTTGACCATGCCCTTATATTAAGAGAAGATGACCCTCTTCTTCCGGCTGTTCTTAAAGTATATGAGGAACAAGGTATACGCGACGGTGCGCCTCAAAACCAGATGAAGGGCCCAGCGTTTAAAACAGAATTAGCTACAGCTTATCCTGAATGTCGTTTAGTTGTTACTAAAGAAACAATGACTGTTGAAGGTATGATTAAGATTGTTTATGACTTGCTTAAAGACAAGCTTAACATAGCTAAGATAACTTTTACCAGCGGAGTAAATGCTGCTAGTGCTGAATTTACTACTAAAAACAAAATTGAGCGTTGCCCTCTTTGCGGAATAGCACTTAACGAAAATGGTGTATGCCCTAAGTGCGGCTACAAAAAATAATACCTAAAAACAAATAAGTATTATTATATCCGGCAGTTATACTGCCGGATATGTTTTTATATTCATATACAATCATAACCACCGGCTTAGCCGGTGGTTTGACTTGGACCCTATAAGGGTCCTTTGCCTGCACGCGTCTTAAAGACGCACTGAATGTCCGGCATTTGCACTACTATCTCTACAGCCGCTTAAAGCGG
>CALWEX010000040.1 GCA_944377425.1 uncultured Clostridia bacterium
ATTCCCACTTTGTATGTGCTAAACTACTATTATTCATAAAAAATCCTCCTTTGTTTTCGTGTCTTGCCGGACTCTTTATTATAACAAAGGAGGATTTTTCTTGAAGCTGAAGCTTTTTTACTCCACCAGCATAGCCGGTGGTTTTGTCTTGCTTAAGCGCACAAAAAAATCCCCAAACACATAAATGTTTGGGGATTTTAGTGTTCCCGAGGTGATTCGAACACCCGACCTACCGCTTAGGAGGCGGTCGCTCTATCCAGCTGAGCTACGGAAACTCGCAATATAAACCAAATAGGCTTACCTATATATTTTAGTCATATAGTGGCAAAAAGTCAATATTATTTTAGCCCCCTTTTGCCTATACATTACTTTGGCTTAACGGACACATAGGGGTTACCTTTTAAATAAAACCGCCACATATATTCAGCACATTCCTGGGCATAGTCAATATTTATTCTTTTTGAAATTCCCAAATACTGTGAATAATCATTGTCATCGGACAAAATATACAGCTCATTACCACATAAATCCATACCATAACAGCTTTTATCTATTTCCATGGCTTTACAGAGCTTTCCAGGGCCTGAGCAAAGGTTTACAACTTTATCAGTGTTTCTTACTTCTTTCATATACTCAATGCCCTCAAGCGGTTCCAAAGCACGTATAAGAACACACTCCGGCTCATTTTCAGGCGCAGTTGTTACATTAAAGCAGTAATACATACCATATATAAGGTAAACGTAAGCATAACCGCCCTCTTTATACTGTATGGCTGTTCTGCCATTTCTTCCTTTATTATTATAAGAATGTGCCGCTTTATCAAACGGTCCCCTATAGGCTTCTGTTTCAACTATTCTGCCTTTTAAAACTTTCCCATTAATATTGTGCACAAGTATTTTGCCTATAAGTTTTTCGGCCGTAACAAGTGCATTATCCAAATAAAAATCACGGTTTAATTTTTCCATACAAATCCTCCGCAAAAATAAAATATATTTAATATTACAGCCAAAGCAGAATAAAGACAACAAAAAGGCACAGGATTTACCTGTGCCCTAATTTTTTTAATATTAGAAATCAATAACAGCGCCTTTAGATGCTGAAGATGCAACTTTTGAATAAAGTCTGAGGTAACCCTCTGGAATCTTCTTCTCTGGTCTCTTCCAATGTTTAAGTCTTTCAGCAATTTCCTCATCGCTTACTTTAAGCTCAAGAATACCTTCGTTTACGTTAAGGTAGATTTCATCTCCATCCTGAACAATAGCAAGTGGGCCGCCGTCAGCAGCTTCTGGAGAAATATGTCCTACGAAGCAGCCGTTGTTTGTGCCTGAGAAACGTCCGTCTGTAATAAGAGCTGTTGAAAGGTTAAGTCCCTGGCCATAGAGATATTTCATAGCTTTGTACATCTCTCTCATACCTGGGCCGCCTTTAGGTCCTTCATATCTAACAACTACTACATGGCCTGGTTTAACTTTTCCTGCAAGTATAGCTTCTTCAGCGTCTTCCTCACAGTCGAAGCAGATAGCCTTACCTGTAAATTCATATAATGATGGGTCAAATGCACCTGGTTTTGTAATACCTGTATCAGGAGCAAGGTTACCTTTAAGAACAGCTATACCACCTGTTGGAGCAAATGGGTTTTCTCTTGTTTTGATAAGGTCTGGGTTTTCAGGATAAATGAATTTAGCCTGGCTTAAAGCCTCACCAAGTGTACAAGCGTTAACTGTCATAACTGATGTATCAATTAAATCGCCAAGGTTCTGAAGAACTCTCTGCATACCGCCTGCTTTATAGAAGTCTTCAAGTGACCAGTTAGAAGCAGGATAAATTCTTGCAAGCTGTGGAGTTGTTTTATTAAGTTTACCAAATTCCTCAACTACGTTCCAATCTCTAATACCAGCTTCCATAGCAATAGCTGGGAGGTGGAGACATGCGTTTGTAGAACCGCAAACAGCCATTGTAGCTACAATAGCATTTCTGATAGATGCTTTTGTAATAATATCTCTTGGTCTGATATCTTTAATTGTAAGTTCTACAATCTTACGTCCTGTTTCGTAAGCGTATCTTAATCTATCTGCATAAACAGCAGGGATTACAGCACTACCTGAAAGTGACATACCAAGAGCCTCTACAGCACAGCCCATTGTATTAGCTGTACCGAAGAATGAACATGAACCACAGCCAGGACATGCAGCGTCTACAAGTTTATCAACATCTTCCTGTGTGATTTTGCCAGCTGAAAGCATACCCATAGCCTCGTCAGCAGCTGTACCGTCTGACTTTCTGCCGTCAAACTCGATACCACCAAGCATAGGACCGCCATTAATAAGTATTGCAGGTACGTTAAGTCTTGCAGCAGCCATAATCATACCAGGAACAATTTTATCACATGATGCAAGAAGAACAACAGCGTCAAGCTGATGAGCCTGAACCATAAGCTCTACTGAATCACAAATAATCTCTCTTGATGGAAGAATATAGCTCATACCAATATGGCCCTGAGCGATACCGTCACAGCATGCCATTACACCAAACTCACAAGCTGTACCGCCGGCAGCGTAGATACCTCTTTTAACATACTCTGCAACCTGATTAAGATTGTAATGTCCAGGAACAAGCTGATTCCATGAATTAGCAATACCAATTCTTGGTTTCTTGTCTGAAAGCTCGTCTTCTGAGTAGCCCATTGACTTAAAGTAGCCTTTGTAAGATAACTTCATTAATTCTGCACTGCGGAATTTTCCCATTTTATTTCCTCCTTTTAAAACCATAAAATACACACTTAGATTTTAAATTAACCAAAAAGGTTTTTACTTATATTATCAGCAGCTTCTTTTAAAGATGCCGCAACAACGTCAAAGTCAAGTTTTTTAATTCTGAAAACAGGTCCTGTAAGGCTTATTGCCGAAATTATATTGCCGCTTTTATCAAATACAGGCACCGCAACACAGCTTATGCCGGATTCATATTCCTCATTATCCACAGCATACCCGTTTTTGCGTATCTCATTAAGCTCAAAACGCATTTTATCCATATCTGTAATAGTATTTTCCGTTTTTTGCTCAAAGCCTCTTTCCAATATTTTTTCAGCTTTTTCTTCTGGCATAAAAGCAAGATAACATTTGCCTACGCCTGTGCAGTAAAGTTCTTTTTTAGTGCCTATTCTTGTTTTCAGAACGATTGAGCTTGAGGATTCTGTTTTACCTATGTAAACCACATACCCATTTTCTTCTATAACACAAAGAGTAGTTTCCTGAAATTTATCAGAAATCGGTTGAAGGCATTTATCGGCCACTCTGGCCAATATATCATTTGAAGAAACAGCGCTTCCCAAAGCAAGTATCTTATAGCCAAGGCTATATTTAAGGGTTTCACTGTCCTGCATTAGATAACCTAAATTTGAAAGAGTATTAATAAGGCCAAAAACCGTACTTTTACTTAATTCAAGAGCCAAAGAAATTTCTTTTACACTCATTTTTTTGTTTGTTTCTTCAAAAAGCTCAAGTATGGCAAAAGCCCTCTCTAAAGACTGAATGTTTTTTGTTTTTCCCATTTGATCAACTCGCTCATACGATAATATAGTATGCAGTTCCTGAATCCTTCTTAATTTTATCAAAAACGTAATTCTCTGTCAACAATATTGTTAAAATATTATCTTTGATATTATCATAAAAATATTTATTGAGTTGTACATTTTTTTAGTTATTTTGACATTGTACGTTATTTCAAGACAAATGTTTTTATACTGAAACAACGCTTAAATTACAGCATTATTATTTTACTCAGATTTATAATAAATTAATCATA
Organism: uncultured Clostridia bacterium; assembly: GCA_944377425.1. Taxonomy (GTDB): domain Bacteria; phylum Bacillota; class Clostridia; order Lachnospirales; family Anaerotignaceae; genus Neoanaerotignum_A. Next base: position 3,805 of record CALWEX010000040.1, read on the forward strand.
AACAATTATTAAATATATTGGATTTTCATTTAAAAACCAATGCCTCATAAAGCAACTGCGTTCTTTTGCTTATATAATGCGCAAAAAATTTAACAAATAAATTAAAAAGCAAAAATAGATTTTAAATTTATTAATCTAAATAAAAAAAACGCTTAAAACCAAAAATTTAGTCTAAGCGTTCAATTTTATTAATTAAAAAGCATGTACTTATTTATTAAAATGTATTAAATATAAATAAAAATAACGTCTAAATCATAAAATGCTCAGCACAGACGGTACAAGGCCTATTATAAAACCAAGTATTCCGCCAAGATATGTAATTGCTGAAAGTTCCTTTTTGGCTATTGAAAGTATTATGCTTTCCAGATATCCCATTTCAAATGTATTTATTCTTTTTTCCGCCATTTCAGAAATATTAAGTTTTGAAAAGAAACCATTTGAAAAATTAAAAACCATACCTTTATATACTTCAGCAGATGTTTGAGCAATACTCTCATTATCAATTTTCAGCATATCCAAAACACTGCTGATTTTTGTATTAAATAAATTCTTTGCAGCTATTTTAAAACTTTCTTCATTTATAAATTCATTTGCGTTAGTCAAAACTGCATAAACAGTATTATACACAAACTCCTTAAGCTTTGAATTAAAGTTATTATCTATACCTGTTAAAATATCATTTAAGGATTTATGAGAATTTTCCGCAATATATTTTTTAAATGATTCATTAAACATATCCTGCAAAGCGTCATATTTAAACTCGTTAAACATAAACATTACCATTTTATTTACAGTTTTTTCCCTCAGCTGGCTTAAAATAACGCTTGCAACATCCCCCACTGTTTTTTCGGTAAAATTTTCAACAGCCAAAGATACCACATTTTCAATCTCGCCTGAGTTTTCTGGATTATTAAAATATTCCGTTACATCAGTTATTATTTTGCAGTATATATCGTCAGTGTTTATAAACATGCCTAAGAACGGACCGGCTATGCTTTCAAGTGCCGACTTTATGTGTTCTTTTAAAGTTTCCTCTATCTGCGGATTTTCAGTTAATGATATAACAGCATTAACCATATCTGGAACTTTTAAAACCAAATAATCTTTTAATTCGCTTATTGTAGCAAAAGACACTGCTTCCTTTATAGGCCTTTGGTCTTTTTCAAAACTGATTAGCAAAGTCCATAAAGCTTTTTCGGTAACAGATTGTATTTTTCCGTTTTCCATTAAATCACTGAAAACAGCGTTAAATATGTATTCCAAAAAGCTTAAAACATTATCAGAATTTATTGTACCAGCTTTCTTTTCAAGAGCACTGTTTATTTTTAAATATATGTTGTCTGATAATTGGCTTATTGTCTGTTCTGATTTTAAAATATCTGTTATCTGCAAATATACACTTTTGCATAAATCGTCTTTAATGTTTTCCCATTCTTCATGCTTTAAAAGCTTACCCAAGTCATTTATGGTATACTGTGAATTTTTTAATTGGATTGCTTTTTCATTTATACAATCATGCACATAATCCGTCATTTTCGGGGACAAAAGATATTCTTTTATTGTATCACCAGTCAATATTTTTTCTCCCACTGCTGTTCCTAAAGCGGCAGCTATTCGCTCTTTTTCCTTTGGTATAAGTCCGGGAGTAAAAGGCACTTTAATAGGGCCTATTTTAACTTGATTATATGGCCTAAAAAGCATTTTTATAGCAACATAATTTGTAAAATAACCTATAACTGCCCCTGCCAAAGGGCTAACAGCTAAATAAGCATCCAATTTAAAACTCCTCCGTTTAAAGCAAACAAAAAACCATCTGATTTTTATTAGTGACAAAAAATCGACACAATATAAATTTTAAACACTATAAACCCTTAAAAAATTAAGCACGAAACTATTTGTAAAAACAAATTATTCCGTGCCGCTAAATTCACTAATAAGACAAATAATTAAAATAAGCCTTAAATATTAATTTTCGTTATTTGCGTTTTCTTCCATTTCAACTTCGTTAATTTTGTAAAGAAGTGTCATCAAGCTGTCTGTAAGATGTACATTTTCAACTATTACATCATCAGGCATAGCCAAATCCACATGTGAGAAATTCCACATGCCTTTTACACCCCAAGAAGCCAAATCATTTGCAACCTTGCTGGCTTGAGAACGTGGCAGAGTAAGTATAGCAACATCTACTTTGTTGTTTTTAACAAACTCTTCCATTTTGTCAACATCATAAACCTCAACGCCCCTAATAGTCATACCTATAAGGCGCGGATTTACATCAAAAACGGCTGTAATAACAAAACCGCGTTTTTCAAAATTTGTGTAGTTAACAAGCGCCTGACCTATATTGCCGCCGCCTACTACTATTAAGTTATAAACCCTGTCAAGACCTAATATTTTTTTTATTTCGTTATAAAGATATTCAACATTGTAGCCGTATCCCTGCTGGCCGAATCCGCCGAAATTATTCAAATCCTGCCTAATCTGGGAAGCGGTTATATTCATTTTTGTACTGAGTTCTTTTGATGAAATTCTTGTTATATCGCTTTCAAGCAAATCGCCTAAGTATCTGTAGTATCTTGGCAGTCTGTTAATAACAGCGCTGGAAATTTTTCTCTCACTATTCATATTTTAACCACCCCTTGATTAGTAAGAGTATACCACCTAAGTTATTTTATTGTCAATGTTTAGTCTTTTATTTGTCTACGAATTCTGGTATCATTGAAATAATACTTACATTATTAATATACATTGTTAAAATATAATTAAAACACAGAAAGGCAGTTAATTATGATACTATCACTTAGTGGCGTAAGCAAAAGCTTCGGTACTGATGTAATATTAGAAAAAATTACATTTAATATGGAAGAAAAAGAAAAAGCCGCCATAGTCGGCGTTAACGGTGCCGGCAAAACTACATTATTTAAAATAATAACAGGCGAAAGCACATACGACAGCGGAGATGTATATATTAAAAAAGACATATCTTTAGGCTATCTTAAACAAAATGCAATGCCCAATTCAGATGATACAATATATAATGAAATGCTGTCGGTTTTTAAAAACCTTATTGAAACAGAAAACGAGTTAAGGCAGATGGAGCATGAAATGAGTTCTTTAAAAGGCACTGAGCTGGAAGAACACATGAAAAAATACTCCGACCTTCAGTATCAGTTTGAGCTTATGGACGGATACAGCTACAAAAGTCGAATAAAAGGTGTGCTTAAAGGCCTTGGTTTTAGTGAGGAAGATTTTGAAAGACCAGTAAACTCCCTTTCTGGCGGACAGAAAACACGTGTTTACTTAGGTAGCTTACTGCTTTCAAATCCAGATTTATTGCTTTTGGACGAGCCTACAAACCATTTAGATATAGACTCTGTAACATGGCTTGAAGAATTTCTTAAATCCTATACAGGGGCAGTACTTATAATATCTCACGACAGATACTTTCTGGATAAAATCGTTACAAAAACAATAGAAATAGAAAATAAAAAATCCCATGTTTATGAAGGAAATTATTCATTCTATGCTAAAAACAAAGAAATAAACCGTCAAATAGAGCAGCATCACTACATTCAGCAGCAAAGGGAAATAAAAAGACAGGAAGAAGTTATAGCAAAGCTTAAGTCATTTAATAGGGAAAAATCAATAAAGCGTGCCGAAAGCCGTCAAAAACAGCTGGATAAAATAGTGCCAGTTGATAAACCGGAAAACCTTCCGGAAAAAATGCGACTTAAGCTTACTCCTAAAATAACAAGCGGTAATGATGTGCTTCACGCTGAAGGATTAAGCAAATCTTTTGACAATACTACACTTTTTGAAAATTTAGATATAGATATTAAACGTGGTGACAAAACAGCCATTGTAGGGCCTAATGGTATAGGTAAAAGCACCCTTCTTAAAATTCTTTTAGGAAAAGCACAAAAATCATCAGGCGAAATAAAATTTGGCACTAATGTAAATGTAGGTTACTACGACCAGGAACAGCATAACTTTGACGAAAGCAAAACTATATTCCAAGAAATATCCGATACTTACCCAGATATGACAAACGGCGAAATACGTAATGTACTTGCATCTTTTGTTTTTATGGGTGACGATGTTTTTAAAGTTATCTCGTCTTTAAGCGGTGGTGAAAAAGGACGTGTATCCCTTGCTAAAATTATGCTTTCAAAGGCAAACTTCCTTATACTAGACGAGCCTACAAACCACTTGGATATTTACTCAAAGGAAATATTAGAAAGTGCTATAAACAATTACGAAGGCACTGTTTTATATGTATCTCATGACAGATACTTTATAAACAAAACGGCTTTAAAAGTTTTGGAAATGTCAAAAGAAGGCATTACAGAATATTTAGGAAACTATGATTATTATATAGAAAAGAAAAATACTGCCCAAAGAGAGGAAGCTTTGTTTGGCCAAAAAGAAACACCAGCAGAAGAAAAAACTGTTTCAGAAACTAAGCTCAGCTACCAAGCCCAAAAAGAGCAGCAAGCAAAAGAAAGAAAACTGAAAAATCAAATAAAGAAAATAGAAAATGAAATAGAAGAAACCGAAGAAAAAATACAACAACTTGATGAAAAGCTTTCTCAGCCTGAAATAGCTACAAACGCTGATAAAGCCCGTGAAATATTTGACGAAAAAACAGCTCTTGAAACATATCTTAACGAGCTTTATGAACAGTGGGAAGCAGTTCAGGTATAAAATTTCTATTTTATGCACTGATTGAAAAACACATTTCTTGGGCAAAAATTTTATAGCGTTCGATATTACAGTATAGCGCATGTAATTTAATACAAATTTTACATGCGTTTTATTATGTGTTTTTTACAAAAATGTATATAAAAATGTGCAGATTTACAATGTTATTGTAATTGATTACATGAGCTCTATATGTTAAAATGGATAAGTGAACATTCAATGAATAATTATTTATATTTTCGTAATTTAATTACTTATGATTACATTTCACAAACGGAAATATAAAGCATTGAAAGCTTATGCTTTTGTTTTTCGGTTTATTTTTTTATGCGCATCATTTAACAATCAATACCCGCGCCGCCGGATAACTCAAAGCCAAACTATATTAAATAAGGAGATGTTAAAAAATGAGTGAAATCTGCAAATGCGCCGAAGCAGAGGCTGAGGTGCTCAAAAAAGACGGAATAGACACCTCTCTTCTTGAGCCTACCCTTAAGGAATATGCCTCAGTTAAAGGCAGCCTTATAACTATTTTGCAGCACGCACAGGACATATACGGCTACCTTCCTGTTGAGCTTTTAAACTATATAGCTCTTAGAACAGGCATTAAAGCCGCTAAAGTTCTTGGTGTAGCTACATTTTACGCTCAGTTCAGGCTTGAGCCTATAGGAAAATACCTTATAATGATTTGCCAAGGAACGGCTTGTCATGTTAACGGTTCAGAAGCCGTTCAGGCTACTATTGAGGAGTATCTTGAAATTAAAGACGGCCAAACAACACCTGACGGTCTTTTTTCAATTAAGAGCGTAGCTTGTCTTGGCTGCTGTTCACTTTCACCTGTTATGATGATTAACGGCGAGGCTTATGGCACTCTTACACCAGATAAAGCAAAACAGATATTAGCAGATATCAAGGCAAAGGAGGCTGAAAGCAAATGAGATTAGTTATTGGTAAGGGAAGCTGCGGTATTGCTGCCGGAGCAGACAAGGTTTCAGCTTCAGCCGTTAGTTATATTGCTGAAAAAGGTCTTAATATTCCTGTTGGCGTTACAGGCTGTATAGGTATGTGCTATCTTGAGCCTATAGTAGATGTAATAAGAGATAACGGCGAAAAAATTACATATGTTAAAGTAACAGCTGATGCCATTAAAGAAATTATAGACAGCGAGGTAAGCGGTGCTGTTTGCGAAAAATACCTTATACCAGCTGAGGATAAACAAAGACTTGAAAGCCAGACAAGAATTGCTTTAAGAAACTGCGGTATTATAAATCCTGATGATATAAATGATTACATAGCTAAAGGCGGATATAAAGCAATAGAAAAATGTGTTAAAGAGCTTAAGCCTGAACAGGTAATTGACATTATTAAAGTTTCAGGCCTTGCAGGCCGTGGTGGTGCAGGCTTTCCTACATGGTTTAAATGGAATGCCGCAAGAAGTGCTCAGGGAATTAAAAAATACACAATCTGTAATGCCGACGAAGGTGACCCAGGCGCATTTATGGACAGAGCCGTTATTGAAGGCGACCCTAACTCCGTAATTGAAGGTATGCTTGTAGGCGCTTATGCCATGGGCTCTGACGAAGGTATTGTTTATGTTCGTGCCGAGTACCCTCTTGCTATTGTAAGACTTACAAATGCCATTAATCAGGCAAGAGAAAAAGGATTTTTAGGCAAAAATATATTCGGCTCAGATTTCTCATTTGATATAAGAATTAAAGCCGGTGCTGGTGCTTTCGTATGCGGTGAAGAAACAGCACTTATAGCTTCTCTTGAAGGCGAAAGAGGTATGCCAAGACTTAAACCACCTTTCCCTGCTCAAAAAGGCTACTGGCAGAAACCTTCAAACATTAATAACGTAGAGACTTATGCCAATGTACCTTGGATTATAGTAAACGGCGGAGAAAAGTTTGCCGCTATGGGTACACCTAACAGCAAGGGTACAAAAGTTTTCGCTCTTACAGGTAAAGTTAAAAACGGCGGTCTTGTTGAAATTCCTATGGGTGCAAAAATACGTGACGTTATTTACGGCGTAGGCGGCGGAATTAAAGAAGACAGAAAATTCAAAGCTGTACAGATGGGCGGTCCTTCTGGCGGATGTATACCTGCAGAGCTTATAGATACACTTATCGACTACAAAACTCTTGCCGCAACAGGCGCTATAATGGGTTCCGGCGGTATGGTTGTTATGGACGAAACTACATGTATGGTTGATATGGCAAGGTTCTTCCTTGACTTTACATGCAAAGAGTCATGCGGTAAATGCGTTCCATGCCGTTTAGGTACAAAACGTATGCTTGAAATACTTACAAGAATTACAGAAGGCAAAGGCAAAGATGGCGATATTGAGCTTCTTGAGGACTTAGCAAACCAGATTAAATCCTCAGCTCTCTGCGGTCTTGGACAAACAGCGCCTAACCCAGTTCTTACAACAATTAAATATTTCAGAAACGAGTATGAAGACCACATTTATAACCACAAATGTACAGCTCATCAGTGCCAGGCACTTGTAACATACTCAATCGAGGCTGATAAATGTAAAGGCTGTACACTCTGCGCCAAAAACTGTCCTGCCGGTGCTATTGAAGGCAAAGTTAAAGAGCCTCATGTTATTGACCCGGCTAAGTGCGTTAAATGCGGAAAATGTAATACTGTATGCCGCTTCGGCGCAGTAAAAGTAGACTAAGGGAGGGTATAAAACGTGGCTGAAAAATTAAGACTTAATATAAACGGCAAAGAGGTAACAGGCTACGCCGGACAGACCATTTTGGAAGTGGCTAAAGAAAACGGCATAGACATACCTACCCTTTGCTATGATAAAAGAGTAGAAATATACGGTGCCTGTGGACTTTGTGTTGTTGAAGCTGAAGGAAATCCAAAGCTCCTTCGTGCATGTGCTACAACAATTGCTGACGGCATGGTTATAAATACAAATACAAAAAGAGTAATCGACTCAAGAAAAACTGCTTTGGAACTTCTTTTAAGCGACCATACAGGCGACTGCCGTCCGCCATGTGCTCTTAACTGTCCAGCCGGAACAGACTGCCAGGGTTATGTAGGCATGGTTGCTAATGGTCAGTATAAAGAAGCTGTAAAAATAATTAAGGGAATATTCCCTCTTCCATCATCAATAGGCCGTGTTTGTCCACATCCTTGTGAAACAGCATGCCGCAGAGCCCTTGTTGACGAGCCTGTTTCTATAGCTTATATTAAAGCTTTCATTGGTGATAAAGACCTTGAAAGCGGAGAGCCTTATATGCCGGAAGTTGCTCCTGCTACAGGCCACACAGTAGCCGTAATAGGCGGTGGCCCTGCCGGACTTACAGCAGCTTACCATTTAAGAGCTAAAGGACACGAAGTTACTATTTACGATGCTATGCCAAAAATGGGTGGTATGCTCAGATATGGTATACCTGAATACAGACTTCCAAAGGCTGTACTTGATAAAGAAATAGAGCTTATTGCCGGTATGGGGATTAAGATGATTAATAATGTAAAACTTGGCCGTGACATTACATTTGAGCATGTTAAGAACAGCTACGATGCTGTACTTCTTGCAGTAGGCGCATGGACAAGCACAAAAATGGGTGTTAAAGGCGAAGATAACAAAAATGTATTCGGCGGTATAGACTTCCTTAGAAAAGTTGCTCTTGGTGAAGAAATAGTTGCTGGAAAAGACATTGCCATTGTAGGCGGTGGAAATACAGCTATGGACGCATGCCGTACAGCTGTAAGACTTGGTGCTGAAAACGTTTACTGTATTTACAGAAGAACAAGAGCCGAAATGCCTGCTGAGGAAATAGAAATTAAAGAAGCTGAAGAAGAAGGCGTAATTTTCAAATTCCTTACAAACCCAGACGAAATCGTATCAGCTGCTGACGGAAGCATTGATTATGTAAGACTTCAGAAAATGGAACTTGGTGAGCCTGATGCCAGCGGCAGAAGAAGACCTGTTCCTGTTGAAGGTGCTATGGAAGAAATTAAGGTTTCAAGCCTTATTATGGCTCTTGGCCAAACACTTAATCCAGAAGGCCTTGATGGTGTTGAGCTTACTAAAAAAGGTACAATTTCAGCTGATGAAACAACATTCAGAACAAATATTGAAAATGTATTTGCAGTAGGTGACGCTACAAACAAAGGCGCAGGAATTGCCATTGCTGCTATAGGCGAAGCAGAAAAGGCTTCTCATGTTATAGACAGCTTCCTTAAAGGAAATATTATTCCATACAAAAAACCTTATGTATGCGAAAGAAAAGATGTTACAGCTGAAACTCTTGCCAACAGACCAAAAGTACCAAGAGTACAGATGAGCCATCTTAAACCAGAGCAGAGAAAAGATAACTTCCACGAAATTATAAATGGCTTTACAGAGGAAGAAGCTGTTTTTGAGTCATCAAGATGTCTTGAGTGCGGCTGCCACGACTATTATGAGTGTAAACTTGTTAAACAGGCTAACGATTATGATGTTAAACCTGAAAAGTTCGAAGGCGAAAACCATAACAGAACAATAGATAATACACATCCGTTTATAGACCGTAACCCAGATAAATGTATACTCTGTGGACTTTGCGTAAGAGTCTGTGATGAGGTAATGGGTCGTACAGCTCTTGGTCTTGTAAGCCGTGGTTTTGACACTATTGTCTGCCCTTCTCTCAATCAGCCGCTTAAAGAAACAGATTGTATCTCCTGCGGTCAGTGTATTAACCTCTGCCCAACAGGCGCTTTGGGAGAAAAATTCACATACGGCAAACGTGTACCTTCAAATACAGAATGTACCGAAACAACTTGCTCATTCTGCTCTGTAGGCTGCCCAACAGTGCTTCATACAAACGAAAACCTTATTGTTAAGTCAACACCTGCTGACGATAAAGTTCTTTGCTCAAAGGGACGCTTTGGCTTTGGCGAGCTTACTAAAAAAGACCGTCTTACAACACCTCTAGTTAGAAAAGATGGCGTTCTTACACCTGTAAGCTATTCAGAAGCAGCTATATACATTGCAAAGAAAATGCAGGGAACTGCTGTAAGATATGGTAAAGAAGCAACAGCTGTTTCTATTTCCGATAAACTTACAACAGAAGAAATTTATCTTGCTAAAAAATATGCCGAAACAATAGCAAAAGCCGGAACTGTATTTAGCTTTAACTACACCAAAAACGGCGTAAAAGAAGTAATAGGCTCTGACTGCTCAACATGCGCTAAAGATGAAATCCTTTCAACTAATGTTATACTTCTTATAGGTACAGACATTATGAACGACCATGCTTCATTTGGTGTTAAAATACGTCAGGCAGTAAAACGTGGCGCTAAGCTTATAGTTATTAATAACAAACCTGAATCTCAAGAAGCTCAGGAAGCAGATTTATATATCAATTCAGAGTCAACAGAAAGCCTTAAAGCTATACTTAAAGCTCTTTGTGATAAAGGTGCTAAAGCAGAAGGCCTTGAGGAGCTTGCTTCTTCATTAAATAGTATAACTGTAACAGAAGAAGCCGAAAAAGCTGCTTCAATGCTTCTTGATGCTAAGAACAAAAAAGCTGTTATTATAATTGACCAGTTCAATACAACTTATGAGGCTTCAAAGGCCGCAGCAGATATAGCCGTTTTAAGCGGACATATAGGCTCACCTCGTAACGGTATAATTCAGATTAAAGCAAATGCTAACTCACAGGGTCTTGTTGATTTAGGCATTACACCTGTTTGCGATGTTAAAGAAAATATTGAAAATGGTACAATTAAAGCACTCTTTGTAATTGGTGAAGACCCAGCCGAGCTTAACACAGACTCTATGGAATTTTTAGCAGTAGCTGATATGTACCTTACAGAAACAGCAAATAAAGCCGATGTAGTTATTCCACTTGTATCTCTTGCAGAATCAAACGGAACAGTTATAAGCATGGACGGTGCTGTTAACACAGTAAAAGCTGCTGTTAAACCAATGGCTGAAACAAATATTTCTGCAATTTTATCAGTAGCCAATGCTATGAAGATTAACTTCAACTATGCTGACGAAAAAGAAGTTATGAGAGAAATTGTAGAAACAAAAGCACTTCTTAATAGAGTTTTCAACCCTGTATTAAAAGCTGTTGATAATGCTCCTATTTACAAAGATAGAGTAAATACAAGCATAGCTTACAAAAATTTCCTAAATACACTTGAAGCAGAAGGTTTAATTAAATAAACTTAAAAAGCCGCCGATAATATCGGCGGTTTTTTTATTAATTTCATTAATTCTTATAAATTTAATAAAACAACATCTGAAAATCATCAATAAATTAATGCTAATATTTTTTTAATTTATGTTAAATATATGTCAGCAGAACTTTTAATTCATCTTGCCTTTTTAAAATATTTAAAACTATATAAAGTTATTTATTATTATTTTTGTACTATATATAGTATTTAAAATTTTATCATATAAAAATTCAATAATTTTTACAGTTTAAAGATGTTAAATTTAAAACATTTTTATTGACTTGTTGCCTATTTATGTTATAATAATTTAGGATTTGCGTTTTATAGCAAAATTATTTCTATTCATTATACTTCTTATCATAATTATTCAATTTAATGGCGCTGTTTACAACGCATTCTCATTTTATATTTATTTTTATTATAAAATTCAAGGGGGAATTACCAATGGCAAGATTTACATTACCAAGAGATATTTATTTCGGAGCAGGCTCAATGGAGTCATTAAAAACTCTTACAGGCAAAAAAGCTATTGTTGTAGTAGGCGGCGGCTCAATGAAAAGATTTGGCTTTCTTGATAAAGCTATAGAATATTTAAAAGAAGCTGGCATGGAAGTAGAATTATTCGAAGGCGTAGAGCCTGACCCATCTGTTGAAACAGTAATGAAAGGTGCCGAAGCTATGAGAAAATTCCAGCCAGACTGGATAGTAGCAATGGGCGGCGGCTCACCTATTGATGCAGCTAAGGCAATGTGGGCTTTTTATGAATACCCAGAAACAACATTTGAAGACCTTATTACACCTTTTAACTTCCCTACTCTCCGTACAAAAGCTAAATTCTGCGCTATCTCCTCAACATCAGGTACAGCAACAGAAGTAACAGCTTTTTCTGTAATTACAGATTATGCAAAAGGCATTAAATATCCTTTGGCAGACTTTAATATCACACCAGATGTTGCTATTGTAGACCCTATTCTTGCGGAAACAATGCCTAAAAAACTTACAGCTCATACAGGTATGGATGCTCTTACACACGCTATCGAGGCTTATGTTTCAACACTTCATAATGACTTTACAGACCCTCTTGCCCTTCACGCAATTAAAATGATACATAATGACCTTAAAAAATCATTTGACGGTGATAAGGAAGCAAGAGAGAATATGCATAACGCACAGTGCCTTGCTGGTATGGCATTTTCAAATGCACTTTTAGGTATCGTTCACTCAATGGCTCATAAAACAGGTGCTGCATTCACAGGTGGACATATCGTTCATGGCTGTGCAAATGCTATGTATCTTCCAAAAGTAATTAAATACAACAGCAAAAATGCTGAAGCTGCTGAAAGATATGCTTATATTGCTAAGTTTATAGGCCTTGAGGGTGACTCAACAACAGCACTTGTAGATGCTTTAATAGCAGAAATCAGAAACATGAATAAATCTCTTGAGATTCCTACATGCATTAAAGAATATGAAGGCGGCATAATTGACGAAACAGAGTTTAACAATAAACTTAAAGATGTAGCAGCTCTTGCTATAAGCGATGCATGCACAGGCTCAAACCCACGTATACCTACACAGGAAGAAATGGAAAAACTTCTTACAGCTTGCTATTATGACAAAGAAATCGATTTTTAAGTTGAAATAACTGCATAATTATTTCAAAATATAATAAGCGCTTTTTATGTATTGTGTTGGATATTTTTTCCAAATAAACATAATAAGCGCTTTTTTTTGTTAGATTCAACCTAAAACCAAAATATAGAACATAAGTGTTAATAGTTAACAATTTACATAAATTCAAAACTAATTTTAAAAAAGAATTAGTATTGATTTTAAATCATTATTACATTATAGTAATTATCAAATAATGATTATCAATTAAACAATCAATGTGGAGGAGATTGCATGAAATACGAATTAACAAAAGACCTTGAGACAGGAAATGCTTTAATCGACAGCGAACATCGCCAGCTTTTTGCAGTAATAAATAAACTTATGGATGCTTGTTCACAAGGAAAAGGTCGCGACCAGATAGCTTCAACAGTGCAGTATTTAAACGACTATGTAAGTAAACATTTCAGCGATGAAGAACAGCTCCAGATTAAATCAAAATATCCAGGATATCCAGGCCATAAACAGTTCCATGACGGTTATAAAAGAAACCTTTTACAAGCTACAAATGAAATACTTACATCTGGCGCTACAATAGCCTCTTTAAGCAAACTTAATCAGGTAGTAAGCATACTTGTAACACATATCAGACTTGAAGATAAAAAAATAGCCGCTCATGTAAAAGCAAATTCATAATAAATATGCCGATACACTAAATGTATCGGCTTTTTTATTTATAAATATTAAACTATGCTTAAAGCTATCTCCATCATGTCTGTAAAAGACTTTTCCCTCTCAGCAGATGTTGTTTCTTCACCAGTTAAAATAGAATCAGAAATAGTCAAAATACCTAATGCATTGGCTCCACCTGCGGCTGCATTAGCATATAAAGCCGCTATTTCCATTTCAATAGCAAGAACACCCATACTGCCCCATTTTTTAGCATTCTCCAATGTATCAAGTGAATAAAACATATCTTCGCTTAAAACATTTCCAACATGATAATTAACATTTTTATTTTCAGCAGCATTAACTGCTTTTTTAAGTAATTCATAACTGCAAATACATGAAAAATCACCTGGCAGATTAAAAAGCTTAACATAATTAGAAGTTGTGCAGGCTCCCATACCAATAACTATGTCTCTAATTTTAACATTAGGGTTAATACTTCCAGCTGTTCCAATTCTAATAAGGTTCTTGCATCCATAATTAAATATAAGCTCATGGGAATAAATACCCATAGACGGACAGCCCATTCCACTGCCCATAACAGAAACCCTCTTTTTGTTGTAATACCCAGTAAAACCAAACATGTTCCTTGTAAAGTTAAACTGTTTAACATCTTCTAAATAATTATCAGCAATATACTTTGCTCTTAGCGGGTCTCCTGGTAAAAGCACTGTTTCAGCAATATCACCTAAAGCAGCATCAATGTGTGGTGTTGGTACATTAGCAGCCATTAAATCAACTCCTTCGCTTTTAATTTATAATTAAATTATAAACTATAGAGCTGTAAATTCAATTAAAAATTTTGTAAAATCTTTTAATATAATTATTGTTTGCCTAATTGTCCAATTTTTATCTTGACAAATTATATAATACTTATTATAATAAATAATGCTTTGAAAATACTGTGTGCGCGTAGCTCAGCTGGATAGAGCGTCTGACTACGGATCAGAAGGCCGCGTGTTCGAATCATGTCGCGCACATAATTAACGCCGTTTTAAACGGCGTTTTTTTTATACAATTTCTGTATTTCTAATGCTGCTATGGGTGTAAGAAGCAAGCTTTTGGTGTGTAATAGGTCTTAAAGTTATGTGCTTGTTATATTTAAGCTGAATATTAATCGCCATATTTGCTGGTATAATATACCTTGCATAATTTTCTACAATATTATATAAAAATTTAACACTTAATCCAAGATTTATATTAACCGTATATTTATCATAAACAACTTCAAAATCATAATTACCCTCACCACATATATTGTTAAGGTAGTTTTTAAACATGTAATATGTGTAAATAAAATCATTGTTGTACTTAACTAAAAGAGCCGAGCGCCGCACATCTAAACTGTTTCCGCCACCGCTTATACCAAGCATATTTTCAAACCTTTTTAAACCCTCGTCATCAGCAGTTTTTATCCACTGATTTTTTTCAATACTGTTAAATCTTCCCCATTCGTCATTTAAAACCGCATTTTCAGCTTTATCAATAGCATTAATTTCTTTAAAATCCCTTAAGAACTCTGGTAAATATTTAATATACTCTTTCATATATTCTCCACCGTCCCTAAAATAGGAATTTCGTCAGACTCAATAACAATATTTTCTGTATTGTCATTTAATGTAATATTCTCAATATCTATTACGCCATCAACCTCAAGAACTTTCATTTCAATACGGCTTTTTCTAACAGTAATACTTCCTTCGTTTTCCCAGCTTGCTCTTAGCTCACCAAAATACTCCTCTATTTTTTCTTTAGCCTGTTCAATTATAAATTCAGTTTCAAACCCGCTATCTATAGTAAGAGTAAATTTAATATTAATATTAACGCTTTTGGCTCCTTCTACAGTAACATTGTGCCCTATAGGTACAGCTCCAATACCGCTTCCTTTTGGCTGAGGGTCAACATATTCCTGAACATCTTCAATAAGTGTCCCTTCCGGCACATTAAAACCATTATTTAATATAACAACTCTAACAGTACCACCACCATAATAAGCCGGAAAAACTTTGCAGCCGCCAACACCTTCAATCTCTTTAAAAAGCCTCTTGTAGTCCTCAATATTTCCACCAAAAGCTTTCGTTTCAAAACTGTTAAAATACCTCTGCCTTATACTCTCATCACTTTCAGCTTCTTCACCATATATTATAATGTCAGTTATTTCAGCCTTCAAAAGCCCCTCCACATATTCAATAGGCAATATTGTGCCTTTGTATAAATTTCCAGCCTCTCCAGCACTTTCACATATTAACTTGTAGCATCCGTCAGAAATTTTCTCAGTAACCGCATAATCATTTCCACCTCCGCTGAATCTATCGCCTATGTCAATAGAATTAATGTATTGCCCATTTTCACCAGTAAAAACAGCCTTAACAACTGCATTTGTAGCATCTTGCCTTTTAATATTTCTCTCCCAAACCCTTCTTTCCAAGTCCTCACCTGTAGCTGTATCTGCAAATGTTCTGTCCATAAGCATGTTCATGTTCATATACATTTGCACACTTTCGGCACTGTTGGGCGCCAAAGTATCATATATAATACTGCCTTGCCTTTTGTCAATGTTGTCATTAATAAGCTTCAATTTTTCATTTAACAAATTCTCATAAGTAAAGTTTTCATACACTAAATATCTGCCTCCGTCTCAACTGGTATAATGCCTAAATTAGTAATCGCATCAAATTTAATACTCATTTTGTTAAAGTCTTTTTCAATAGTAAAATTCTCAATCTTTTCTATCCTGTTGTCAGTAAGCAAAGCGTCTTCTATGTATCCTTCAATAAGCATTTGAGCCTTAAGCATGTTTGTTCCTATAAGCTCACTTATTTGAGAGCCATAACTCCAGTCATATATTTCAAAAGCATATCTTTTTGTATCTAAAATCTTGTGTATAGCCTGCTCAATGGCTGTTTTACCCTCTGTGTATCCATTTATGCTTTTGTTCTCAAAATCGAGTAAATACGTTTTTGTAATATGCTTATTGTTCTCTGTTATAACACCAGTAGAAATATTTTCAGGCACCATTTTAATCCACCACCCTGTCTAAAACTAAAAAACTCTGTCCTCCCTGAATTCGTAAAAGAATAACCTTTTCCCCTTCTTTAAGCCCAAAATTTAATATAACATCCTTTTGCCCAACTATTTTGTGATTGTGAGTAGTGTAAGAGCTCGTATCCTCAGTTGCCATGTTAAAAGTTTCCTTAACACTTCTTTCCACTACACTGGAACAGAGTGTAATTTTGCTTTGGTCAATAATAAGTCTTTGGTCAACCATAATAGTAAGCGGATTCTCTTTTGTAACAATGCCAAACATAATCCTAACTGGGTCAGAAGCCTCGTTAGCCTCAACAGATATTTTCTTTAAAGCATTAATAAGTTCACCTGTAATAAATATCATCCCCTTAAATATGTACTCCTTCAGCACCAGATTCAGCATATTCTATAATTTTCTTAGCAATAGAATCTATAATGCTTTCCTCGTCAGCCTGATTGTATATGCTGGAATAATTGTTTAGTGTAATGTTAACATTCCCACTCTCGTAAGGCTCATTTGTGTTATTCAACCATTTGCTAATTTCTGGTTTCTTTACATTATTTAAAGTTAAATATTCCCTTTCGCCGCTAAGCTTGTTATTAATGTAGTACTTTTTGTCAGACTGCTTAATAACACTTTGCAGTAATTCTTCCTCAGCTTTCTCAATAATTGTATTGTAGTTACTGCTCCATGTCTCATTAAAAACATCTCTGCCTAATACAACTGTGCTGCTATAATTTTTATTATCAAATATATCAGCTATCTTTATTTCATTTGTTCCACCTGTATAATAGTTATTGTAAGCTTTATATTTCAGATAAACGTAACTTTCTCTTAAAATATCTTCTAAAATATCAGTTTTTTCATTAGTTACACTTCTGCTGTCAAAAACATTAATAATATTTTCCGCTTCTTTCAGATATGAAATATTCTCATTTTTAAAATTTTCATGGTTTAAAATATTATAATTATTAATGTATTGAATATAGCCAGTATTTCTTTGTAATCTTTCGTTATCTATATCTGAACCATTTTTATCTCTGCTTTTTATTTCAAAATCAATTATATCGTTTTCATAATTTTCCGACTGCTCAAAAAGCAAATTCAAATAACCGCTATTATCAAAAATACCCATTATATCCTCAATAAAAAGCCTTTGCCTGAACAGTTCATCAAAAAACCTTTTAAGTGCGTCTTCCAAAATTCCACCCGCCTTAACTGTTAATAAGCCCGCCTCTAAGAGATAAATCCATGGTGTGAACGCCCATTTTAAACCTGTGCCTGCATGATTCAACTGTCATAGCTTCATCAAGAGCAATATCTCCTGTTTTGTCAGTCCTTACATAAATAATTGAACCAGCACGGACATTTATATCACCAAAAGCCCCTGAAATGCTTAAACTTCTTTGAGCTTTACTGTGAGTGTTTAAAATACTTAAGGCTTTTACATTTCCATCTTCCCCTTCTTCAATGCTGCCAGTGTACTGTAAAACACCCCACTTTGAAACAGAATCCTCATTTTTCTTAAAATATTCCTGAACAATACCCTTTTTTCCTTTTAAAGTAAGCCTAATTTGGTTATATGTGTTACTGTCTATAGTCGATGTATAACTGAAATCCTCTGCTGTGTCATCTTTTACAATGTAATTGGCCGCCATGTTTTCAGCTTTCTTTAAACTTAGCTTTCCAAAATCATCAAATAAAACATATAGCTTCCCTGTGCTTAAATAAGTTGTGTCTATAGCTGATTGTATAATGTCAAATAACGTTTTTTCATCAGAAGTCATGTTGCTAATAATAAAACCACTTTCTTCAATACTTCCACAGCTTATTCTGTAGTCAGATGCTATCTGTTTAATAATGCCAGAAATTGTATACCCGTTAAAATTATATGTAGCCTTGTTTTTAAGATATCTAAGCTGGTCATAAGCAGTAACAGATATAATGCCGTCTTTGTTCCGAGTTTTTGTAAAAACATATCCATAAAAAATCGGAACACTGTCAGCATAAATTTTAACTGTCGACCCTTCCGAAAAATCAATTATGCTGTCTTTAATAACATTAAAACACGCCTTAGATGGCATAGAGCTTCTGTATGTTTCAATATACATTTCACCTTCTAAAACAGGTGTATATGCTTTTTTGTCATTAGAATTTATAATTTCCATGTAAATACTACTCAAACCTTATCACCTGCCCAGCGTATATTAATGAAGGATTACTTATACCATTTAGCTTAGCTATGTCATAGCACTTGGCACCGTCGTTTAATTGATTTTTACATATGTTCCATAAATTATCTCCATCTTTAACAACATAGGTTTTGGCCGCTGTTTTGGTAACTTGCCTGCTGCCTTGAGATGTATTTATTCCGTTGCTTATTTCTGAGCTTTGAGCCGTTTTGTACTCTTTAAGCTTAATATCCAAAACCACATCCAGTCCCTCATCAGCCTGCTCCAGCACATTAAGTGATTCAATGGTAACCATTTTTTTAGTAGTAAAACCAACCCTTTTGTACGGCAGCTTTTCCCTTACTATATAAAACATAACAGCTTTCTGCTCGTTTATAATCTGCTCCAGCTCGTAAATATATACAAAAGGCTCCTTAAAACTGGTTAAATATCTGGCATATGGTACATCTCCACCTGGAAGCAATGCCTTAAAACTAAATTCCATAAGTCCCGGAGCCCGTATCCTGCTTATTTCCTCCATGTTAATAAGATTAACTGTGTCATTCTGCCCCTTGTAAGACCATGTAATTTTTTCCGGAGTAACTGGAAGTAAAATATCATCAATGTATACCGAATACATTTTAAACCTCCCTGTCTTTACTTTTTTGCGCCTCAAAATCTAAGCAAGCCGCAATAAAAGCTTTTTCTTCTTTTGAAAGAGCTATAAATTCCGAAGGAAACCTTCCAAACCTAAGGAGGACAATATATGCATATACCGCCTCAAAACTGCCCTCCTCAATTAGTTTTTTGCTTCTTCAATTAAATCCTGAGCTGCAATATCAAGGCCGTTTATCTCTTTAACCTTCTTAATGTATGCAATATATTCCCCAGCAGAAAGCATTTCTTTAAGTAACGCATCTTCACCCCAAACACCATAACTGTTTTGTAATTCTTCATTAAAAAGGTCAGGATAAACTGTTGAGTATGCCGCCAACTTGCCAAGGTACCTGCTGTAATCAAAATCCTCAGTATAGCCACCACTCTTTTTAGGCACACGTTTAATGCACATGTCCCTTATTTTTTCTTCTTCATTACCGCTTAAAGAACGAATCTCCCACATAACCGGCTTTCCGTCATTAATAAAACTGCTGCTTGCTGCATAAAAAACATTGTCTTTTTTAATTTTGTTCCTGTTTAAAAATAAATCCAGCTCCATATTACCCTCCAATAATTACATTAAAATACAAAAACGGATAACCCCCTGTAAAACAGGGTTTTATCCGTAAAAAAAGACTCTTTAAAAAGAGCCAACTAAACTATTAAAATAAAATTACATACCAGTAAGAACAGTAAATTTTTCCGGCATCTCCCAGTCCTCAAATGTAAAACTATACTCCTCATCAAGGAATTTGGCTGTAGCGTCAAACTTGGCAATAACCCCACCATCAAGATTGCAGTCTTTAAGAATAACAGTCTGCCTTCCTACATCACTGGTAGGGTCTTCGTTTGTAACCTGTATGTCAAAATACATATCCTCGCCTTTTTCCTTAAACTTGTAAAGCAGCTCTCTAAAAACAGAACTGTTGTAGTGGAAAGTAGCCTTTCCAACACCACTCCAGCCTGTGGCCTTGTTTCCTTTGCCTGTTTTTCCAAGTATAGGCACTTCCTGCTTTGTTTTTTTCATCTCTGCCTCAAGGTTTATGGCCTGCATAAAATTATATCTCTTTTTGTCTATTGTCACATAGCATTCAGCCATAGACGCGCATATAGCGTCTTTTGCGTTCATAATCTGGCTCACTTGGCGTCACCTCCTATAAATTTAGTAAACAACAACTGTCATGTAAAGCTTAGCCATAGCACAAACCGGTGTTACCGGATTAGTAACAGAAACCGTCTTTTTGTCATTTCCCATTTCAACTATTACATCATCAGGCTCAAAGTTTTCAATTACATTAAGCTTTAATAATTCTTTGTTGTATGTAACTATGTCATTCCAAAAAGCAGTACGTCCGGCATTGTTGTTCTGTACTTTTCCAAGATAATAAGTGTTAAACATAACAGCAATGTCATTTCCTATCTGGTCAAGAAGTCTTATAACTTGGTTTTCACCAAAATTCTTGTCCTTTCCGTCTTTAAACTCTGTAAAAGAGTTTATGTCGTCAAGTACCCTAATGTCGTCACCATTTTTGTGCAGCATAAAACATCCGCTTTCAATTCCTTCTTCCAGCTCACTTTGCTTGTACTGAGTAAATACACCGTATTCTCCGTCGTAAAGCTTGTTTGTCAAACTTTCATTAATGTTGCAGCCTGCACAAGCTCCAGTAACCCACCATACAAGACCATATTTTTCTTCTTCACTGTCAGTGGAATCATTAGCTACATTAATAACACCCTCATACTCAGCAGCATAATCATGGATAACAGTCTGAAATTTAACACCATAAGTATCACGCATAGTCTGTGTATACTGCGCATAGAGCTTTTTAATCGTCTCGTCATCACTTAAACATCCAAGATTATTAAAACTTATGCTTTCCAACTTGTCCAAAAACTCCTGATGTGCCATCTCGCTTACACTTCCATTGTCACCACCTAATAAGTTTGTTTTCCCTGTTGGCGTAAGCTCTGCTTCCTTGTCAAAAATAATAAACTCGTTATCCTCTAATTCAGCAGCAGAAGAAACCGTTTGACTGTCAATAACACTTCCGTCAATGCTTGTTTCAACTGTATACTGCTCCTCACTGCTTACAACACTTATAGAAATATCATTTCCTCTTGCTCCACCATATCTGGCCTTGCCTAAATCACAGCTGGCTTGAGTACCTTTGTTAAGCCTGTAAAAATAAACTGTCTGAGCATTAATAAAAATATCTCTCATACCCTTAAGCTTTTCGCTTGTGTATGCATACCCAAATATGCTCATGCTGTCAGTTAAAAATTCTTCCGCCGTTACAGCAAAAATCTCGTTTTCTTTGCCCCAATCCATTTCGCAGGCAATAGCCGCATATCCTCTGTCGCTTATATTAGCGTTAGAGCTTGAGGCACTAACAAAATTAATGTAGCTTCCGGGAAGCACTTTGTTCTGGGTTAAAAAGTTTCCGCCTCCTAATGCCAATTTATTCACTCTCCTTCATTTATATCAAGTTTTTCCATTAAATCATATCCGCTTTCATTAAATCTGCCGCTCATGCAGTAAACAACCTGTATTTTGTAACTGCCTTCTTTACTTTCTAACTGTAAATCAAAAGCATTAATATACCCATCAGAGCAGTCTACTGTTTTAATAGCGTTAAATACCCTTTGAGTAATGGAATTAATTTTCTGATTAAGCTTTTCGTTGATAATTAAATCCAATTCAAACTCATAATATGCAATACACCTGTTCATAGGCAGAAAATCATATTTTGTCCCTTTGTGCAGTATAAAAAAACAAGGCCTTTTTAAACCCTGTTCAATACTTTCAGTATAAATATTGTACTCATCACCAAATTCTTGGCTTAAAGCAAACGCAATGCCGTTTGTAATGTTTTCTTCCATAAGCTTTTCACCCCTTTACGGATTTTTGTCATATATCACAGCCTCAATCTCTTGATGAAATGAATAAATCCGGCTTTGAGATGCTGCCTTAAAACTCTTACTTTCGCCATTTCGGTAAACAATAAATATGTCACCACTTTCAATTTTATATTCAATAGGGAGGAATAATTTAATTTTAAGCTCTGTTTTAAACGCAGTAAGAGTTTCTTCATTAGGCTCACTTGTTAAATAGCTTATCCTGCACATTACATCATTATATACATCATATAAAACGGCATTGCTAACACCATTTTCTGCCTTTTCAAACCTGTATCTCTTAATGTCGCACCTGTCTTTAAATAATACTTGGGCATTTTTTTGTAACTTGCTCAGTTCCATTTTATTCTCCTAAAAGGCATCATTCTCTTTTCATAATTCTTAATATTGCTTAATCCGTACTGCTCATATAATGTATCCCCAAAAGACATAGATATGTCACCTTCAGTAATACTCTTAAGCCTTCCGTTTTCATCTTCTCCGCCATATTGCCCGCTTTTAAAAATATCAATAGCCATATCAATAACAGTATTTTCCAGTTCTTCCGGCAACTCTTTAATACCACAGTAATTTTTTGCAATGCTTATGGCACTATCAAGGGCATACTCTATATTCAAATCGGAATCTTCTGCCTTGCATATTTCCTTAATCTTCACCAGTAACGTATCCCTATCCAAAACTTATTCCCCCGCACGGTTGCTTAAATATATACCCTTCACTTTGTTGTCATAAACAAAAGCGTCATGGTATAACCTGAACTGGAAAAGCCATGCATCAAGCTTCTGATTTTCATCTGGAGAAAATATTTTAGGCATAACAAACTTTTTAGCCTGAACAACAGCTTGCGGATACATCATCATAAAGTTGATTTCCTTTCCTTCTGTATCCTTTGCAAAACCCCAGCTTTCAGTACCATCGTTAAGCTTAATCTTTGTGTAAAACCTTGTCTTAGGCACATATATAACATTCATGTTGTTGTATCTGTTAATAACCGTGTTGGCTTCTTCCTCGTTTGTCCACTGCCTTGTTAAAGCTGAGTTTAATACAGGCTTTAAATCACTGTTAACAAATAAAACCCTGCCTTCTAAAGGCACCTCGTTTTCGTCTAAAGCCATAGCCGCTTTATCAATGGCGTCAATAATATTTTCTTTAGTAAGGGTTTCTTCGTTAGTTGTAATACCGCTTGTAGATGCATATTTTGCAAATCTGTAAGCATCAAGCTCAGGAATAACCCATTCTCTCATAAAATTCCCAGTAACTGTGCCGAAAACCATTCCTAAAGTTTCCTCATCGTCCATTCGGTCAATAGAAATCTCTTTTCCTCTTTCCTGTGTAAGCTTCATTGTCTCCCAAGAAGCTGTAATGTCACCTTTTGGATATCCGTTTGCTCTTGAGTATGTACCAAGACCAGTTGTAGAAACCTTAAGCACTTTAATTTCGTTAGCCCCTGAAAAATCAGCCATAGTGCTGCTGTCAAGACTTTCTGTAACAGATTCAGCCTTGTAAATTTCGTCTACAATAGGTAAAAACTTAGATGCGTATTCAATGGAATTTGCCATTTAATAACCTCCTTTTATTTTCTAATTCCGGCTGCGCGCATAGCGCTTTCCATAAACTGCCTGTCTGATTTTTTTCTTCTTTCTTTAACTGCGCCTGTGCCTTCTACTTTTTGGCTTATTTCTTTAAAGAGATATGGCGCGCTTTCTTTAATTCTTGTAATATCAACACCTGTAATTTTGCCGCTTTCGTCTTTAATAAAATCCTCATCACTTAAAAGCGCCATTATAGCCTTTGCATTTCTGCCGCCCTGTTCCAAAATATCCTTTTCAATAAGCGCCTGTGCTTTTTCATTTTCAAAGCTTTCCTTTAAATCACTTATCTCTTTTTCATATTTGGATATTACTGAATCATACTCACTTTTTGAAACCTTTTCATCTTCGTCATCAATTAAAATAAAGTTTTCTTCAATGTACTCACAAATAGTCTCAAAAAGCTCCTCACTGCTTTGGCAATTTTCAATTAATTCCTCAAGCCATGCATATTTTTCCATATTTTTTCACCTCCTTTAATTAAAACATCCCTCCTCCCACCCATTTTTTATTCTTCTTTTGCTTTGCTTTCAGCTACAGCATCTTCCTCCATTGAAATCTCCTCAACAAACGGATGCATGCTTAAAAGCGTTTCATCACTTAAAATACCTTTTGATTTTTCAATCATCTCAACTGTTTCATAATCATTTGTAACAGCATTTCTCTTTAAAGCCACTTTAATAATAGAAACATCATAATCAGTCCCGTTTTTTCTGTTGTAGTCCTCTATCATATATCCTATAATCTCTTTAATGCATTGCTTTAATTTAACCGCCACACTGCTGGCTTTAAGCTCTAAAAGGGTATACTGAAATTTAAGCGAAACACCGCTGGGAGAGTTTCCTAAAGTCTCAGGGTCAGTGTCAACTCCCTGCCCAAACTCAAATATGTCTTTCCTAAGGCGCTTTAAAAAATCAAGCCTTCCGCTCATTGAAAGCTCAACCTGCCTTGCCTCTACATTTCCGCTGCTGTCAGTAATGTTAACAGCTTTATTAATCTGTAGCTTTTTTGATATAGCCGAAGCCGTGTCACCGCCGTATCCCTGTATAACCCAGTAAAGCTCAACTAAATCAATAATATTGTTTGTTCCCTCACTGGATATAAGGTCGTAAGCATCAATTAAACCTTTTACAGACTCCAAATCAGTTGTTTCTTTGTAATTGTTTTTCAGTATAATAAAAGGCACCTTGCCCCAGCTATTGGCTTTCCGGCTTTTTTCAAATCCGTCCTCAGTGGCAATGCCCCACCAGTGGGGTGAAGGATTTCTCTTTATTGAGCTGTCTAAAACAAAATTCCTGTTATCATCTTCAATAAAATATGTAACCTCATCCTTTGTCCACCACTCAACCCTTTTTCTTAAATACCTGTTGCCGTTTCTAATTACAGCTGTGTCATAATACCTTATAAGCTGCTCCAAATCTTTTTCATGCTCACTGTCGTAAATAGGTATAATCTCATCAGCAGGTATAATACAGTACCTTAAAGCACCATCTTTATCATAATAAATATGAAGCGCCTCACAACCTTTGTTGCTGGCGCCAGTTAAAAGTTCCTGTAAAGCCTCATTAAATTCCTCACCAGTAAAGTCCTCAACAGCCCTTTCAAAATCCTCGTCCTTTTCCATGCCCTGCCTATAGTTAATTTTAATAACCGGCTTTCTCCCAATTAAGTACGAAACTTTCTGGTCAACAAGTATCCTGTGAAAACAGTTTACATTGTGATGATTACTCCTGTTGGGATTAATAAACTTAGTTATTTTTTCCTCTCCGTCAATGTTTTCCGAAATATTGCTCTGCCTGAAATCCTTCTTCAATATGTCATGCTCATAGGCATAATATCTTTCACCCTCAATCATCTTTTTCTTTTTTTCACAGTTTTGGTCCTCTTGAATTATGTATTTCAGTATGTCGCTTTCGTTAATGCTGCCATCAGCTGTTAATTTAGCGTTTATTAAATCATTTTCAGTTAAATACATCTATTTTCTTTACCTCACTTTCACCATGCTCATGTCAAATTGCCTTGAATACCTTACAGCATCAATAGAATGATTGTTCCTGTCAGGAAAATACGCCCTAAAACCGCCCTCTTTGTCCTTGTCTAATTCGTACTCGCTAAATTCTCTGGCAGTAAAAGGACATCTGTCAGGGTCAATTATTATTTCCTCCATGTTTTGGAGCCATTTAATTCCATACTCCACACTTCCAGGTCCCTTTTTTGCCGCAATAGCATTAATGCCAAAATAATTAAGCTCTGCTATACTTTTAGGCTCAGCACTGTCACATATAATTACATTGTTTTCTTTGTTCTCTTGTTTTATAAGCTCACTGGCTTTTACGTTGCTTAAGCCAGCTTTGTGTATTTCAAAAAAAATATATAGCCTTTTCCTTGTCTTGTCATAATGATTAACTGTGTAGTGCAGCGGGTCTGTTGCATATCCCCAATCAAGACCTCTGGCAATCCTATCAAAGTTTGTAATCTCCTCATCTGTAATTCTTCTAAGTGTCACATTAGAAAAAACCTCTCCTCCTGTACCTGTGGCTTTTCCCATGTACTCATGTTCGTAGGAAAGCCTGTTTGTGTTTTTAAGATGCTCAGCCTCAATAAAAAACTGCTCTCCCAGCCATTTAATAGGTACATCTTTATAATTGCTGTAATACACTTTTTTCCCTTTGCGCTTTTTTAAAGCCTCTCTGTTTATCCAGTTGGAAATGCTCTGAGGCGGATTGTATGAATAAAAAACACAAAACTTTTCTCCACCTCTCATAAGGGATTGATTTATGTTTCGTATCTCCTCCACCGAGTCAAACTCGTCAGCTTCCTCAAACCAAATATATTTTGCATACCCATGATTAAACTTTGTTGACTTTATTTTTCCCGGGTCGTCACAGCCTTTAAAAATTATCTTCTGTCCTGTTTCCTTAAGTATTAAACAAAATGGCGGCGAAAGCTTTTTCTCCCAAAACTCCTCAGCATCTAAAGCTTCAATAGCCCAAAGCATCTGCTCCAAAACACTGTCTCTAATACTATTTTGAACCTTCCTAAGCACAATAGCATTGGCGTTTTTATCCCGCATAACACCTAATATAATTTCTATTGAAATAAAAGAAGACTTGCAGCTTCCTCTGCCACCTTTAAACCAGTAATGCGTGTACCTGCATTCTTCAACATCTCTGTGAGCTTCGTAAAATGACGGTGCAATTAACTCACTTAACCTTGCCATAACTGTCACCTTCAGCTTTTGGTATATCATCTATAATTTGTATCATAGCCGGCTTACTTTGAGCTTCAGCTAAAGACTTTTCATTCTTGTATTTTCCTTTTAACTCAAAATAAAGTTTAATAGCCTGTATGTTTCCTTCTGCGCATTGGTTTAATAAACTTTTCCAAACTCCTGTCATGGCGCTGAAAGTTTTACCGCTAAGTATTAAATCCATGTATTGCCTAAAACTTTCTTCTGAAAGCCATGTATAAAGCGTATCTGATGTAATTCCGTACTGCATACAAATATCTTCAAGAGTTCCGTCATAACTTATGTCCGTAAGTGCATCAGCAACCATTTTCTGCTTTTTAGTTAGTTTTTTTATTTTAACACCCCATTTAATACCAAAATTAAATAAAAAAACAGGTTCTATTCACATGCCTTAACCCCTTTGGCTCCTACTCTCATCAGAAAGCCTTTGCATGTATAAAAACCTGTTTTACTAATATTCATAATTTTTTATGTTATAATAATATCATAAAAGTACGTCCCTTGGGTGACCTCTTTTCACTAAATTAAACATTTTTATTTTTAATACAGTAAAGCTTGTAAAAGAATAATTTTCTTTTGTCGTAAAACTGCCTTCTTCCGCAAGGCACATTCAAAACCTCATATGGTACACCTTCAGTAACATTTTTAATAATATATTTGTATAATTGCTCATCTGTTTCTTTGGCAGCATTCTCAATCATTTCAATATCGCACTTAATTTTAATCATTTGATTTGCTGTTTCAAAAGTGCTGTCAGAAATACCGCCTTTAACACGAACAGGCGTATATCTAAGAGCCTTAGGCCCATACCCATATTTAATAAGCCTCTTTTTCTCGCCATACTGCATACAAAAATATTCCAATTCCTTGTATGCATAACTTGATATATTAAATCCGCTCATATCAATTTTTCTTTTGTCTCCCAAAAAACAGCGCCTCCTGTCAATTATACTTTTCTTCGTTGCTTACATTCTCGCTGCCTATAATAAAGTACCTGTTTATATCAACAGGCTTCATGTTGAATAATGTCACCATGTGCTTCATTTCATTAATATTAAGCAATGTATATCCATTAAGCTTGTTGTTAATAGCATCAATGCTTATTCCTAATTCGTCTGACAGCATTTTGTAGGAAAAATTCTTTTTTTTCAAAAATTTTTTCAATTCCCTAAGTTCTGCATATTTTCTCTTTTTCAATAAAAACCGCCTCCTAAAACTCCTTTAACTTACCATAACAAAGTCATAGTGTCAACACGTTTCGTGTGATTTCGTAAATAACTACACATTTCATTATTATAATAAATAATAAAATTGCGATTATTTGTAATAATTTGTCGATTTTTGTCGTTTAAATAAGTTTACATAATTTAAAACACAAACCAAATAACATGTATAAATATGCATTTACTCTCCCATTAACATTTAAAATCATATTAATTTAAAAAAATAAAAATAGTCTTACCATAAAACCTATTTAAAATATTAAGTAAATTTAAAAATTGGTTTATAACTTAAAATTAATTGCCATAATAAAAAAGAAGTATTTGACTATTAATCTCTTATGTGGTAAAATCTGTTACAAATAAAAGGGAGTAGCTATCAGGCAAAGCCTGATTACTTTACCGTCAATACGGTTAATTGTTTAACCCGGTTAAGTAACTAAGAAGCGAGACTTTTGTTGTAACTTTTGTTGCAGCAAAGTTTCGCTTTTTTTATTTTTTAAGGAGGTAAATTATGAGTATCAACGAAAACTGGTATCAAAAAGACATTGGAGAAATAGAAACTCTGCTCCAAACTTCTAAAAATGGAATTAAAAGTTCCGATATACCAAAATTAACAGAAAAGTATGGCAAAAACGAATTAACAGACAAAAAACAAAAAAGCACCCTTGTAATGTTTTTAGAACAATTCAGTGATTTTCTTGTAATAATACTTATAGCTGCCGCCATAGTCTCAGCTGTGCTTGGAGACTTAGAAAGCGCCATAGTTATAATTGCTGTAATAACAGGTAACGCTATACTGGGAACAATACAGCAGAAAAAAGCTGAATCTTCGTTAAATAGCCTTAAAGAAATGTCAACACCAGAGGCAAAAGTAATCCGTGACGGCCAAATAGGTATCGTATCTTCAAAAGATATTCTTCCTGGCGATGTAGTGGTTTTGGAAGCCGGCGACTTTGTCTGTGCTGATGGCCGCCTTTTTGAAACTGCTGCGCTTCAAATAAACGAAAGCGCCCTTACTGGTGAAAGTGTCAGTGTTGAAAAAAATACTGATGTAATAGACCATGAAGCCGGTATAGGAGATAGACTTAATATGGTTCACTCAGGCAGCTTTGTAACATATGGCCGAGGCAAATTTATAGTAACAGTCACAGGAATGAATACAGAAGTAGGAAAAATAGCATCCCTTTTAAATAGCGCTAAAGAAAAAGAAACTCCACTTCAGGTATCATTAAATAAATTTGGAAAAAAACTTGCCATAATTATACTTATAATATGTGCCCTTTTGTTTGCCCTCAGTGTTTACCAGGGTAATGGCATTATAAATGCCTTTATGTTTGCTGTAGCCCTTGCCGTAGCCGCAATACCTGAGGCTTTAAGCTCAATAGTAACAATAGTACTTGCTTTCAGTACACAGAAAATGGCAAAAGAACATGCTATTATCCGAAAACTTCAGGCAGTAGAAGGCTTAGGCAGTGTTTCAATTATCTGTTCAGATAAAACAGGTACACTTACTCAAAATAAAATGACCGTAATGAATTACTTTTCAGACGGTAATATAATTTCTGTAAACGATATAACTCAAAATGAAAGCTTTGAAAAACTTATAGAAGCCTGCTGCCTTTGCAACGATTCAACAATAAAAAACGGTACTGAAATCGGTGACCCAACCGAAACAGCGCTTATTAATTTTGCTTCAAAAGCTGGCTTTAATTTTGAGGAACAAAGAAAGCTTCACCCTCGAGTAGGAGAAATACCTTTTGACTCTGATAGAAAACTTATGACCGTAGCCGTAAAATATAACGATGGAATTTATATAATAACTAAAGGCGCTACAGATGTTATATGCGGCAGAGTAAATAAAATATATTCCCATGGCGCAGAAAGAGAATTAAATAAAACTGATGTAGACGAAATTTTAAAAGCCAATATGGAATTTTCATCAAACGGCTTAAGAGTTTTGTCCTATGCCTATAAAAAAGCTCCCGAAAACTTTGACCCACAAAATATAACTTTAAACGATGAGTATGACCTTACATTTATCGGCCTTACAGCAATGATAGACCCACCAAGGGAAGAATCCAAAACAGCTGTTGCTATGTGTAAAAAAGCTGGCATACGCCCTGTAATGATAACAGGTGACCATAAAATAACTGCAACAGCCATAGCAAAAGAAATAGGAATATATGAAGATGGCTTAAATGCTATGGATGGCGCCGAAATAGAAAAATTAAGTGATAAAGAATTAGAAGATGTTGTAGAAAAAACAGCCGTTTACGCCAGAGTTTCACCAGAACATAAAATCCGTATAGTAAAAGCATGGCAGAATAAAAATTGTATTGTAGCAATGACAGGCGACGGCGTAAATGATGCACCAGCATTAAAACAGGCTGATATAGGTGTAGCAATGGGTATAACAGGTACAGAAGTTGCAAAAGACGCGGCTTCAATGGTACTGACTGATGATAATTTCGCCACAATAGTAAAGGCTGTAGAAAACGGAAGAAACGTATATGCTAATATCAAAAAATCCATTAAGTTTCTTCTTTCAGGCAATACCGCTGGTATACTTGCAGTTCTTTATGCTTCACTTATGTCCCTTCCAGTACCTTTTGAGCCTGTTCACCTTTTGTTTATTAACCTTCTTACAGATAGCCTTCCGGCCATATCCCTTGGCCTTGACCCTCATAGTAAAAGCGTAATGAACGAAAAACCGCGCCCTAAAGACGAAGGTATAATGACAAAAGACTTTATAACAGGTATAGGTATCGAAGGCCTTGTAATAGGTATAAATACAATTATAGCCTTTTATATGGGTCTTAATATAAGTACACAAGCCGCAAGTACAATGGCTTTTGCTACACTCTGCCTTTCAAGGCTTTTCCATGGCTTTAACTCAAAGAGTGAAAGACCTGTTTTATTCAAAAAAGAAATGTTCAATAATAAGTATTTAAATGGCTCATTTATAATAGGCTTCGTACTTCTAAATGCTGTAATACTTGTACCATTTTTACAGCCAGCATTTAGAACAGTAAATGTAGGTACATCAAACCTTATCTGGATTTATATCCTTGCCTTTATAAATATACCTGAAATACAAATAATTAAATTTATAAAATCTAAAATAACAAAATAACTCATTAAAAAAACGGTATGTATAATACATACCGTTTTTTATTTTGATATCCTCACTAATTATGTGTTAAAACACTTAAATTTAATTAGCTGCTGAATAAGCCTTGTCAAGATACTCATTTGCCTTGTCAACATGCTGCTGAATTTCTTCTCTCTTAGCTCTTGTTCTAGAAGTTAATGTGCTTTGAGTATATCCCATCATACCGTAAATCTCAATATCAATCCAACAAGAAACAGCTTTAACCATTTCTTCACGAGCAGCCTCTAAATATCCTATAGCTAACTCCTTACCCGCAAACTGATTCTTTAAATTGCTGTCTATATCAGGGAAATTATCTGTATTCGGCGGCATACTTTCTGTAGCATTGGCAATTTCTATTGAGTCATTGTAATATTTCAACTCATCATAGAGCTGCTGGAATGTTGCACTAAAATCTCCTGATGTTGTGTTTGTATTGCTGCCTGTATTGTTATTTGTAGATGTTGTTCCGCTTCCTGTGCCTGTTGATGGAGTCTTGCCTAAAAGCACTTCATAAACCTTTAACGCAGTTACAATGCTCTGCTCTCTTGTGTAATTATCTTTAGGTGCAAAACGATTTCCACCAACACCACTCATAATTCCTGCTGCCTGTACTTTTCCAACACTGTCAAGCGCCCATGACGAAATATCACTATTGTCTGCAAATGTGGCACTAGCAGTAGGAAGAGCCTTGCTGCAGAAAGTAAATAAATTATTTATCATCGTAGCAGCCTGTTCCCTTGTTAACGACGCATTAGGGCTGAATTTTCCGTCACCTGTTCCGGACATTATACCAGCACAATACATGCGCTTTACTGCATAGCTTTCCGTATCAGTAAATGGATTTTCTTCAACACCGTTGTAGTTTTTCCAATGTATAAACGTCATTTTTCCGCCGGAATAATCGTTGCAGACTTCGTCTAAAAGCTCCGCAAATTCTTCCCTTGTAATGTTGTCTTGGTACCTGCCTTGAACTGTTTCTGGTATAAGCCCGTAGGAAATAGCACTGTTTACCTGATTTGCTGCCCAGTCGGAAGGTGTGTCAGATGCCATAGCTATCACAGGCATAGCCGAAACACTTACAGCAAACGCCATAAAAATAGAAATACCCTTTGATAAAAATGATTTCATAACTTCATCCCCCTTACATAAAAGCTTTATAAATCAATTCTATCAAAAAATATATAAAAGTCCATATAGCAAAGCATTATTTGTGCAATTTGCTACAACTAATTAGTACAAATACCCAATTATACCCTTCTATACGCAATCATTACCACCAGCTTAGCCGGTGGCTTTGTCTTGCTTAAGCGCATAACAAAAAAGGCCTTACCAAAAGGTAAGGCCTAAATATAAGTCTTAATTATTTAACAACTTTCTCAGCGTTGTATTTCTTAAGAGCTTCTGTAAGTTTTGGAAGAATAACTTTAACATCGCCTACGATACCAAGGTCAGATACCTGGAATATAGGTGCTGTGTCGTTCTTGTTAATAGAGATAACAAGGTCTGAGTTTTCCATACCAGCAACGTGCTGAATAGCTCCTGAAATACCGCAAGCAAGGTAAAGGTCAGGTCTAACTGTTTTACCTGTCTGGCCAACCTGCATTTCTGGTTTAGCCCACTCGCAAAGTGCATCGTCAACGTTAGCTCTTGAAGAAGCAACTTCTCCGCCAAGCTCGTCAGCACATGCTCTAAGCATATCGTAACCGTTTCTGCCAACACCACGTCCGCCAGAAACAAGTACTTTAGCTTCTGTAATATCAACTGATTTCTTGTCAGCTTTAACAACTTCAAGAATTTCAATGTTCATATCAGCTTCTGTGTAATCAACAGTCATTTCAATAAGCTCACCTGTTCTGCCAGGGATTCTGTCGATTTTCTTCATAACGCCAGGACGAACTGTAGCCATCTGTGGAGTTGTTCTTGGGCACATAAGAGTAGCCATAATGTTACCACCGAAAGCAGGACGAGTCATAAGAAGGCCTCTCTTAGGGTCTGTATTTCCAAGAGCTTCCTCTTTAGCAAGTTCCTCATCAGTCTTAGCAATTCTTAAGCCTGTGCAGTCAGCTGTAAGACCTGTTTTGATACGGCTTGCAAGTCTAGGAGCAACGTCACGGCCGATTGAAGAAGCACCAAAGAGCATAATGTGTGGCTCATACTCTTTGCAAACCTGTGTAAGAGCTTTTGTGTAAGGCTCTGTAACATATTCTTTAAGGTATGGGTGGTCAATTAAAACAACCTTGTCAGCACCAAACTCATATAATTTGTTAACTTCGCCCTTTATATCACTGCCTAATAATACAGCAACAACGTCTTCGTTAAGGTCAGCTTTTAATCTTGTAGCCTCACCAATAAGCTCAAGACCTACATTCTGAACTTTACCGTTTCTCTGTTCAACTACTACATAAATTCCTTTACTCATTGTAGGGTTCTCCTCCTCGTTTTATAATTTAAACTAAATAAAATTAGATAATGTGCTTAGCTTCAAGTTTTTCCATAATAGCTGCAACAGCCTGATCAGCTGAAACATCTTTAAGGATAGTGCCTGCGCCTTTAACTTCTTTAGTAAATGATTTGTATACGTTTGTAGGTGAACCCTTTAAACCGATCATGTCAAGCTCAAGGTCATCTTTAAGATCCTCAAAACCGATGATTTTGATTTCTTTCTCATAAGCGTCAACAATACCGCTAACTGTCATGTATCTTGGTTTAGCAAGCTCAGCTATTGCAGTAAGAAGGCATGGAGTTTTGATTTTGATGATGTGGTAACCATCTTCAAAATATCTGTTAACAACAAGATGATCTTCAGCAGCCTCTTTGATTTCCTGAACATAAGAAACCTGAGGAATACCAAGTTTTTCACCAATCTGTGGACCAACCTGTGCTGTGTCACCATCGATAGCCTGACGGCCTGTTACGATAATGTCATAGCCGATTTTTCTTAATGCAGCAGCAAGGATACCGCTTGTAGCGTATGTATCAGAACCACCGAACTCTCTGCCTGATACAAGGTAAGCTTCGTCACAACCCATAGCAAGAGCTTCTCTTAAAGCAACGTCTGCCTGAGGAGGTCCCATAGAGATAACAGTTACAGTACCGCCAACTCTTTCTTTTAACTCTAAAGCAGCCTCGATACCTGTTTTGTCATCAGGGTTGATAATTGAAGGAACGCCGTCTCTGATAAGAGTTCCTGTTTTAGGATCTATTTTAACTTCTACAGTATCTGGAACCTGTTTAATACATACAACGATTTTCATCTTTTTATCTCCTTCCGAAATAATAGTTAATGGTTTAAATTAAAGTTTCATAGAACCGGAAATAACCATCTTCATAGCCTCTGATGTACCTTCATAGATTTCAGTAATCTTAGCATCTCTCATCATTCTCTCAACAGGATATTCTCTTGAGTATCCGTAGCCACCTAAAAGCTGAACACAAGTACGTGTAACTTCGTTAGCTACATCTGAAGCGAAAAGCTTGCACATAGCGGCAAGAGGAGCATAGTTTTCATGGTTGTCTTTAGCGTTAGCAGCTCTCCATACCATAAGTCTAGCAGCGTCAATCTTTGTCTGCATCTCAGCAATTTTGAACTGTGTATTCTGGAATTTAGAAATTGGTTTGCCAAACTGTTTTCTTTCTTTAACGTATTTAATAGCCTCGTTAAGAGCACCCTGAGCAATACCAACACTCTGAGCACCGATACCGATACGTCCGCCAGCAAGAGCAGTCATAGCAATCTTGTATCCCTGACCTTCAGCACCAAGAAGTCTGTCAGCAGGAACAATAACGTCTTCATAAGCAACTTCGCAGTTAGAAGCAGCTCTAATACCCATACGAGGGATGTTAGTACCTACAGTAACGCCAGGCATTGTTCTGTCTACAATGAAAGCTGACATGCCTTTAGGTCCTTTAGATTTATCTGTAAGAGCAAATACAATGAAAGTATCAGCAAAACCTGAGTTAGTTGTGAAAATACTTGTACCATTAAGTACGTAATGGTCTCCTTCTTTTCTAGCTTCTTTCTGAACACCTGAAGCGTCTGTACCAGCGTTAGGCTCAGTTAAAGCGAAGCAGCCTACTTTGCTTCCGTCAACAAGAGGTCTTAAATGTGCCTGTTTCTGTTCCTCTGTACCGAACTCGTTAATGCATGAGCAGCAAAGTGATGTATGAACAGAAAGAGTGATGCCTGTAGAAGCGTCTACTTTTGAAACTTCTTCCATAGCAAGAGTGTAAGTAAGAACGTCAGCGCCAGCACCACCGTATTCTTTGCCATAAGGAATGCCGAAGAAATGGCATTTCTGCATCTTCTTTACAAGATCCATAGAATATTCTTCAGTTTCGTCCATCTCTCTAGCGATTGGTCTGATTTCGTTCTCCGCGAATCTGTAGAATAATTCACGCTGAAGTTCCTGTGTTTTTGTTAATTTAAAACCTTCCATCTTCAAATCCTCCTATTTGAAAAATTAAACATGACAAGCACCTTAGGCTTGTTTAAAATCCGAGCAGTATAAAAAGCGCGGGAGATAAATTACTTATTCAAAATAGTTGGCACGCTAATTATTTGTGATAAAAATAAACACACAAAAACTAAGTGTGCTTTTAAGATTTATATCACAACCGTACTCAACCGCCTCCAACGCCATTCCTGCCAGATATAAATACCTACAGCATTACTTTATAATCTTGTTATAAAATTGTCAAGATAAAAATAGTACAAATACGAAATTTGTATAGTTTTCACAAATTAGCGAATAAAATTAAAAGAATACTTGTCTTTAAAAAAATACAAAAAAAGCAAAATATGCTTAAAACTCAATAAAAAACTAATGCAGTTAGTATAATACAGCATGAATATAAAATACAGTATACATAAAAAATAGGCCGTTCGAGATTGTCAAACGACCATACAAATTGTGTTCTAAATTTAACATAAATTTTACAATTCAGAATTTATTTTCTGTTTTTTCTTTCCACTAAATAAGTGTTAACGGCTTCCAAATAATCCAGCATTGCACTTCCCGAAAGCTTAATTTCGTACTTCTCATCAAAAGCATCAATAGGAATAGACTTCCTTCCGCCTTTTAAAGCCGCCGTCCAGTATTTTTCTAAAACCTCCATAGGCAGAAAATAATACTTTCCATATAATGCCATGTGAACCAATAAAAACGCTACACCGCTTTGAGAGTTAAAATCCCTCATAAACTCTATCTGGTGGCTGTGTATATTCTGTATAGGCAGGCTTTTCTGTCGGCTTTCTTTAGCATCAAAACATATAGCGTGCCCCTGCGCCACACCTACATAATCAACTGTAGACTGCTTGTCAAAATAAGCCAAAGTTATAACCTTTTTTTTAGTGTCAAAATCAACAGGAGTTATAGGTGTAGGAATTTTCTGTATAACTGCAAGACCGGCACTTCTGTACCTGTCGTTTGTAAAGTTTATAATCTCCTCAAATGTGCTTCCCCTAAGCCCTCTTGTGTTCCAATAACCCATAACATCACCTTGTTTTTTTCATAATTTCCAAGACTTTTTCAGCTGTATTTTTAACTAAAGCGCTTTCACTCTTTAGCCCAATATAGGCGGTTTCTTCCGCTTCATCGCTTTTGTACTTAAGTAAAGCACAAAGGGCATTTCGCTTAATAACAGAAGCCCCTCTCCATCCCATTGCCGTTTTTCCGTATTTCTCTTTAAACTGCCTGTTTGACATGTTTAAAATATCTTTTATCTCAGGCATTGAAATATTAATATCATTTATTTCATTAATAAATTCTTTGTTTTTAATACAAACCTTCTGACATACATCACAGCCATATAAATTTTTCCCTACCAAAAACATTTCTTCCTCAGTCAATTCTCTTTTAAGCTGTGTTAAATACGAAATACATTTTGCCATGTCAAAACCATTTTCGCTTATTGCTCCTGAAGGACAGCTTCTAATACATAAATCACATTTTCCGCAGTCTTTTTTGCTTATTACATCTAATTCCAAATCTAAATCCGTTATAATGTAACCCAAAAATGCACATGCTCCGGCATTATCTGTTATTACACAGCCGCTTTTTCCATAATACCCAATGCCGCTTCTTACTGCCGCTGCCCTGTCACATAAAGGCCCTGTATCGGTAAAATAAACACACTTAGCACCGTATTTTTTTTCAATCATTTCAGAAACACCTTTTAATATTTCCGCCATATAAATATGGTAATCCTCTCCTACAGCACCCATTGATATATATCCGCGTATTTTGCCGTCATTTTGAAATTTATTATTAAGCATGTAATTTTTGCTTAAAACAATAATGCTTTTTGCTCCTTCTAACGTAAGAGAAGGCTTTAACCGTTTTTCAATATCCATCTCGGCAAAGCCTTTTAATAAGTCTTTTTTTGCTTCAATCTGTGGCCGTATCTCCTCAAAATCCTTAGCTGAGCAAATTCCGGCATCATCAGCACCAAGCTCAAAAGCATATCTTTTAATTTTTTCCTCAATAGTCATTTTCAAATAATTCCCTCATCTGACTGACTGTAACAAACTTAACCCCTTTTGCCATAATTTCAGGATACGCCTGTTCAATAGCTTTGGCTGTAATCTTTCCGCCTTCTGGCCCAACATGGCCTATTGCAACTGCTGTACCGTTTTTAAGTGCAATATCCGCAGCTTTGTTTAGGTTTTGAGCAACTACATTAATGTCGTCAGTGCTGTCTAAAAACACATCTCTTTTTAAAACTACAATGTCCTTTTGAGAGCATATGTCTTTTCCTAGTGTTCCGGCAGTTGTAACACTGTCAATAAAAACACCATCTTTTGATTTAACAACATCTAAAACAGCCGATAAACACCTTTCATCTTCCATAATTGCCGAACCCATGTGGTTATTAATTCCAGAAGCTCCTTCAACAATACTGTAAGCCTCGTTTACCCTTTGAGCAATTTCCTCATCACTCATATTAATAAAAATGCCTTTGTCGCCTACCCATTCTTTTTTCCCTGTAAGACTTTCCATAGGCATGTGTATTATGTAGTCCTTTCCGGCCTGTTTTACACTTTCTAAATCTTCCTGAGTGTGTGCTGAAAAAGGCATAATTGCCGCAGTAAAAGGTATTTTTAAATTCAGCATTTCTTCTGTACCATCACCGGAATAGCCAAAATCATCAATAATTATAGCTAAGTAACCCTTTGTGTTCCCGTCAGAAAAAGTCATAATGCTTTTTTTATTAAAAATACCTCTTGCGGCAAATAAAACCAACACTAAACAAATAACCGTTAAAACTCTTTTTATTTTATAAGCCTTTATAACTTTGAACATATAATCACCGCAAATACTTTTTAATAAAATATATCCGCCTAAAAATTATATATTCATTATTTTAAACACCTTCTGAATTTCTTTAATCTAAGCCTTTAAAGCTCTAAGATTTCCATTTCATTAAATGCCTTGTCCAAAAGCTCATCAAGTCCTTCAAGCTTAGACTCTATTTTGTTTATAACACTGGTTTTAGGTCTTGTTTCAGGGTGCTTAGCCACAAATATAGTACAGCAATCCTCATAAGGCAGTATTGATGTTTCAAATGTGCCTATTTTTCTTGCCTTGTCTACTATCTCCTGCTTGTCCATACCACAAAGCGGACGCATAACAGGCATAGTGCAAACGGCATTTATGGCGTTTATTCCCTGCATAGTCTGGCTTGCAACCTGTCCGGCACTTTCACCTGTAATAAGCCCATCAAGATGTTCTTTTTTGGCTATCTTTTCCGCTGTCCTCATCATGGCACGCTTTAAGAATATAGTCAGCTTGTCCTCAGGTACATTTTCAAGTAAATACAACTGAACCTCTGTAAAACGCACTATATGCAGCTTAAACCCGCCTGTATACTGAGCTATAATAGAGCATAAATCTTTAACTTTTTCTTTTGCTCTCTCTCCTGTGTAAGGCGGTGAATGGAAATATACTCCCCCTACTTCAACACCTCTTTTGGCCATAAGCCACGTAGCAACAGGGCTGTCAATTCCGCCGCTTATTAAAGATAAAGCACTTCCTGTTGAGCCGTAAGGCAGACCGCCGCAGCCTTCTATAAAATCAGTATAAATATAAGCATCGTTTCTTATTTCAATAAAAACCGTAGTGTCTGGGTTGTGAATGTCTACAGTAAGACCTTCAAAGTTATCAAATATATATCCCCCTACTTCTGCCGAAACATCATTTGATGTAAGAGGATATCTTTTATCACTTCTTTTTGTAACTACTTTAAAAGTCTTTGCCCCGGTTTTAATGTGTTCTTTCAAAAATTTCAAAGCAGATAACTTTAAATTATCTATGCTCTGGTCTGTAACCTTAATTCCCGGGCAAACTCCCAGTATTCCGAATATCCTGTTTACTTTAGGAATCATAGTATCAAAATTAATTTCAGTTC
Source organism: uncultured Clostridia bacterium (assembly GCA_944377425.1). Taxonomy (GTDB): domain Bacteria; phylum Bacillota; class Clostridia; order Lachnospirales; family Anaerotignaceae; genus Neoanaerotignum_A. The sequence goes on from CALWEX010000040.1 coordinate 43,429, forward strand.
CGCGGCTTTCAATTATAAGCCTGCCCTGCTCACGGACAACATAAAAACTGCCGTCAGAATCAATATTTTTGCGTATAGCCTCAACAAGCCTTTTAACAAATAACTGCCTGTTGTTGCCTCTCATGGCAATTTCGCCGTATTTAACAAGCAAAACCCTTTCTTCCATTTTTTACCTCTTTCTGTTAAACCTTCTTAGTATCTCCACATGGCTTTTAAGTTTTTCAAAGCAAAATTCCGCTTCACTCATTGTGCTGAATCTTGAAAAACTTATTCTAATAGAGCCTTCTATTTCATCATCACTTTTGCCCATTGCCGCAAGAACACCGCTTCTTACTTTCTTTTTGCTATTGCAGGCGCTTCCTGCCGAAACAAATATACCGTCAGACTCAAGAGCATGCAACAAAACTTCGCTTCTAAGTCCTAAAAATCCCACATTAAGCACAAAAGGACTTGCCTTTTCAATATCGTCACCGTTTATAAATGTGTCTGGTATTTCACTTAATATTTTATCAGCTAAATATTTTTTAATTTCAAAAACATTTTTTGTATCACTTTCAATGTTTTTGTAGCACTCTTTAGCTGCAAAAGCTAAAGCCGCCGCTCCGGCCACGTTTTCAGTGCCCGGTCTTTGACCCGATTGCTGTCCACCGCCGTACATTAACGGCTTAACCTTAAGACCTTTTTTCATGTAAAAAATACCTGTGCCTCTTGGTGCGCCAAACTTGTGTCCGCTGGCGGAAAGCATATCAATATTACATTTTTTAACATCTATTTTGTATTTTCCAAACGCCTGAACAGCATCTATATGAAATAATGTGTCCTTGTTGGCTTCTTTAATAATTTTTCCTATTTTTTCTATGTCTTGAATAGTTCCTGTTTCGTTGTTAATAAGTATAATGCTCACAAGTATTGTGTCCTTGCGAATTTTGCTTTTAAGCTCATTAATATCAATAATACCCTTGCTGTCAACATTAATTTTTTCAGCTTCAAATCCCTGTTTGTTCAGCTCATCAAAAGGCATATTAATAGCCGGATGCTCTATTGATGTATAAAGCATGTGCTTTCCGCTTCTGCTGTAGCCACTGGCTGTGCCAAAAACTGCCCAGTTGTCGCTTTCCGTTCCCCCTGATGTAAAATAAATCTCGTCACTTTCGGCTTTTATAATAGAAGCTACATCAGAAGCGGCTTTTTTCAATACCTTATCCGCCTCAATACCCAATACACTTGCAGAGCTTGGGTTTCCGTAGTTTTCCGTCATAACCTTAACCATTAATTCCGCCGCCTCTGGCAATACCTTAGTTGTGGCGGCGTTATCAAAATAAACTGTCATTTTGTAAACCTCTTTTTAATAACCTTTTCTTTACTTTTTCCTGTCCTTAACCTAACTCGTACAAAATAATTGCAGCTGTTACTAGTCCCGCCGTTTCAGTTCTCAATATTCTTTTACCCAATGTAACAGGAATAATACCGCTTTTTACAGCCATTTCAATTTCGGAATTGTCAAAACCGCCTTCCGGCCCTATAAATATTCCAACACTGCCTTTTTTGGCGCTTTTAATAAACTCTTTTAATCCTGTTTTTTCCTCGTTTTCGTAAGGAATAACAGCATTTTCAAGAATTGACGCCTCTTTAAGAGCCTCGGCAAACTTAACCGGTCTTTCAATAACCGGCACTATTCCTCTTCCGCTTTGTTTTGCCGCAGATTCAGAAATTTTGAGCCATCTTTCAACTTTTTTGTCCTCTTTGGCTCCCTTTTCTATTTTTACCACTGCTCTCTCTGTAATAACCGGCACAATACGGCTTACACCTATTTCAACGCACTTTTGAATAATGTATTCCATTTTGTCGCTTTTAGGCAGTCCCTGAAAAAGCACAATTTCTGTTTCAGGCTCAGTTTCACTTTCTGCCACATCAATAATTTGAGCTTTTAAAGCGTTTTTCTCAGTTTCGGTAATTTCACAGTAATAATCTTTTTTATTTCCGTCACATATAGTTATTTTGTCACCTTCAGCCATTCGCATAACATTTAAAATATGCTTGGCCTCGTCACCATCAATTGTTATAAATCCGTCTTTTATATTTTCCGGTTTAGTAAAATATTTCGGCATAAATAACTCCTTATTTCAGCCTGCTGGCAATAGCGCACCAGTCTTTTCTTCTTGTAATTTCCAATACCTCAAATCCGTTTTTGCCTAAAGCCTCTGTCACATCGTCAAGTCTTTCGGCAATAATTCCAGAGCATATAAATAAACCTTTGTCTTTTATAAAATCAGGCACCATAGCAGAAAGCGGAATTACAATGTCAGCTACAATATTGGCAAAAGCAGCATCATATTTCTTGCCGCCAAATTGTGTTTTTAATTTATCATCATTTAATATATCTCCAGCAAAAACTTCGTACTTGTCGCCACTTATGTTGTTTAAATCAGCATTTTGTTTAACTATCTCTATGGCATTAGGGTCAATATCCACAGCCGATGCAAATTTTGCTCCCATAAGTATTGCCGCAATGGCAAGTATGCCGCTTCCACAACCAATATCAGCAACAACGTCGCCTTCTTTAATATATTTTTCAATAAACTCAATACAGCCCTGGGTAGTTTCGTGGGAGCCTGTACCAAATATGTGCCCCGGGTCAATATTAAGCACAGCTTTGTTTTCAGTATTCTCATATTCTTCCCAAGACGGCTTAATAATGATTTTATCCCCTACAGGAAATGGTTTAAAATATTTCTTCCAGTTGTTTGCCCAGTCCTCTTCCTTTACATTTTTAACTGTAAGAGCAAAGCTTCCCAAATCAAACTCTGTTTCTTCTTCTTTTGTTCTTTTAAGCCCAGCTTTTATAGCATTAAGTGTTTCAATACCTGATGCGTTGTCTGTAACAAAAAATGTTATGCCGTTTTTCTGGTTTGTTTTCTGCTTCATAAGCTCATCATCAATGTAGTCCCACTGTCTGTTAGGGTCTTTCATAAATTCATCAAAATCTCTGGCGTCCTCAACCATAATACCTGTAACACCGTTGGCATAAACAACACCGCTGGCAATTTCAATACCTATTTCGCTTGTTTCAACAAATACTTCTAAAAAATCCATATAAAACTCCTCCGTTAAAGCTCTTTAATATCCTTTAATAACTCTGTCTGTCGTTTTCCTTCCTCGTCCACACGTCTTGACTGCTTAATCTTAGAAACAGTCCTATTAATCGTATCACTGCTTAAACTTGTACATTTTAAAGCATTAACTGTTTTTTCTCTGTATTTAATATAACATACACTTAAAGCCCAAGCTACAGCCATGCTTACATAAAATTTCTCATCGTCTATATTGTTCAACATTTTAAGTATTTCGTCAATATGCTTTTCATCAATAAAATGTGCCAAAAGCATAACAACAGCAAATCTTTTTTCAAACTCGCCGTTTTTTTCAATGTACTCATTTACAAAATCCCACACTTTTTCGCTTTCAGCTTTTTTAAACTTAAAAGCACAGGCTACCATATCGCATATTGCCCAGTTGTCAATAATGGGTATAAACTCCCGTAATAAATTAAGCCTTACGTCAATGTTTTCTTTTATATAACATATAATAAAGCCACTTACAAGTTTTTCTTCATATAACTCATTATTCCGCTTTTCAAAAAATTCCTGCCAGTGGCCTTTGGCAACCTCTTTGGCAAAATTTTTTAAAATAGGTGTCCTAATGCCTACAGACTTACCCATGTTTGGCGTAATTTTAAGCGAAAATTCTCTGTATTTCTCATCAGATTCATTTTTTATAAGCTCTAAAAAATTATTATACATATTTCACTTCACCTGTAGTTATAAAATATAAAAGCCTGTTTTTAAAAAACAGGCTTAATTTTTTAATTCAGTTCGTCAATTAATTTTTTAATTGCATTAAGAGCTTCATCCGGCAGCTTATCATAACCGCCCTTTACTTCCTCACGGCTCTTTATAAAGTCGTAACGGTCTTTAAGCCTTGCCTTAAGCAGACCTACGTATTTCTCATCATTTAAGTCAGGAGTAAATCCTTCTATCTCCAATATTTCAATCTCGTCAAAGCTGCCCCATTTCTTAAACTGTGCTTTGCCTTCAACAACAGCTTCAACACATTCAAGTGTAACTTCCTTAGGTATCTTTTTGTCTGTAAAGAAACCTGTGTTTAATATGTAGCAGTCCACATTCCTGTGCTCAAAAAGATATTTAAACTTATCGTAATCATCACTTAAAGGATATGTTCTAAATGGGTTTGCGTAAGACTCAAATACAAGAGCATCAGGGTCAACACCTGGTGCAAGTCTTTCTGCTGTAGTTCTTTTTGTAGCTAAAGCAGCACCCATAACTGAAGAAAGCACTGGTCCATTAACTTTAATTAACGGCGGCAGTGATGGGTCTTTCATTAAATAGAATATAGCGTTTACCGGCTCTTCTATTTTGTCAATTCTATCCGGTGACCATAATTTGCTCTTTATAGCTCTGCCGTTACCGTTTCTTATATCTTCTGTCACAAGTACAACCCTTCCGTCTTCATCAAGGGTAGCACCTACATTCTGTACTGAAAGCAAATATTTGTTTTCCGGACTATCCATAGGGTAATCTTGTGTTTTATCAAAGTATGAAGGCTCAAGAGCAACAGATGATCCGTCTTTTGTTGAAATAATAAAAGCATCATCGTGAAGAACTGTTATGTCGTACTTGCCTTCATGTTTAGCATGGGTAATGGTAGATTTTCCTGAGCCGGAAAGACCAAATACACCTGCAACAAATGTTTTGCCGTTTTCAAGGTTATATCTCTTCTGACCGCCGTGACATGAAACATAACCGTTGCGGTTTGCTATAGTCCAAGCCAATGTAAGAGTACCTTTTTTAAGCTCACCAAAATATCTCATTCCCAGTATTGCGGCACAGTTATGCATTGGGTCAAAAAATGCTAAACCAAGGGGATAATCAGGGTGCGACCAGTCAGGGTCCGCAAAAATATAAATATCGCCCTCATTATTCATCTGGTTTGACATACGATACATTTTAGTATACTCATTTGTAATGTACTGGAAATTAAGAAGCCAGTTATACATAAGCATTTCGTGGCTTTCCGGTATAAGCAAATTAGCCTTAACCATAAAATCGCGATGCAGACCTATATATGCACTTGCATGATACAGCTTTCTTGTCCTTGCAGCATAAACGGCATCTCTAATTTCACCGCATATCTTACCTACATCTACTCCAGGCTCTCCAGCTATTCTCCTTGCCGCTGCCGTTCTACCAGTAACAGCACCATCGTTAAATAAAAGCACTTTAGCCCCTTGCTCAAGTCCTATTTCTTCCGGTCTTTCAACAGGAATATCAGTTACAATGGTACCTGGAGCGTTTTTAGCCAGTTTATAGCACTCCGCCAAAGATTTTATTCTTTCAACATTGTTGCCGTAAAATGCTGTTTCAATAGTAGTTCTGGCCATAGAAAATAATGGATTGGATGCCTTAAGCTCATCCCATCTGAACTTTGCTTTAGTCGCCATAATAAAACACCCCCTGAATAATTAAAGTTTGTATTTATCAGTTCATGTTTATAAGCATTTCTTTAATAATTGAGCCGGAAATGTCAACAGCTATGTTCTTAAACTCCTCATAGCTTACGCCGGCAGCGCCGTCGGCATTGTCGGATATAGAACGGATAATAACAAACGGTATTCTGTTTAAATAACATACATGAGCAATAGAAGCGCCTTCCATTTCAGCGCAATATGCCTTAAAATTATTCCAAATAAAATTCTTCTGCTCCTGAGAGCTTATAAATTTATCGCCGCTGGCAACTCTGCCTGTATATACATGGTGGTCTGAAATAGTTTCTCCGGCCTTTTCAGCAAGGCTAATAAGCTCCTCGTCAGCCTTAAAATAGCTCTCGTCCATTCTTGGTATAGTTCCTATAGGGTCGCCTAAAGCCGAAACATCCATGTCATGCTCAACAGTATCTGTAGAAATAACAATGTCACCTATTTTAAGCTCGTTGTAAATTCCGCCGGCAACACCTACGTTTATAATGCAGTCAACAGCAAAATGGTCAATAAGCACCTGAGCGCAGGCTGCGGCGTTTACCTTACCTATACCGCTTCGTACAATAACCACACTGTTTGAGCCATACTTTCCAACAAAAAAGTCAAGCCCTAATATGTTTTTGGCAGAAATTATTTCTGAAAATTCCTTTATAAGCGCTATTTCCTCGTCCATGGCGCCAATAATACCTATAGTTTTCATTCAGATTTCATCTCCTCTGTCATACGCTGTACTTTTTCTTATTCTTAAACCAAATATCATAGTATTAAGAATAACTTATAACTAAAACCTATAATAATTTTCTTCTGTAAAAAACCAAATTATCTGTATATTATCATATTTTTATGTTATTATACAATAGTAAATGCGCTGGCCTATAAAGTCCGCCATTTATAAAAAATATATGGAGGCAATGCAAATGGACTTTTCTGTAGGCGATATTGTTCAAATGAAAAAAACTCACCCATGCGGCGGCACACAGTGGGAAATACTGCGCACCGGTATAGATTTCAGGATAAAATGCACCACATGCGGACACATGGTAATGCTGCCAAGAACTAAATTTGAAAAAAGCGTTAAAAAAATAATTTCAAAAACCGACAATTAAAACCAACAGCAATAAATGTCAGTAACTTCCTTACTCGATTATTAATAATACCACAAAAAAATTCCTATGTATATATGTTTGTCAGCTATTTGGAAACTCTATACAATTAAAAATTAATTAAACACTGTATAAAACGCCCAAAATTTAAGTTTTGGACGTTTTATTATTTGTCATTATTTTAAATTTTCCCTTAAATAGTCAGAATAAATACCATCTATACCCATGTTATACATTCTTTCAGCTTCCGAAACGCTGTTTACAGTATGCACCATAAGTTTAGTTCCGGCCCTTTTAAGGGCATTAACATAGTTAGGCGTAGCAAGCTCAGTTGAAAATACAATAGCATAAAGCTTGTGGCTCTGTGCAAATCGTACAATTTCACTTGTGTTTGTTTTGTCGCTGTAATTGAGCTTGTAAAGAGTATAAATAATGTTGTTGTACCCCATAGCCTTTACTTTGTCATATTCGCTTTCGTTATAAATCTGCGGTATAATTCTGTCTTTTATATATCCACAGTTATAAGCTAAGTACTGCAAACCGGCAATGTTGTTTTCTTTAATATCAGTTATAACATAAGTATTAGGTTTTTGATAAAGCCATTGCGCCAGCTCCTCAGCTGTCATTGTAGTATATTTAGCTAAAACCTTGGCATTATCAAACTCCTCACTGCTTAATACTTTACCTGCTGGTTTACCCATTCTAAAATAATCAGTATCCCAGTCATGAACACAAACCAATTTTCCATCTGATGTGAAATTAAAATCAATCTCAATATACCTGTATCCGTATAAAAATGAGTTGTTAATGGCCTCAAGAGAGTTTGTGCCTATATCGTCCCCAGCCTGGCCTCCCGCATGCACAATATAATCCATATTATCTATAGTACCGGCATAAGCTGTAGATGCAATAGACGCTGCTGCGATAGACGCTATAATAATAAAGTTTAAAGCTTTATGTAATTTTTTAATACCAAACATAATAATTTATTCACCTTTTTTCATTTTTTCTTTACTTTACCTCCATATAATTTATGCCCCTAGCTTTTTTCCGCTTAAGTATATTACAACAAAATTCATTAAAGCACAAACCTTTTTCTGATTTGCCCAAAATTTTTGTTTCTGTAATCTATAAAATACCCTGTACATAATCCGCCGTTTTCACTGGATTTTTTAATATATTCTTCAATATGATTTTTCATTATAAGGTTTTTAGAACCCATAAAACCTATAATTTCAAAATCCCCGTCTTTTATGGCCTCATCAATAATCCTTTTGGAATATCTCTTTAAATAACCGGTATATTTCTCATTAAATTCAGATGTTAATTCAACAGGATTTTTAAGCCTGAATAAAGCCATATCCCTTTTACAGCAGAATTTCTTAATACCGCTAAACATTCCGTCATATAGACTAAAATCAATGCTTCCGCCTTTATAATTTCTTATAAACTTTAAACCTTTAGGCTCATACGGCACAAATAGTTTGTTAAGCCTGCTGTCACCTGTAATAAGCTCTATGCCGTATAATGCGTTGCACTCGTAAAACATTTTGCTTGATACATTAAGTGTGTATGGCAGTGTAACTGTTTTAAGCCCTGCACAAATCTCAAAAGCACGTTCTTCCAATAATTCAAGATTTTCCGAAAACTCAACTTTCTCCATTTCAGAGCATACGGAAAAAGCTCCCCTCCGTACTATTTTAACACTTTTAGGCATGTCAAAATATTTTATCCTGCGGCAGCGTGAAAAAGCAAAAGAGCTTATTTCCTCAACACCTTCCGGCAACTCCATTCTCTCTATACCCCTGCACTTACCAAAAGTCCAGTCATTAATCTTTTTAACCCCAAAAGGTATTTTAACACTTTTAATAAGTACGCAGGAGAGAAATGCCCCGTCACCTATTTCGCTGACAGTTTCTGGTATGTCAACGGCTTTAATAGCTTTGCACTCCCTAAATGCCCAGCTGCCAATTTTTTTAAGTCCATTGGAAAAACTAACATATTCAAGCTCAGAGCATGCCTCAAAAGCCTGGCTGCCTATCTCCTCAAGGCTTGGCGGAAATGTTACTTTTTTAAGACCACCGCATACTGAAAAAGCTGCTTTTCCAATTTTAGTAATGCCCTCAGCAAAAATAATTTCTTTTAAAGATGTACAAAAAGAAAAAGAATTAAACCCTATTTCCAGTTTTCCACCTTCAAATTTCAAGCTTTTCATTCCACTGCACCATGAAAAAGCCTTGTCACCTATTTTTTCAACACTTTTTGGAATAGTAATACTTTCTATTTTAGAACATCCATCAAATGCCGAATCCCCTATTTCCTTAACATTTTGGGGAATATTAACTCTTTCCAAAGTTGAGCACCTTGCAAAAGCCGATTTACCTATATACTCTAAAGAATCATTTAATTTTACTTCCTTAAATTTTGAAGATATAAAAGCTTCGTCACCAATTTCAGTAACTTTAACACCATTTATGCTGTCAGGTATTTCAATAACGTCACATTCACCGCTAAAGCCTGTTATTTTGTATTTTCCATTAATGTCGCTATATAAAAACTCCATAATACGCCCGCCTTAATTAAATTTTACAGCATTTCACTTAAAGCGCTTACCTGTTTAAGTATATCGTTCTGTCTTTGATAAAACAGCATTGCCTCATTGTTTTCAAAATATTTATCACAGCCGTATTTACCTATAAACTCAGCACTGTTAAAGTTTGCTGTAAGGTCAGTAACTATAATAAGCATTTCTTTGTCTCTGCCGAATACATTTTCAACAAACTCAAACATGTTGTCAAGCTGTGCTTTTGTATCATCAATAGACTTATCAAAAGCTTTAGCATCGGCGTCAAATGATTTTTTAACTGCGGCAAAACCTTTCTTTTTGTCAGTAATGCCTTTTTCAGCCAAAGCAGAAATATATCCCTCAAGAGCAGAAATAATATCCCTCATTATATCCTCATTTTCACGCTTTAAAAGACCTCTGTTAAGCTCTTTTTCAAGAAGCTCTTTGCGTTCATTAAGTGCATTGTTTAAAATGTCCATAATTGTGTCATTACTTTCCTTGTCAGAGCATTTTTCTTTAACACCTTTTAATACATCAAGAAGCGCTGCTGTGTATTTTTCAGTCTTAAGTACATTTTTCATTGAAAGCGTAACGGCGTCAAGCAAAAGTCCCATAAGTGTAAGTCTTTCATCAAACTTAGCACTTAAAGCTCTGTCTTTTACATTGTCATCATACTTGCCGTTTAATATATCTATAACTTTGTAATCGGAACGGTATTTGTTGTATAAATCATAATAAATAGCAAAGTCCTTTGAAATCATTTTATGCTGTATGTACTGCCTGCAAAGCCTTTCGTTTACCTTAATGCCTTCCTGCTCGTAAAGATATATCATATCCGATAAATCTTCCCAGCCTCTGGCTGTAACAAAAGCTTTGCCGTCAACAGTTGACTCTATAAAATAGAAATTGCTCTTTTTAATTTCTAAGTATGTAATAATAGATGTATGTATACCCTTTTTAAGTGCATATTCCTTCCACACTTCAAAATCTGGCTCAACATCTATCTTTTTAACACGGTCAAGTGTAACCACGTCAAACTCCCTTACAGACTTGTTAAATTCCGGTGGGTTTCCGGCTGTAACTATAACCCAGCCTTCAGGAACAGGCGTATTGCCAAATGTTTTGTACTGTAAAAACTGGAGCATAGCCGGAGAAAGTGTTTCTGAAACACAGTTTATCTCATCTAAAAACAATATGCCCTCTTTAACTCCTGTTTCTTCCATGTACTTGTAAACAGAAGATATAATTTCACTCATAGTATATTCTGAAACAGAATACTCTTTTCCGTCAAAAACCTTATTTTCAATGTATGGCAGGCCAATGGCGCTTTGCCTTGTGTGATGAGTCATAGAGTAAGAAATAAGTCCTATTCCCATTTCTTTTGAAATTTGTTCCATAATAGCAGTTTTTCCTATACCTGGGGCACCTATAACAAGCACTGGCCTTTGGCGTACTCTGTCTATTTTGTATCTGCCGTATTTGTCTTTTATAAGATACGCTTTTACCGCGTTTTCAACTTCTGTTTTAGCTTCTTTAATATTCATATATTAAACCTCCCGTTTGTCAAGCTGAGTTTCATCCAGTACAAGCCTCATCGCCCAGGACGGCGGTGTGGGTCTTTGTGAGTCATAGCCTAAAAATATAAATGCGGCGTCATACCTTGGCATTTTTTCTGGATAATGCCCATATCCGTCTGTAAAATAAATTACGCCTTTAAGCTTTTTAAACTCTTTTTTGTCAACTAGCTGGTCAACCCTTTCAAAAACCGGCCTGAAATCAGTGCCGCCAAAGCCCTTTATGTTCATAAATTTCATGTATGTGTCAAAGTCCTCTTTGCTTTTAATAAGAACTTCTTCCTCTATTTTATCGTCACACTGAATAATACGCACATTAATTTTCTTAAAAAAGCTCTCCTGCTGAGAAAGTATAGAGTATGTTTTTTCAAGGAATTTCTGTACTATCTCACCCTGACAGCTTCCTGATGTATCAATGGCTATAACAAAATCATTTATCTTCTGAGTTTCCCTGTATTCCAAAGGCTCAACTAAAGGCATGTTCCCATATTTTTTAAGCCCGTATGTGTAATAAATATAGTCAAATTCATCGTCATTAACCATTATATCTTCGCCTGTAACGGCAAACTTGCGTAAAAACTCGCTGTAGTCATACTTGTCTCGGTTAACTTCTTTTAACGACTGCAAAAGAGCCTTTGTTCCGCCGTTTTCACGGCTTAAAGTCTCCAAATCCACATCAATGCGGTTTGATATATCCTGCCATTCCTTTTCCAGCTGTTTATAGCCGTCCATGGTATCCTCACCATCAGATGGCTCATTCCCATCGCTTTCACTCTTGTCACGGCTGTCTGGGTACCATAATAAATGATTATCCCTTACAAAGGCTTCCTGCATTTTCTTAATTCTGTCCTCATCAAAAGCACTTTCATTAAGGTATTTATAAATTCTTTCAGCCGTCATTGACTTAAGAGTGCTCTTAAGGTTTGCTATTGTTTCTTCCTGATACTGCTCACCTTTGCATTTTAAAAGCTCCGAATCCATTTCAGTTATAATTGTTTCAACAGCTATATCACATGCCAAATTCCACAGCGGCTGATTAATCTTATCTGAAACAAAAGGGTGCCTAAAAATACAGTGCAGTACACTGTGCATAACGGCTCTGTTTAAAGCATTAGGCTCGTCATTAAAAGTTTTTACTATGTATCTTGCGTTGTAATAAAGCGTACTGCCTTCGGTAGAAGTTGTACGCACTAAATCGTCATTTTGTATGTTCAGTCTGCCTATAGCGGCGTCAAGGAACCTGAAATCAATAAAAATCCGGCTTCTTACAAGGCCTAAAATATCCCTTGCCGCCATTACAAACCTAACCTGTTTTTCGGCTAAAGTCAAATCTCTCTCAGGCATAATATCCTCCTTTTACAGTTAGTGTTGTAAGCCGTATATTATTGATTATAAATCTATTTTACAAAAAAGTATATAAAAACAGGCTTCGGCAAATTGCCGAAACCCATTGAAATTAAAACATATTAAATTTAAAGCTTTCTGTATACAGTAAAATACATAACCGCAAAACATAACACGCCGCCAATAAGGTTTGATATAGGCTCAGACATAAAAATACCTGTTGTACCTAAATTCCCTATTTTTGGCAAAATATAAATAAGTGGTATTACAATAATTACTTTTCGGAATATAGAAAAGAAAATAGCTTTTTTTGCCATTCCCAAAGCTGTAAAAACTGCCTGACCAGAAAACTGCAAAGCCATAAAAAAGAACCCAAAAAAATAAACATGCAGAGCACTTACACCGGCAGAAAGTATATCCTCGTTTTCAGTAAAAACACCTAAAAAGGCTTTTGGGAATAAGAAAATAAGCCCCCAAGCAACTATAGTATAAATAATAAGTATTAAAGAATTATACTTAATTGTTTTTTTAACCCTATCCATAATTCCAGCGCCGTAATTAAAACCCATTATAGGCTGAGCCGACTGCGAAACACCTGAAACCGGCATCTGTACAACCTCTCTTACGGAATTTATTATAGTCATAACACCAACATAAACATCACCGCCGTAAACCTGTAAATTGGCGTTGTACATAATCTGAACAAGACTGTTTGTTATGGCCATTGTAAAGCCCGAAAGACCAAGGGATGTAATTTTTATAATACGCTTAAAATTTAAAGTCATATATTTAACTTTAAGGGGTATAACGGCTTTTTCACTTGTAAGAAAAATAATAGTCCAGCAAGTTGATATAAACTGTGAAATAACTGTTGCCAAAGCTGCGCCGGAAACACCCATATTTAAAACAAATATAAATATAGGGTCAAGAATTATGTTTATAACCGCGCCTATAGCCACAGTAAGCATACCTGTTTTGCCAAAGCCTTGAGCATTTATAAAATAATTAAGTCCAAGAGATAGCATTACAAATACATTTCCTGCCAAATAAATATTCATGTAACTGTTTGCAAAAGGAAATGTAGCATCGCTGGCGCCTAAAAGATATAAAGCCGGTCCTTTAAATAAGTACCCTAAAACCGTAAGTATAAAACCGATTATTATAAGCATTATAAAAGAATTTCCTTCAATATAAGATGATTCCTCTATGTGCTGGGCTCCTCTTTCTATTGAAAAAAGCGAGGCTCCGCCCATGCCTATAAGGTTTGAAAAAGCAATTACTGCCGAAATTATAGGCAGGCAAACACCTACACCTGTTAAGGCATTAGCCGCATGAAAACCCATGCGCCCTATGTAAATTCTGTCTACTATGTTGTAAAGCACGTTTATAAGCTGGGCTAAAGTCATAGGTATAGCAAGACGGGCAATGTTTCCCATTATACTGCCTTTTGAAAAATCATTTACCGTTTTTGAACTTATCTCCATAGGCACTCCTCCTTAATGTTTAAATTTTATTTCCGAAGTTTAAACAATGGTTTCTTTAGTGTAGTATTCTTTCTCAGTTTTTACTAACTTTTCCTATCTTTTATAATTATTAAAACTTATCCAATCTTCTTTCTAATCTTTTCTTTTCCCAGCCATTTTGGCTGTTTTATAATATATGCTTTGAACCAAAATAAAAAAGCAGGCAATATTTCTACCGCCTGCTTTAAAATGCATAAATTATACGCCGTAATATAACTTCACTTCGGCGGCATAATTTATTTTACATTAAATTAACATTAAATACAACTGTATATTAGAATTCCTTCATAAGGTTGACCATTTCAATAGCTGAAAGAGCACAGTCATAACCTTTGTTTCCGCTCTTTGTTCCGGCTCTTTCAATAGCCTGCTCAATGTTTTCTGTTGTTACTACACCAAAAAGAACAGGTATGCCTGTTTTAAGTCCAACCTGAGCAACACCCTTTGAAACTTCGTTGCAAACATAATCATAATGGCTTGTAGCACCTCTTATAACAGCACCAAGACAAATTACAGCGTCATATTTTCCGCTTTCTGCCATTTTCTGTGCCACAACAGGTATTTCAAAAGCACCAGGAACCCATGCAAGAGAAATGTCATCATCTTCTACACCATGACGAACAAGACCGTCTACAGCACCTGAAACAAGCTTTGATACTATAAATTCATTAAACCTTGAAGCAACAAGGCCTACCTTCATTTTTTGTCCTATAACTTTTCCTTCAAAAACTTTCATTACATTGTCCTCCTTGTATTTTTATTATAAATGAAGAATGTGTCCCATTTTTTCTTTCTTAATTTTCATGTAAAAATCAGCCTGATGCATGTGTTCCGGCTCAATAGGCACTCTTTCTACAATCTCAATGCCGTAGTCTGAAAGACCATCTATCTTTTTAGGGTTGTTTGTCATAATACGGAGCTTACTCATGCCCAAATCCTTTATAATCTGCGCGCCTGAGCTGTAGTCCCTTAAATCCGGCGCAAAGCCTAAAGCCACATTGGCCTCAACAGTGTCAAGACCTTCTTCCTGAAGCTTGTATGCCTTTATTTTGTTAATAATGCCTATTCCACGGCCTTCCTGTCTTAAATAAACAAGTGCGCCTCTGCCTTCTTTGGCAATCATTTTCATAGCTGTATGAAGCTGGTCGCCGCAGTCACACTTAGCAGAACCGAAAACATCGCCTGTAAGGCACTCAGAATGAACTCTTATAAGCACTGGCTCACCGTTTGCAACATCACCCATTGTAAGAGCAATATGCTGTTCACCTGTTTTTGAATTTTCGTAGCCGTAAATTTTAAAATCACCGTATCTTGTAGGCAAATTAGCCTCTGCGGCTCTTTCAATAGTCTTTTCGTTGCGTCTTCTCCAGCTCTGAATAGCCTTTATTGTAGTAAATTTAAGGCCATGCTCTTTGGCAAACTCTATAAGCTGAGATTTTCTCATCATAGTTCCGTCTTCTGCCATAATCTCGCAGCAAAGACCCATTTCTTTAAGGCCTGCAATACGCATTAAATCTACAGTAGCCTCTGTGTGTCCGTTTCTCTGTAAAACTCCGCCTGGCTTTGCCTCAAGAGGGAACATGTGTCCCGGGCGTCTGAAATCAGATGGCTTTGCGTCATCCTCAGCGGCCTTCATTGCTGTAATAGAGCGTTCATAAGCAGAAATACCTGTTGTTGTTGCAATATGGTCAATAGACACAGTAAAAGCTGTGCAGTGGTTATCTGTATTGTTGTCTACCATCTGTTTAAGGCGTAATTTTTCTGTATATTCCTCACTCATAGGCATGCATATAAGTCCTTTTGCATAGCATGCCATAAAGTTTACATTCTCCTGTGTTGCAAACTGAGCAGCACATATAAGGTCGCCTTCGTTTTCTCTGTCTGGGTCATCTGTGCAAACTATAATTTTTCCGTTTCTTAAATCCTCAACAACTTCTTCTATTGTGTTAAATTCAAACATTGTTTTTTCCTCCAAATATTCAGAATCCGTATTTTGTCAAAAATTCACGTGTAATTTTACTTTCGCTTTTTACTTCCTGCTTCTGGCTTAAACCCAAAAGCTTTTCTATATATTTACCTGTAATGTCGTTTTCAAGATTAACAACATCACCTTTGTTTTTCATTAATAAAGTAGTGTTTGCTCCTGTATGAGGTATAATTGAAACAGCAAAATCCGTTTGGCTTACTCTTGCCACTGTAAGGCTTATACCGTCTATAGCTATTGAGCCTTTTTCAACTATAAGGCGCAGTATTTCAGGTGTTGTCTTAATAGTTACCCAAACGGCAATATCGTCTTTTGTTAAGTCCGAAATAATACCTGTTCCGTCTATATGCCCTGAAACTATATGTCCTCCGAACCTGCCGTTTGCTGCCATAGCTCTTTCAAGATTAACTTTAGAACCAATTTTAAGGCTTCCCAAAGAGCTTCTCATAAGTGTTTCATTCATAACATCGGCCTTAAATATATTTCCTGAATATTCCGTTACAGTAAGGCATACACCATTTACAGCAACACTGTCGCCTAAATGAATATCGTCAAATATTTTTCTTCCTTCAATTGAAAGCTCTGCGCTTTTTGCACCTTTTTTTACAGCCTTTACAGTACCTAATTCTTCAATAATGCCTGTAAACACTTTTTATTCCTCCTTTTTGTATGTAAGAAGGACATCACCGTCTATAATATCCGTTTTACACAGCTTAAATTTAAAAGCGTCACTTACTTCTTCAATTCCGTATCCACCTACAGGCGTTTTAGCTTTACCGCCGAATATAACAGGCCCTACATAAACATTAACCTCGTTTACAATTCCAGCCTTAAGAGCACTGTAATTAAGCTCCCCGCCGCCTTCAAGCAGAATAGAATCAATGCCTTTTTGTCCCAGTAATTCCATAAGGTTTTTTAAATCAACAAATCCATCTTTTTCCCGTACCTCTAAAACCTCACAGCCGGCATTTTCAAGTATTTGGGCCTTTTGGGCATCTTTGTCACAGCAGGCAATAATTGTTTTAATTTCCTTTGCGGTTTTTACAATATTGCTGTCTTTGGAAATATTAAGGTGTGAATCACAAATAATTCTTACTGGATTTCGTCCACCTTCAATTCGGCAGTTAAGCATAGGATTGTCACTTTTAACTGTTCCCATACCTGCCATTATTCCCATTAAATTATTCCTTAAACTGTGAACACTTTTTCGGGATTTTTCGTTTGTTATCCACTGGGATTTTCCTGTTACAGTGGCTATTTTGCCGTCCATTGTCATGGCGTATTTCATTACAACATAAGGCGTTTTGTGTGTAATATAATGGAAAAACACACTGTTTATGCTGTCGCACTCATCACGCATAAAGTCCTCTGTTACCTTAATTCCGTTTTTCCGCAGTATCTCGGCACCTTTTCCGGCAACAAGAGGATTAGGGTCACGGGAACCAATTACAACCTCTCCAATACCAGCTTCAATAATAATTTCAGTGCATGGCGGAGTCTTTCCATAGTGACAGCAAGGCTCCAAAGTAACATATAAAACGGCGTCTTTAAGAGCTTCTTTGTCACTACATGATAAAATGGCATTTCTTTCGGCATGAAAACCACCATACTTCATGTGGTAGCCTTCGGATATAATTTTGCCGTCTTTAACAATAACAGCGCCTACCTTAGGGTTGGGGTTTACTTTACCTTCTCCCTTAAGAGCCAACTCAATGGCTCTTTTCATAAACTTTTCCTCATACAAAATCATCATCTCCCAAAAATTAAAATCTTTGGGGCAAATAAAAAACCTCGGAATACATAAATTCCGAGGCAATAAAAGCAATATAAACGTGCGGTGTTTAAATATAACAACGCAAAAAAAATTATCTTCTTCCATCCAGACTATACTGTCGGCCTCGGAATTTCACCGAATCATGCCAAAAAGGCTCGCGGGCTGTACCGCCGGTAGGGACTTGCACCCTGCCCCGAAGATTTTGTATTAGTATTAAGTTTGACACAATTTTAGCACACCACAGACTATAATTCAATGTAATTTTATAAATTTCATTAAATAATTTATAAAAGGCATAAAACATTACTTTTATTGAAATAATTTACAATATAAAAATATATATTTCGTTGTAAAAACAACATAAATTAATCTAAAATCTGGCTATAATAACGGCATAACAAATCGAGAGGAGATTAAACAAATGGACAAAATGTTCTG
>CALWEX010000041.1 GCA_944377425.1 uncultured Clostridia bacterium
ACCCTGGCAAGGATGCCGTTCTGCCTATGCTGCCACAGTGCCGGAAAATAAAAAACCGCCCAGAAACGGCGGATTTACGGCATTTTTGAGGGTATGGAATTGTATCAATCTCGGCGTGGTTTTGTCAAGAAATTTTAATTCTGAAAGCTTTTTTTGAAAATCTTTCAATCTGGTTACTTTGGTTTTTATAGTTTGTATACTCTTTATTTTTTCCAATTCTTCTTTTAATTCATCAAGAAAAAGAGGGTCTATAACTTTATGTATATTCTCAATAGATGTATAGTGCATACCTCCGCTGCGCCTTGTTTCAGGATTGAGTGTACTTTCAAAAACTGCTCCAAATATAGTAGGGCTGATTTCAGACCAGTCAAAATCCTCACTGGCTTTGCTTAACAAAACTTCTCTAATATGTTCTGTAAACTGTGGTATTTCTATATTTTCATCAGAAAACAGTCCGCCATTTACATAAGGAAATTCTGCAAGCTCTGCGTCAATATATGGGTCTCTGTCTTCAATTTTTGTGTCAAGGACTTGAAAAAGTTCTATAAGTGCTTTTCTCATGTTGCGAACATCAAACCCTGAAATATAATCATGGAACATATTTTTCCTGCCAAATATTCCTGCATCTTCTGCATAAAGGCAAAATACAAGGCGTACACAAAGCATATTTAAACTTTTTAAAGAGTTTTCATTTGTAGGTTCTTTGTACTGTGCCAAAATTTCGTCATACAAAACACCAACAATATCTCCAGCCTGTATAGATATTTCCATTTCACGCTTTATATTTTCATTACCATGTTCTACAATAAAAGACAGACGATAATACTCCTTTTCCAAATTTTCAAGAAGTATTTCTTCTGGTTCTCCTGTTGGTTTTTCCATATCATATACAAGAAATGATGAAAAGTTACAAGTAACTATCCAACGAGGTCTTTGGGAATATGGCAGCATAGACGAATATCTTACTGCTTGCTGAAATGGAGATAATAATGTTCCATCAGACTGTTTTATTCCTTTTCTCAAGTCTTTCCCCAATCCTTTTTGCTCAATCAATACATGAGTAGACGGAATAAAACCATCTATAAAACTTGTATGGTCAATATGTACCTTTTCTTCAAAAATAATAAACTTTTCTGGTTTTTCTACACCAAATACATCTCTTAAAAGAGAGAGCCAAAAAATTTGACTTTCACCCTTTTCATATCCTCTATCTTTCCAATCTTTTATAAATTGTTTTGCCGCAATTTTTTGTTCATTGCTTGTCATATTTATCCCCCATAGTAACAAATAAACATATAACTCATACTGATGTATTTTTATTATACTACATAAAATGTAATAAAAACATAAATCACTTTAAACTTACTTTTAATATTTTTATACAATAATATAAATCAATGATATATTTTGGATATTAAAATTAATTAACTTTAAAAAAATACTTGAATAAAAAAGGTGTCAGAATATTATGTTCAGACACCTTTTTTATATATTCAACTAAATTTTCCAATTATATTTATCTGCTATTGGATGCAACGCATTTATAAGTATGCATGCATTATTTAAGTAATTATTTATCATATTTTTCAGTTCTCCAGTAGGAATTTTATCTGCTTTAACAGCAGTTAAACCTTCCATAGGTGGAGAAAGCTGAGAACGAATTTTTTCAGACAGTTCTCCAAGAGGTAAATATTCTTCTTTAGTTAATGCGCCAAGTTGAACCAAACATTCTACCTGTTCAAGCTCTGAAAACATATTCCACATTGTAATTTGCATAGTATTATAATTTTCTTTTTCCTCTAATGGCAACATATTTATATAAGATACAACTTCATGATATACCATATAAAATTTAGAAAGCATCTCACTAAATAATGCCGGGTCTATTTTTTCTCGTAAGCTTCTTTCCACTACTCCCCAATATACTGATTGCAGGTAGAACAAAGAGTGAATATTTCTGGTAAATTGCTGCTCTCGTCGACTAGGCAAAAGAAAACAATTTACTATTAAAACAAGTATTACCGCCAAAGCTAAATAAAACAGTCTTAGTTCAATAGCTTCCATTTCTCCTACAGTAAGAGTTGCCATTGTTAATGCAAAAGATGTTGAAAATATGGGGTGAACCCAAGTTCCTGGTGTACAGCAATACATTAGAGCAATCATTACCAAAGAAAAAATAAATACTCCAGCTAATCCAGGCAAATAAGGATAGATTATATGTACTAATAAACAAGCTATTACTGTGCCTACAGGACGAGTTATCATACGGTGTGTGCTTTCCTCATAACTTGGTTGCAGCAACAAAAATGCATGCAGCGGAAATCAATAAGTATGTTCAAAATCCCACAGAAAACTTACAGTACAACTTATTATTAACACCACAGACAAACGTATGGCAAAACGAAACTCAAAGCTCTCTGGTGAGAAATGTTGTTTTATCTGTAATAAAAATTCTTCTTTTGTTGGTAAACTAAAATATGGACGTTGTGCAGAAGAAATAGGTTCTCTGCATAAAATCAGCAATGTATGTAAAACGCTGCGATAAAAAATTCTTAATCTGCCTTGTGGAAGTTGCGAGCTATCAAGCAAATGCTGAACATTTTCAGACAGCTTTTCAAATTCAGTGTGACTTTGTGCTTTATATAAATCATATACAAGCTGAGATAATGTTTCCATAACATCTGAAAAGTTTGGCGTTTTACGAACTTCTTGTCAAACAATCTCATCAGCTACCAAATAATATGCCCTTTGAAATAATAAAGCGAATAAATGGCAATATCTTTGTTCTCGGTCTGATATATTAAATAAAGTATGTCTTCTATGACCCAAGCGGTGTAGCATTTGCGCTTTTTCATACAATTCTTTTCTAGCATCAAATGATGCATCTTGCTCTTTTGAAAGTCTATTTAGTAGTTGGGAAAGCCACAACAAAGAATTTGAAATTTGTTTAGTAGGGGTTACCACTCGGCAGCATAAATTAGTATACAAAATTAATGCAGGAATTATCAAAGCAGTGCAAAAAAATGTAGCTGCAAACATATTAAAAAACTCACTTGATGCCAGAGGACGCAGCTCTAAAAATACAAAAGTCATTGCAAAGCCAAGATAACCTTTAGGCGTAAACTGACTGCTTTTCCAAAACACAAGAAATACCGGTACTGCAAGGTTTAGCAATACACATAAAAATACGTTACGAGTAGCCAAGTATGCTAAAATACAAAGAATAAGTGATACTAAGAATATACGTACATAATCCAATATGTTGTTATATTGATTGCGGCGGATTTGGAATATTGTTGTAGAACATGCAACAGCCATAATGTACTGTTGACCGAACAATATGCTGACTAACAAAAACTGTATAATATAAAACAGAATAATTGTAAAAGCACCTTTTAACCTGCCTAGAAACATGGCACAGTATTTATTTATTTTACAGTGGACAATATCCATTACATATTCCCCCTAGAATAGAAATAACTTTTTAGCGTCTTTAATTTATTGTTTATTTTATTATATTTTCAAATATTTGCAAATGTTTAATTGGTATTAAGCAAGGTAAAATTAAACTAAAAATTTATTTGTGTTTTATTAGCAGTATTAAATCTAATTCAAGCATTAAATAAATCAAAATAAGCGTTTTATTTTATATAAAAATAATAAAATAAACTTCAACAAAGATGTTCTATCCTATTTATAGGAAATATATGAAACATTATCACGTTGAAGTTTAAATAATATAATAACATAACAATATCAAATTTTGAAGGTTTTATTATAAACATTTATGTTGTTATTAATTACTTGTTTTAAAAGTTCGCACATTCTTATTTAAAATACAGAAAACAAACTTAAAATATAAAGCTATTTGGTTTTGAATTAATTAAATTTTTAGAGCAACCTAAATGCAGCTAATAGTTGCTAAATAGTTGGTAGAAGCAACACATTTTTTAATATAAAATAAAGTCAAAAATATAAGGAGGTAAATTAAATGGAATTAACTTTTGTTATGGTTGTGATTTCTATTGTTTTTTTGAGTATATTTATTGTCTTAATTATTCTTCTTTTACGTGCATTACTAAAATACATTAATTCAAAAGACATACGGCATGAAAAGTTAGTTGTAAGGCAGTCTTTGGGTGAAACTCTTAAAGAGTATAGAACACAATGTAAAATGACTCAGGAGTTTGTTGCTGAATCCATTGGTGTCAGCCGACAAGCCGTTTCAAAATGGGAAAATGGTACATCTGACCCATCTACATCAAACCTTTTTGCATTAGCAAAGCTTATGGAGTTTCTGCAGAAGAATTATTAAAAGCAGTTGGAAAGTAAATTTATAAATTGTTTTCTAAAATACATTTTATACAGTTATTAAAATCGTTAAATAAGCTATTAAAAATTTAGTTATGGAAAATTAAACTTAATTTACTTTTACATGATTAATATATTGGCTTTATAGTACTGTAAAATAAAGCTTAAAAACTTTAGATGTTAAACATTGTTAATAATACAAAATCATGACCACCGGCTTAGCCGGTGGTTTGACTTGGACCCTATAAGGGTCCTTTGCCTGCACGCGTCTTAAAGACGCATTGAATGTCCGGCATTTGCACTACTATCTCTACAGCCGCTTAAAGCAGCTTTTTT
>CALWEX010000042.1 GCA_944377425.1 uncultured Clostridia bacterium
AGAGCTTCCGTTACCGGATAAATATTCAAGTACAATTTGTTTTTTTAATTCAAATGAATATTTTGCCATAAAAAACCGACCTCCCTATTGTTAGTTTTAGGTCTAACTTTTGGGGGTCGGTTCACAAGCGGGGTTATTTATTTTGATATTTTAATTTTCAAACTCCGGCGGGTACTCCACAACACCCTTTACATCCTCAAGGGCACCTTCTTTAAGCTCCAAACACATAAAGTTTTCCGGCGGACACTCAAAAGGCGGAAATATGCCATAACCGGAAGCAGGTTTATAACCGAATTTCGGATAATACCCTTCATGTCCTACAACAACGCTTATACCGTAACCAAGCCTTTTGGCCTCTTTATGCCCTTGTTTAATAAGCATACTCCCTACACCCATTTGTTGATAGTCCGGCAAAACAGCAACAGGTGCCAAAGCAAGGGCTGTTGTATTTCCTATTTTTATTTTTGAAAAAAGTATATGCCCTACCACATCGCCTTTATAACATGCCACAAGAGAAAGTTCCGGTATAAAATCAGCGCTTTTTCTAATACGCTTAACCAAAAACTGTTCTTTATGGTCAGAAAACGTCATTGATTTAAAAGCTTTTTCTATTACTTCGGATACATCTTCGTAGTCACGTTCTTCCTCACGGCGTATTATACAGTTAAGTACGCTCATTTTATTACCGCCTTTCAAAAAAATTAAGTAACTGCACATTATTATATATCCCTAATTGTAATGCAATACTTATAATAAGGCAACAAAAATAACGGGCTCACAAAAGTGAACCCGTTTATATTTTAAACTAAATTATCTTTTAAATACCGCACCTGACATAGCAGATGAAACCATCTTTGAATATCTGTCAAGGTAGCTGCCTGGTTTAACAGGTGGTTTATGAGGCTCCCAGCCGATTTTTCTCTTTTCGATTTCTTCGTCTGGTACATTAAGTGTAACAACGCCTGCTTCAATATCAATTGAAATGCTGTCGCCGTCTTTTACAAATGCAATAAGACCGCCTTCAGCTGCTTCTGGAGAAACGTGGCCGATAGCTGCGCCTCTTGTAGCACCTGAGAAACGTCCGTCTGTAATAAGAGCAACAGATGAGCCAAGACCCATACCAATAATAGCTGATGTAGGTGTAAGCATCTCTCTCATACCAGGGCCGCCTTTAGGTCCTTCGTAACGGATAACTACTACATCGCCTGGTTTAATTTCGCCGTTGTAGATAGCTTTAACAGCTGGTTCTTCCTGGTCAAATACTCTTGCAGGGCCTGTGTGTTTAAGCATTTCAGGTACAACACCGGCTTTTTTGCAAACAGCGCCTTCTTTTGCAAGGTTACCGTAAAGAATTTTAAGACCGCCTGTAAGGCTGTAAGCTGTTTCTTTGTTACGTATAACGTCTTCGTCTTTAACAACGTGACCAGCAATGTTTTCGTAAACAGTTTTACCTGTAACTGTAAGGTTGTCCTCAATAAGACCATACTCTTTAAGTCTTTCCATAAGAGCTGTAACACCGCCTGCGTTGTCAAAGTCAGCAGGATAGTGAGGGCCTGATGGTTTAAGTTTTACAAGGTGTGGTGTAATAGCTGCAATTCTTTCTACTTCATCAAAGCTAAATGGAATATCAGCCTCTTTGCAGATAGCTGCAAGGTGAAGCATTGTATTTGATGAACCGCCGATTGCCATATCAACAACAAGTGCGTTATGGATAGCTTTTTCGTTAAGTATCTGTTTAGCTGTAATACCTTTCTTCCAAAGTTCCATAATCTGCATACCTGTTCTCTTAGCAACAGCAAGCTTCATACCACTCATTGCAGGAAGTGTAGCGCCAGGAAGGCAAAGTCCAAGAGCCTCTGTAAGGAAGTTCATTGAGTTTGCTGTTCCAAGAAGGTTACAAGCGCCACAGCCAGGAAGTGCTCTGTGCTCAAGCTCGTTAAGCCATTCATGGGATTTAATACCTCTCTGAACAAGACCGGAAGCTTCCATAAGGTCTGTATAGCCTACTTTTTCGCCGTCCATGCAGCCAGTAGCCATAACACCGCCGGAGCAGATAATTGTAGGTACATCAAGTCTTGCAGCTGCAATAATCATACCAGGTGTAATTTTATCGCAGTCAGGAATCATAACCATAGCATCAAAGCTGTGGCCGTTCATCATACACTCAACTGAGTCTGCAATAAGCTCACGGCTTGCAAGAGGATAATGCATACCATAGTTACCCTGTGCAATACCATCACAGATACCGATTGTAGGGAACTCAATAGGAGTACCACCAGCAGCAATAATACCGTCTTTAACGGCTCTTGCTATTGTGTCAAGATGTCTGTGGCCAGGCATTGTTTCGTTCTGAGCGTTTACAACGCCAATAATAGGTTTTTCAAGGTCTTCATCAAGAACACCCATTGCGTAGTAGAGCGCTCTGTGGGTAGCTCTTTCAAGACCTTTTGTTGTGATATCACTTTTCTTTGCCATTTGTTTATTTTCCCCCTTTAATTTCCATAAATTAAAGCACAATTTACTTATAAATTGTACCATAGCGTCATGTCTTTTACAAGTGAAATGATAGAGCTTGTTAATTATTTCTCATTCAGTCTAAAATACGCAATCATTGCAAATATGCCAAAGTTTTAGTATAATCAGTACAAAATTTAAGCAATTAGTTTACTGCATTAAAATAATTCTATTTTTATTATAATGTTTTAACTATGTATGTTAAATATTTATCCTATAAAACAGCAAAATAATAAACACACTGTTTATTTAAACTCAATTCCTACAGTACAGTTTCAACCCATAAAGGAAGTGTATTTATGATATTAAAATTTTCAGACGTTTATTCCCTGTCTTATGGCAAAGAGATTATAGACGACATACCTCTTAAACCGGAGTTTGAAGAAATAGAAATACGGAATTTTTACATTAAAATGCGTGACGGAGTCAATCTTTTATGCCATGGAGCTTTTCCTGTTGGTGCCTCAAGCCTTCCTGTTATACTTATGCGCACACCATACGGCCCGCAAAGCCTTAGGTTTTTCCACGAAATGGCTTTTTACGGATATATATGCATAGCCCAGAACTGCCGCGGGTGCTTTGGCAGTCAAGGCGAGTGGTTCCCTGCCAAAAACGAGCGTAACGATGGCATAGACACAGTAAATTATATTAAAAATCAGCCTTACTGCAACGGAAATATTGCCATGACAGGTACTTCTTATCTTACAATGTGCCAGTATATAATATGTGATTTGCTTCCGCCAGAAGTTAAAACACTTAATTTTGAGGTTTACAGCCCTTACCGCCACGACTTGCTTTACACAAACGGAATGTTTCATATAGAAGCCTACTCCGGCTGGACAGCCTATAATTCCGGAATAAAAAACATGGCTATTTCTGCCGACGAAGCTTATTCAAAAATGATTAACTATTCGCCCCAGATGTATGCTGATAAAGCCGTTTTAGGCCAAAAACTTGATTGGTACAGACAGTGGCTTTTAGGCGAAGAAAAGGACGACGAGCTTTATAAAAGCGGAGCATATGGAATACTTAAAGACATACCAAAAAACATTAAAGTGCCTATTCTTGCCCATGCCGGCTGGTACGACCCGCATTTTGGCGGAATGCTTAAAGCATGGGAAAAAATGCCGGAAGAAACACGAAGCAAAAGCTATATGATAATTACACCTACTAACCATAAACAAGGCTTATGCTCTGATTTAAAAGAAGAAAACGCCTTTGAGCCTGTTGGCAAAAGATTTATACGCTCAAAACTTAACTGGTTTAACCATCACTTAAAGGGACAAGATTATTTTCAGCCGCTTGAGGAAGGTTCAATAAACGCCTATGTTTATGGCTTAAATAACTACAGGATATTCAAAAGCTTCAAGCAAAAAGGCCAAAGGACACTGTACATAAACACATTTGACAAAACATTAAGCCAAACCGAAAAAGAGCCAAAGCCTTTAAAATATGAATACGACCCTAAAAATCCCGCTCCAAGCTATGGCAGTGAAGTTATAATGATAGACTACTTATACCACAAAAACAAAGCAACATCAGAAGGAAGACGCCGCATACCACAAGCAGGCTACAGAAGTGATGTTTTATCATTTGTATCTGAGCCTTTTAAAGAAGACACATTAATTGAAAACCCAATTTCGGCAGAAATTTATGTAAGCTCGTCAGCACCAGACACATGCTTTTTTGTAAGGCTTTCTACAGTGCACCAAAACGGCGAAGCCTATTACTTAAGAAGCGGCATTACAACACTAAAGCAGGCCGTAGGACAATACAAGCCAAATGAAAAAGTTAAAATTACAATAAACCTTAATACTGTTGCGGCGTTAATTAAAAGCGGCACACGGTTAAGAGTTGATATAACAAGCTCGGATTTTCCGTCTTACAATGCACACCCTAACACACTTAAATTATGGTCTGTGGAGGAACACCCTGTTACAGCAATCCAAACAATTTACGGCGGCAAAATTATATTTTAAACAAAAAACAAAACGGATTTAAGTATTATTTTTATATACTTAAATCCGTTTTATGTTTTATTCCCAGTTAAAATTTTCTTCTCCGGCACCTATTAAAAAATGGTACTTAACAATGCCTAAATCCACTTTGGAATAAAAACCACCTGTAGAAACAGCTCTTACATTATTGCCGTTTAAAAAGAACTTAAATCTTTGCTGGTTTACTGCCGTTGGTGCCAAAAGTGCCGCATTTATACCTTCTTTAAACCATTTCGGCGGTTTTTCGTTTAATACGCATACTTTATCCGGCGTTTTGCTTTTATGCGGTACGCCGTGGTTTTCGCCATAGCCTACAGCTATAACGCAGATAATTTTATTTCCGTCTTTTACATAGTTTTTGGCAATGCCTTTTTTAAACGTAAGTCCAACCCAGCAGGTATCAAGGCCAAGCTGTATTGCCTTAAGCACTATTCTTTCGCCATACCAGCCGGCTTTTTCGTCTAAGTCATCAGTTTTTGAGCCTGAAAGAATAATATAATTTTTTACGTTTTTAAAAATACCATAGCCCGGTATAAATCCGCCAAAAGCCTTTGGTTCATCTTTAATAAGGCGTATATTTAAACCGCTTTCGTATACACAGACCTTTATTTCGTCCAAAAGATGCTTCAAAGTTTCGCCTTGTATAGGCTTAGTTGTATATTTTCTTACGGAATGCCTTAATTTAATTGCTTCTTTTGTATCCATAACAACACCCCTTTACCTATTTAATATATTTACTTTCGTTTTATTAAATTATACCATAAATACAATAATTTTTTATGGACATGCATTATATTTATTGTTTATATACTCTAAACTTTTTCATTGCATAAAACAAATTCATATATTATTATCTATTTATAGGCTATAAATTTATTAAATTTAGCTTAAATTAGCTTTTATAATGTTTTTTACGGAGAGAAAGTATGGATTTAAACGAAAAAAAGCTTCTTAATTTCGTAGTTAATTTAGGAACGCTTATGATTAAAAACGGAGCCGAGATACAGCGCACAGAACAAACAATTATGCGTATTGCCGCATCTGACGGAGTACACAGCGCTGAGGTTTTTGCTGTGCCTACAAGTGTTATGGTAACACTTCACAATAACATGGGCGGCACTTTTTCCGAAATTAAACGTGCTTACGGCCGCAGGATAAATCTTGAAAAAGTTATTGCCTGCGACAGACTTGCAGTTGATTTTATTGAAAAAAGGAAAACTTTAGATGAATGCTTAAAAGCCCTTGAGGACATAGACGCTCTTACAGATTTTAAAGTACGTGTTAGAATAGCGGCCTACAGCCTTATATGCCTTGCATTTACTATACTTTTTAGGGGAACCATAGCCGACGCTTTTGTGGCCCTTTTAGCCGGCATATTTCAAGGCATAGTTATGGAAATGCTGGGCAGATATGATATTTCTGTATTTTTAAGCAATGCCGCCGGAAGTGCCGTTGTAGCTTTTATTGCATATATATTTTATATTATAGGCATAGCCGACAGCTATAACAGTGTAATACTGGGCTCTCTTATGCCCCTTGTGCCCGGCTTTGCCGCCACCAATGCCGTTAGGGATTTGCTTTATGGCGATTATGTGGCAGGAAACGCCAAAATTACTGAAGCCCTTGTTACTTCAATAGGCATAGCAACAGGCGTTATAACAACACTGTGGCTTTTCGGTTCTATAATATGAGGTGTTAAAATGGTACTGGATAATATATTTACTGATTTTATATTTGCGGGAATTTCCTCTTTTTCTTTTGCTATACTTTTTAATGCTCCACGCAAAAAAATACCCTACTGCACAGTATGCGGTGGCCTTTCATGGGTAATTTATATATGGCTTTACCACGCAACAGGTATTGAATCCTTAGGCGTATTTGTGGCGGCGCTTTTTGTAGCAGCTTTTTCAAGAGTATGCTCTCATAAGTTTGATATGCCTTTTACACTTTTCTTTGTGCCTTCGGTTATACCCCTTGTACC
>CALWEX010000043.1 GCA_944377425.1 uncultured Clostridia bacterium
TTTCAGAAAGTTCTTTTGCAAAAAGCTCTGGGTATCCGCCGCCTATTATTAAACCATTTGCATTGTTTGGAATACTTTCGTTTTTAAGCGGTGAAAAATACTCTATTTCAGCTCCAGCTTTTATCAAATAATCAATATTATCCTGATAGTAAAAGTTAAAAGCTTCGTCATAAGCAACAGCTATTTTAATTCCTTGTGCAAAAGGTTCTATTTTTTCTGTACTAAAGCTTATTTTAGGAGCTATTTTAGCAAGAGTAATTAAACGATTAATATCAACAGTTTTTTCTAAAACATTGCTGATATTATTTATTTTTTCAAGCACTTCTTCTTTACTCTCACCTAAAGAAAGTCCTAAATAACGGCTTTTAAACTCGCAGTCTTTTAACTCCGGAAGGTATCCTATAACTTTAACTCCTGTTTCGTTTTCAATTACATTTTTAAGCGAATTATAAACTCCCTCAGTTGCTCTGTTAAGAAGTACAGCCTTAATATTGCTGTCTTTTTTAAATTCCGCCATACCCTTAATTACTGCCGCAGCAGTAAGAGAGCTCCCCTTAACATCATAAACAAGTAAAACAGGTGTGTTGCTTAAAGAAGAAATCTCATAAGAGCTTGCTTTTGTTGATATTCCTCCTATTCCGTCGTAATACCCCATTACACCCTCTATTAAACCAAATTCGCCATTATTTGTATTTTCTCCCAAAATACTTAAAACCGTTTTATTGTCAGACATAAAAGTATCAATATTTCGGCTGGGAATTTCAAGGATAGTTTTATGAAAAATAGGGTCTATATAATCAGGTCCGCATTTAAAAGATATAACTTTTAAACCACGGTTTTTCAATATATTAATAAGGGCACATGTAATAATAGTTTTGCCGCTTCCACTTTTAGGCGCTGCAATCAGTAACCTACTCATTTTTACTCCCCTTTACCGGTAAAAGAAATGATGAATACAGGGTTAAGCCCCATCATTAAGCTTAAATCACCTGCATTTTTTGCCCTGCTTACACTTACATTTACAATTTCTAAATCCTCACAGCCTAAGCTTAATGCTGCTTTTTTAGCTTCAAGTACCGTTTCAAGACTTATGGCATTTATTACAAAACGTGTTTTAGCGTTTTTTTCTAAAAAAGTTTTAATAATCTCCAAAAGCTTTCCGCAGCTGCCGCCTATAAAACAATGAGTTGGTATTGGAAGGCTTTTTAAACATTCTGGAGCCTCCCCTTTAATAACATTTATATTGCTTACGCCAAATTTAGAAATATTATTATTAAGGCATTCTATGGCACTTTCGTTTTTATCAACAGAAAAAACTTGGCCTTTATTAGCCATTAATGCACACTCTATGCTTACAGAGCCTGTGCCGCTTCCTACATCGTAAACAACCGAATTTTCACTTAGCATAAGTTTAGACATAGAAACAGCCCTGACTTCACTTTTCGTCATAGGCACAGAATTTCTTTCAAATGAATCGTCGTTTAATCCAAAGGAATAAATTCGGCTTGCTGCTTTTGGGTTTTCAATATATATAACCGAAAGCTTATTATTTTTATAATTAATAAAATCTTCGGCTTTTCCAACAGTTATTTTTTCATCATCATAGGAGAGATTTTCACCAATGAAAACATCTGCATTGCTCATGTTGTTTTTAACAAGTTCCGTGCATATTTTGGAAACATCATTTTCATCACCCAAAAGAATAAGCGTCTTGTAATTGGTTTTAATAGCATCAACAAAATTAATATTCCTGCCATGCATACTTAAAAATAAAACATCATTATGAATTTTATTTGTTTTATCTAAAAAGTACACATAAGAAGAAATTCCGCTTATTTTATTCACACAAAACTCATCTTCATTAAGAAGCGAAACTAAATTCTTTGCTCCGCTGTAAAAACCTATATCACCAGAAAAAACAACAGAAATAATTTCGTCCGTGTTTTTATATATTATATCTTTAATTTTCTCTGAGTTTATGGCATATTCTATCTTTTTGTCTTTTAAATCAAAACACTCCAAAACACGTTTTGAACCTATAACAAGAGAGCTGTTTTCTACTGCTTTAACAGCTTCAAAATTTAAAAGTTCTTTTTTTCCAGGTCCTGCACTTACCAAATTAACAATCTTTTTTTCTTTGATGTTGAATAGATTTTTTATTATATTTTTAAATTCAGTAAAGCAAACTCCTTCTTCTTTTGGAGCTTTAATAACAACTGTCTGGGCTCCTGATTTTACTGCAGCAGATAATTTTTCATCAAAGCCTCCAGCTGAGCCTGTTTGTTTTGTTACAATAAATTTTGAATTTGTTTCTTTAATACAAGCAATATTAAATTCTTCGCTGAAAGGCCCCTGCATACACATAATATGTGCAGGATTTATGCCGGATTTAAGACATTTATCCAAAGACTCTGCCAAAGGAAGAACACGTACAAAAATACGTTCTTTTAAATTGCTGTCGGTTAAATAATCTTCAATATTATTGCTGCCTGTTGTTAAAAAAACGTTACCTTCTTTATTTTTTAAATATTCAGCAGCTTCAGAGTGATTTTTAACATAAACACAATTCAAATTTTCTGTATTTGAAGTATCTCTTAAAAGCCGTATATATTCAGTTTTTGTATTTTTGCAGGCACTTTTTATGTTTTCCGTAACATTTTGGGCAAATGGGTGCGTTGCGTCAACTACAAGCTTATATTTATTTGTAGACAACATCTTTTCCATTTCGCTTTCATTAAGCCTGCCGGATATAACATTTATAAAATCACTGTTTATTTCAATAATGCTTTTTCCATATTCTGTAGCAGTTAGTACATCAGTTTTAATACCTGATAAAGACAAAAATTCAGCGGCTTTTCTTCCTTCTGTTGTGCCTGCAAAAAGCAGAATATCCCCCATTTAAACCTCTCCTTAAAGAATGTATCCTCTTGGTGTTATAATATATCCGTCTTTTACATAAGTATTGGAATTACCCACAAACACAGTTGTGAACATATCAGATTCATAATTTTTAAGCTCTTCAAGAGTCATTATAAGTTTTGTTTCTTCATTTCTGCCTATATTTTTAACAATACCGCATACAGTATCTGGCTTTTTATATTCCAGCAAAATTTCACAAGCTTTTCTTAAATAATCTTTTCTTTTTTTGCTTGAAGGGTTATAAATACAAATAGCAAAATCACCCATGGCAGCATATTTCAATCTTTTTTCTATTACCTCATAAGGCGTTAAAAGGTCGCTTAAGCTTATAACAGCAAAATCATGTCCCAAAGGCGCTCCCAAAAGTGCTCCGCCGCTTAATGCTGCTGTAACACCTGGTATTATTTTTATATTTACATCATCATCATTTTTAAGCTCTAATATAAGTCCTGCTAGAGCATATACTCCGGCGTCACCACTGCAAACCATTGCTGTGTCTTCTTTTTTGGCATTGTTTAAAGCCAAAGTACATCTTTCTTTTTCCTGCTTCATAGCAGAAGATATATAATTCTTATTTGGAAAATACTCTTTTAACAAACCACAATATACAGTATATCCCACAATAGTATTGCATTTTTTTAAAGCTTCAAGGGCCTCAGCTGTCATTTTACTAATTTCTCCTGGGCCTGTACCAACTATATATAAATTAGCCAAAATCAACACTCCATTTCTCACAAGCTGCGGCCAAAGTTATGCCATTAAATGCTGTCTTTCCTACAATAAGTTTTCCGTTTCCGGAAGAAAGAACAGCGGCTCTTTCGCATACATTATCTGTACCGGTTACTTTTTTTACAAAGTCAGAAGAATTAAAATCGCCTTTTGCCATGTTTAATTCTTCAGCAGTAAAATATTTAACCGGCCATTCTTTTTCATTGCAAAATTCAGTAATTCCTTTTTCATTCTGTTTAATTGTAATAGTTGAAACAGATTTTACAGCTTCCTCAAATATATTGTTTTCTTCCAAAAAGGAATTAACAGCTTTTTCTATATTTTCTTTAGGTGTATCCTTTTTGCACCCTATTCCCAAACAAACTTTTTTAGGCACAAGGTTTAAATTTACATCATATAATTTTTTATTGAATACTGAAACAACAAAACCGATATTACCTTTATCAGAAAATTTAACACCCTGAGGAATTTTTCCATAATAATCAGAATCACATAAAAAAGATATATTTCCCCCCGAAAGCAATGCTGACGAAATTTCTTTAGCTTCTGTTCTCTGAATTATTTTTAAATGGTTTTTTACTGCAAAAACATCAACGGCAAATTTATTGTTTATATCTGTAGCAGTTGTTATAACAGGAACAGCATTTGTTATTTCGCATATAACTTTTGCAAACTCCACCGCTCCGCCTACATGTCCGCTTAATAAAGGTACTGCAAAATTTTCTCTTTCGTCTATAACAACTACTGCCGGGTCTGTAAATTTATCTTTTATATAAGGCGCAATACCTCTTACAGCAATTCCTATGGCACTTATAAAAAGCAGAACATCATACCTGTTGAATATGCTTTCTACCCATTTGATATATTCTTCATTTATGCTTTCGAATCCAAGTTTTACAGCAAATTTTTCAGGAGCAAAACAAGTACACAAATATCCTTTTTCTGTAAGGGCACAGCTCAAATTTTTTCCAACAGTGCTTCCTCTTTCGGTAAAGCTAATAATAGCAACTTTAGTGCTCATCAGATTTTATTTCTTCCTTTCTGAAAAGGGTTGAAAATGTCGGGTCATAAAGGCAGCTTCTGTCATAATCTGAATTAATGACATTTCCTATTATAATAAGAGCTGTGTTTTTAATATTATTTTTTAAAACAGTATCTTTAAGTGTTTCAACTGTGCAAACAAACTTTTTTTCATCAGGCCAACTGGCTTTATATACTATAGCTGCCGGAGTATATTTGCTAACACCAGCTTTATAAAGCTTATTTACAACACTTTCAATTAATCCCACACTTAAAAACAAAACCATTGTGGCACCATGCTTTGCTAATTCAGAAATATTCTCTTTTTCAGGCACAGGTGTGCGTCCTTCTGCTCTTGTAATAATTACCGACTGAGAAACAGAAGGCAGAGTATATTCTAAATTTAAAGCGGCAGCCGCGGCGCAAAATGAGCTTACTCCCGGGCACACTCTATATTGAATTTTTTCTTTATCAAGTATATCCATTTGCTCACGTATTGCACCGTAAATAGAAGGGTCACCGGTATGAAGCCTTACTGTTTTAAGGCCTTTTCTTTCTGAGGAAATCATAACTTCCATTACTTCCTCAAGTGTCATATAAGCGCTGTTATAAACTTTACAGTCTTTTTTTCGGCAATTTATAACTTCTTCATTTACAAGGGAGCCAGTGTATATTATTACATCAGCTTCCGATAAAAGCTTATGCCCCCTTAATGTTATTAAATCCGCTGCACCTGGGCCTGCTCCAACAAAATCAATCATATTCTTCAGTCCTTTACTATAAAAGTAGTAAAATAGCCAAGTTTATCTGTTATATCATTAACATCGTAAAATATTTTTTCCGTATCAAATCCGCAGTCTGTAACAGCATAAGCCTTTTGGGTAAGTCCCTTTTCCTGTACTGCTTTTTTCAAGTCTTCTGCACTGCTTCCGCTTTTCATAAAAACCTTTGTTCCGTCAAGCTTAATACTTTCTTCAATATCTCCATGAACAGCTGGTATAATATGAATAGGCTTTTTCATGTCTGTAAGACTTATACCCAAAGCAGAGCTTACAGCGCAAAAGCTTGGTATTCCTGGAATCATTACAGTTTTATATCCCATATCTTTTATAATGCTGTTTATGTAGCCAAATGTTGAATATATTGAAATATCTCCAAGGCTTATAAAAACCACATTTTCACCTTTATTTAAATAACTGCTTATTAACTGAGCACTTTTTTTATGGCTTTCTTTAAGAAGCTCTTTATCTGTTGTCATAGGGAAATTAATATATAAAATTTCTTTATCTGAAATATCCAAAACCTGAGAAACTATATCAAGAGCTGTATTATTTTCGCCTTTTGTTTGTGGCACAGCCAAAACTCTGTTTTCTTTTAGTATTTTTAAAGCCTTTAAAGTTAAAAGCTCACTGTCACCAGGGCCTATGCCCACTCCGTAAAGCAAACCTTCCGACATTTTATCCTCCGAATTTTTCAATTAATTCTTTGCCTTTTTCACTTGTTCCTATAATTCCGTATTTATTTGTATATATAAGTACTCCACAAATAACATTTTCAGGCAGTTTTTTATCTATATTAAACTGAATTTTATCTATAATCGATTTCATAACATTATCAAAAACTGTATTGTTATATTTTAAAATATCAAGTGCGGCATCTACTGTTGCACAATCCATAATACTTTTTAAAATGTTATTGGAAGCACCGCACAAAGCTCCATGAGCACACAATATTTCCATCCGGCAGTCACCATAAAAAGAATGAGTATTAAACATACCTCCTGCCAATTTTACAAACTTGCCGAAATGTCCGCAAAGAAGTATATTTTTAAACCCCAGACTTACTGCTTCGTCTAATGTATCACCTATAAAATTAGAGCATTTAACAAAAGGAACATTAAAATTCATTGTATTTAAAAAACTTTCCCCATAATTGCCAGGTGTAATTATAACGCTTTCATTTCCGTCAGTTTTTAAAACATTAAGTTCCAGTTTAACTGTATCAAATATCGCCTTTAAGCTTCTCGGCTCAACAATTCCCGTTGTGCCTATTATTGAAATACCGCCTGTTATACCTATGTTTGGGTTAAATGTTTTTTTTGCTATTTTTTCACCTTCCGGCACTGAAATTGTAATTTTTATTCCATCTTTATATCCGTATTTTTCACAGATTTCTTTAACACAATCATTTATCATTTTGCGTGGAACAGAATTAATTGCGGCACTTCCAACAGGCTGGTCAAGTCCGGCTTTTGTTACTTTTCCCACGCCGTTTCCGCCTTCAATTATTATCCCAGTTTCTATTTTTTCAGCAGTAGAAACAATTTCTATTCCATCTGTAGCGTCTATGTCATCCCCAGCATCTTTTATTACCGAACAAGACGTTTTATCGCCGGATATATATTTTTTTATAATTTCAATCTCTACTTTTATTCCTTTAGGTGTAATAACAAAACAGCTTTCAGGAGTTTTACCTCTTAAAAGAGCCTCAACAGCGGCCTTAGAAGCAACAGCGGCGCATGTTCCCGTTGTATAGCCGCATCTCAGTTTTCTATTAGGCCCATTTTCAACATATAGATTAAACATTAAACCACCTTACAAACCCATATAGCTTTTTATGTGTTCAATATACATTTCAGCTATTCCGTTATACTCTCCAAGACCCTTAACAACAGCTCTTGCTGAAATTCCAGCATTATTAAAAACACTCAGCCAGCTGTCAGGCTCATTTGATGACATATCGTTTAAAGCGTGGTCACCGGCAACAATCAAAAGAGGAAGTATAACAGCTTTTTTAAACCCTGAGTTTTTAACAAGTCTTAGAACAGTTTCAATATTCGGATAGGCTTCAACTGTTCCTACAAAAAAGTTACTGTATCCTTTTTCTTTTAACATATAGTCAAGAGAAGCGTAAACAGTATTTGCAAAATGTTCGCTTCCATGACCCATTAAAACAACAGCCTCGTTTTTGTTATAATCAATGTTATTAACAAGTATATCAATAAGGTTATTTATATGCGCTGTTGTATAAAGAAGGGGCTTTCCTATTTTAAATACTTTAAACTTATTTTCATAAACTTTAGCTTCATTTATAATTTTTTCGTATTCCAACCCAGCTATAATATGTGTTGGCTGAATATAGCATTCATCATAACCAAGGGAAATAAGTTTTTCAATAGCCTCTGAAACACCATCAATATTAAAGCCTTCGCTTTTAAGCTTTTTAATTATTATACCACTTGTAAAAGCTCTATAAATATCATAGTTACTAAATTCATTTGATATTTTATTTTCAATAGAGCTTATGGTTTTTTCCATTGTCTGCCTGTAGCTGGTACCAAAACTAACTGCAAGTATCGCTTTTTTATTCATTTTTTCTCCTTAAAACTATGTAAAATAAAAAGTGCCTTTAAAAAAGGCACAAAAATAACACATCAAATGCCCTTTTCCGCTGACCCGGCGGAGGTACATAACTTTTTGGCAGGTCTTCTGACTTAAACTTAAACTTCTTTAGCCTTCCCGTTTAAACAGTGGCATAAATAAAGAGTATAAAACAAGTTAATACAGCGGCGGCACCGTGAGGGAATTTCACCCTTCTTCCCTATTATCCTGCCCTTAAAGGCAGGCACCAGAAAGTTTTTATATTCAATTTTATTTAATTTTATATCCTGTAGCCGTTTATGTCAAATAAAACAAACAATATTAAAGATTAATAAAAAAGTGCGGAGCCGTTTGTAAAGGCAAACAATTCCGCACTAATTATTTATAATCAATATTTATTTTTAAATGAGCAGGCCTATAAGCCGGGTTCTGTATTAGACGGTCATCTATCTTGGTATGCTGTCGCCAGCATCATCATGCGGTCATGTTAAAGCGGAACGAGCAATTCCATATGCTTTTTTGGACCTTGCTTCAGGCGGGGTTTACAGAGCCTTCTCTGTTACCAGAAAAGCGGTGAGCTCTTACCTCACCTTTCCACCCTTACCTGTTAAAACAGGCGGTTTATTTCTGTTGCACTTTCCTTGAAGTCACCTTCACCGGCCGTTAACCGGCGCCCTGCTCTATGAAGCCCGGACTTTCCTCCCTAAAAATAGGGCGACCATCTGGCCTACTCACAAAAAGTTATTTTATCATATATAGTTTTTTATGTCAAACATTAAATACGCTTCCACCAACAAACTCTTTAATTAATGAGTTATCAGGTATGGCGTCTGTTCCAGCGCAAAGGAAATAATCAAGAAACTTTATAAGCCTGTTTGCCACAATATACTCCGGCATGGTTTTGTCTATTTTATAAAGCCTTGGAAGTATGAAAGCTTTTAAAACACAAAGCTCATAAATGGTAGCTGAGTTAAATACTACGTCGGCATTTTCCTGATACGGGAATATATTTTTTTCCTCTCCACGGCGAACATCAGGCCAAACACTTATAGTTTCTGCTGCAGAATTGCCACGGAACTGGTAATCACGCACAATTCTTCTAATTAAACGGCTATCTGATGTTGAAATACAGTTATGGGCATCTACATTAAGCTGTGTCATAGGGCTTACAAATATTCTAAACTTAGCTTCTTCTGGTATAGCCTTTGTAAGCTCAGTATTAAGGCCGTGTATGCCTTCTATAACCACTATTTCGCCCTTATGAAGTTTAAGTTTTCTGCCTGTTATTCTTCTTTTGCCTGTAATAAAGTCATATGACGGAATTATGGCTTCTTTGCCGTTTATAAGGTCGTTTAAGTCTTTATTAAACTTTTTCAAATCAAGAGCAGACAAACCTTCATAATCTGGCTTTCCATCAGGACCAAGAGGTGTTTTGTCCCTGTTAACAAAATAATCATCCATACCTATAGCCTGAGGCTTAATTCCGTTTACCCTAAGCTGAACACACAGCCTTTGAGCAAAAGATGTTTTGCCTGAAGATGATGGCCCAGCTATAAGCACAATTTTAACTTTATCACTTCTTGCTGTTATTTCATCGGCAATGTTTGCTATTTTCTTTTCATGCAAAGCCTCGTTTACTCTAACAAGCTCATCAAAGCCGCCTTTTGCGATTACATCGTTTAAATCTGCAATGCATTTTACTTCCATTAAATTACACCAATCCAGCTGCTCCATAAAAACTTTTGATATTTTCTCAAAGTTATCGTAAGTTTCAGGAGCATAAAGGCATTTAGTAGATGGCATTCTGAGAAGAAATCCTTTTTCATAAAGGGATAAGTCAAATATCTTAAGATACCCTGTAAAAGGCAACATATAGCCATAATAATAATCATAAAAATCATCAAGTTTATAAACACTTACACAAGATATTCTTCTATAGGCCAATAGCCGCGACTTATCTTCCATGCCATATTTAGAAGCAAGCTCTATAGCCTCATCAGCACTTACAATAAGCCGCTCTATAGGATGATTAGCGTTAACTATTTCCTGCATTTTACTTTTTACTTCAGATAAAAACTTCTCATCTACTGTTAAGCCCTTTTGATATACCTCTGTATATAAATTTCCATTTATTGAGTGCTCAATATAAATTTTTGTGTCTATACCATATAGCTCTTTTATTGCCTTTACCATTATAAAAGACAGACTTCTGGAATAAACTCTTACTCCGTCTTGGTTTGTAAGGTCAATAAAATTTATATCCATACTTTTGGTTATTTTATTTCCCAGTTCATACAAAACATTTCCGCTTTTAGCCAGCATAATATCTGTTTTATAATTATCTCTATACTTTTGGGCTATTTCGTAAAAATATGTTCCGCTCTTAATTTCCTGCTGGTCTTTACCATCAACAGTAATTGTTATTTTGTTATCCATACGCTGCTCACCCTGCTTAATAAGTCATTATTTAATATAGTCAAAAACCTGTCCGTTTACTTTGCTTGCTTTTACAGTAATTTCATAGCCTGCTTTATTTGCTTCGTCTTGGATATAATCCCTTAAAACAGGTACAATAATGTTTTCTGTTCCATAATGTGTGGCATCTATAAGGCACATATCCATATTTAAAGCCTTTTGTGCCTCATGGAATTTAACATCTGATGTAATATAGCAGTCACAGCCATTGGCTTTAGCTTCCTCTATAAACTCAAAACCTGCACCTGTGCAAAGACCAACTTTATATATATCTTTTTCTTTATTTCCAACTACTGTTAAGCAGTTAAGATTAAGTTTTTCTTTAACTAATTTTGCAAAGTCATAAAACTTCATACTATTAGATAAACTTCCAAACCTGCCCAAACCGTTAGGCATTTCATCCTGCTGACAGCTTACAGCCAGTGGTTCAATGTCTTTAAGTCCTATAATTTGGGCTAATGTATCGTTTGTACCACCAAAAGCCGTATCTAAGTTAGTATGCATTGCGTAAGCGCATATTCCATTTTCAGCTAAAGCAAGTATTTTTCTGCCCTCAGGCGTTGAATCGCTTACGCTTTTAATTGAGCCGAATATAAGGGGATGATGAGTTACTATAATATCAGCCTTAATATCAATAGCTTCTTTTATAACGTCATCTGTAACATCAAGAGCTGTAAGCACAGTTTTAATCTCTTTATTTCTGCGGCCAACCAAAAGACCTGGGTTATCCCAGCTTTCAGCTAAATATAAAGGCGCTTTCTTCTCAAGTATTTTAATTAATTCACTGCATATCATATCTTTTAAGCACCTCCAAATACATGCTGACTGATTTTTTTAACTCACTCATGTCAGCATTGCTTTCTGACTTTCTACTGGCATTTTCTAATATGCTTTGATATTTATTTAATCTTAAAGTAACATATTCCTTTAAAACAGGCGACTTGCTATCTATAAGTTTTTTACCAAAATAATAATACAGTTCATCAGTATAATATTCACTGCCTTTTACTGCACTTATTATATTATAATATTTTCCGCCTTCACAAAGCATTAATTCATCATCTATCTTAAAACCTAACTGATGAATAAGCTTTCTTACACTGTAAATATCTCTTTGCGGCTGTAAAATCAGCTGCTTTACATGTTCTAACTTATCAGCACCTTTTTTTAATATATCACAAATTAAAAGCCCGCCCATTCCTGCTATAATTACAGTTTCGGCCTCTCCTTTACTGAGAGGCTCTAATCCACTGCCCAAACGTGTTTCAATAATTTCTCCAAAACCGTAATGAGAAACATTCTCAGACGCTTTATTAAGCGGGCCTTTATTTACATCACATGCTATAGCTTTATCAATATTATTTTGATAGGCAAGATAGCACGGTATATAGCCATGGTCAGTACCTATATCCGCAATGCTTCTGTACTTAACCAAACTGGCTACTGTTTTAAGCCTTTGGGATAATTCCATAATTTACTCACCTTTGTAGTTTAAATAAGCTGTTTTTGTTTCGTCGTCCCAGTATATTTTATCATCGCTTATGCCTAAAGCACAGCCTAAATCTCTTAAGCTTAAAAATGCCCTGTCATCTTTAATCTCCATTGGAGTATTAAGCGGTACTTCTGTACCATTTATATTCATAGTGTCTTTGCCTACTGTAAAAGACATGTATCTTTCACCCATTAAAATAGTTACCTTTTTTGTAGCATCATCCCATGAAACAATAGCACTTCCGTTTAAAGCTTCTGCAATAAACCTTACAGGAAGCATTACATAGTTTTCATCGTTTATGTAAGAACCGTTGTCGTTACCATCCTTTGTATCAACAACCACTTCCGGAAGCTGTGATTTAGCATAATCTGACGAATTTTCCATATTTGTAGAGCCTTCCACAGTAAAAAACTCATCATCAAAAACTATATATTTTGTGTTAAAATTACTATCATCTGAATTATATGACTGTCCAAAAGCATTATCTGGATATTCATCACTTTCTTCTGTTATAAGCTCCAAAGGATATGCACCCTCAGCCAAACTGCCGTTAAGATACATTTTAACATTGCTTAACTCAATAACCATTGGTTCTTTGCTGCTTTCAGATTTAATAGAAACTTTTATAATACCGTTTTCTGATGTTACAGAGTCAATTTTTCCATCGCCGGATAAAACATTATATTCTATTCCATCTTCAAAAGAAACATACTGGCATCTTAAATAAATATTCTTATCCTCTTTAATAGCGCCTGGCGCTGATTCTTTTATGATTATGTTGTCTGCTGTAACCTGTCTTGTACCAGCAGTAACTGTAGGGCCTGCGTATGCGGCACAAACTGATGAAAATGTCATTGCGCATATTAAAACTGCTGTAAAAAACATCTTTTTCATTTTAAATTCCTCCAAATCAATTATTT
This sequence comes from uncultured Clostridia bacterium, assembly GCA_944377425.1. Classification (GTDB taxonomy): domain Bacteria; phylum Bacillota; class Clostridia; order Lachnospirales; family Anaerotignaceae; genus Neoanaerotignum_A. The sequence continues at coordinate 12,936 of CALWEX010000043.1, forward strand.
TAAATAAAGCTGCCAAAAATACTTGTTTCGGCAGCTTTTATATTTTATTCAATAAAATCCTTTAATTTTTTGCTTCTGCTTGGATGTCTTAACTTTCTGAGTGCTTTTGCCTCAATCTGTCTTATTCTTTCTCTTGTAACCTTAAACTCACGGCCTACTTCTTCAAGAGTTCTTGCTCTGCCATCATCAAGACCAAATCTTAATCTTAATACCTTTTTCTCCCTGTCAGTTAAAGTATTAAGAACATCTTTAAGCTGTTCCTGCAAAAGAGTATACGCAGCAGCTTCAGCAGGGGCTGGTATATCGTCATCAGGTATAAAGTCACCTAAATGACTGTCCTCCTCCTCGCCAATAGGTGTTTCAAGAGATACAGGTTCCTGAGCAATTTTCATAATTTCTCTTACTTTATCAACTGGCATAAGCATTTCCTGTGCCAGCTCTTCAGCAGTCGGTTCACGGCCAAGCTCTTGAATAAGCTGTCTGGAAATTCTGATTAATTTATTAATTGTTTCAACCATATGCACAGGTATTCTTATTGTTCTTGCCTGGTCAGCAATAGCTCTTGTAATAGCCTGTCTAATCCACCATGTAGCATATGTGCTGAATTTATAGCCTTTATTATAGTCAAACTTTTCAACAGCCTTAATAAGACCGAGATTTCCTTCCTGAATTAAGTCAAGGAAAAGCATACCTCTTCCTACATATCTTTTAGCTATACTTACAACCAAACGAAGGTTGGCTTCGGCAAGTTTCTTTTTAGCTGCCTCGTCGCCCTCTTCCATTCTTTTTGCAAGCTCTATTTCTTCATCAGCACTTAAAAGAGGCACTTTACCAATTTCCTTAAGATACATACGTACAGGGTCATCGATATTTATTCCTTCAGGAAGCGAAATATCTATTTCCTTTTCAACGTCCTCGTCCATATCCATAATACCAAGAACGTCTATTCCCTGTGCCTCAAAATACTCATAAACCTTGTCTATCTGGTCAGGCTCTAATTCAATCTCCCCCAAATAGTCCATAATTTCCTTGTATTCGAGTACATTCTTTTTTCTTTTCGCCATAGCAACAAGTTCTTTAAGGCGACTAAGAAGTAATGCTTCGTCTCCAGCTTTCATTTGAACCTTCCTTTCGATTCCCCGTATTACAAGCCAGCATTTAGCCGACATAAATTACAGTTGTAACTCAAAGCTTTCAAGCTTTTTCTTCATTTCCAAAGCTTCTTGTATTTCTTCAATAGTTTTAGCATTTGATGCTATATAATCTAAGTTAGCACGTTTAATAAGCTTAATATTCTCATTAACTGCTTTTTCTATTTCCTCTGTATCATCATAATCTGTTTTAACACTAAAAACGGAAGCTGCCGCTTTTTGGCTTTCTTCATTGTCAAAAAGATTAACCGCATCAGCCGGAACAATGTCCTTTCCTGCCGCATAAGAATCGTACACATACTTTAAAAGTTTTGAACGTGTTTCGTCTTTTAATTCCTCAGGTTTAAGTATTTCCATTATTCGCCTGCATATTTCTTTTTTTGTTGAACAAATTGAAATTATACTGTTTTGAGCCTGTAAAAGACCTTTAGCGTCGTTCAGATTAGGAATATACTGAGTATTATTTGTGTCATATTTACGAATTTTTTGTTTTGAGGCTTCTCTGTTAAAATCAATATCACGCTTTTTATCAGTATCAAATATTTCTTCCTCAACGGCCTGTCTTGAAACACCCGTATCGTCAGATATTTTTTTAATATACATATCCCTTTCTATAGGTGATGATAAGTTTGATATAAGTCCTGCTGCCTCACGTGTAAAAAGCATTTTCTGCTCGCTGTCGTCCATACTGTACTTTTTACGAGCACAATTAATTTGAAAATCCATATAGCTTATGGCATTTACTATAAGCTTACCAAATTCAAGTGAGCCATTATGTTTTATATACTCATCCGGGTCCTTTCCATCCGGCACTTGCAAAACCTTTACCCTTAAACCAGCATCAGTAAGAATAGGTATTGCTCTTAAAGCGGCTTTTTCTCCTGCACTGTCACTGTCAAAAACAAGTATTACATCTGAAACAAATTTTTTAAGCAGTAAAGCATGTTCAGCAGTAAAAGCAGTTCCTAAGGAAGCAGCAACATTTCTATATCCGGCCTGATATATAGTTATCATGTCCATATATCCTTCAACAATAATTATTTCTTTTTTCCTTTCCGCTCTGGCTAAGTTCAAACCGTACAAATTTCGCTTTTTGTTAAATATTATTGTTTCTGGTGAATTAAGGTATTTAGGCTCACCGCTTTCCATAATCCTGCCGCCAAAACCAATACATCTGCCTTGTATGTCGAATATAGGAAACATCAGCCTATTATAAAACCTGTCATGATAGCCGTTTTTTGATTTATTTTCCAGTACAAGCCCACTTTCAAGTATTTCTTCCAAAGTAAAGCCCTTTTCTTTTAAATGCTCAAAAAGTGCGTTCCTGCTGTTAGGCGCAAAACCAATGCCAAACTTTCTTTGAACAGGCACGCTTATTTTTCGTTTGTTAACATATTCAAGAGCTTTTAAACCTTCAGGCGAATGCAGTTTTTGATAAAAAAACATTCCTGCCGCACTATGTAATTCGTATAACCTTGTTTTAAGCTTTTCTTTTTTAGCTGCCTCAGGCGAATAATCAGCTTTAGGCAGAGTAATTCCGGCTCTATCCGCCAGTTTTTGCACTGCCTCTACAAAATCGCAGTTTTCCATCTGCATAATAAAGCTTATAACATTGCCAGCAGCACCACAGCCAAAACAATAATACAGCTGTTTATCGGCGCTGACAGAAAAAGAAGGCGTGTTTTCATTGTGGAACGGGCATAACCCAAAATAAGAGCTTCCTTTCTTTTTAAGCGGCAAATACCCTTTTATAACTTCTACAATGTCATTTCTCAGCCTTACTTCTTCCAATATTTCCTGTGGATAGTACATATATACACCCCGCATATAAAAACCACATCAATCAAATTATTTTGATGCAGCTGATATTAAAGGCTTGATATACTGCCCGATAAGAGTTATTTTCTACAAAAAAATTTAAACTCCTTCTTTTTCATTAAAAATATTCAAAAATTATATTAATTTCTTGTTTAAAACGCTGACTAACGTAAAAATCAAGTATATTTTGAAAAAATTTCATATTAAAAAACAATTATGTATTATAATTCTCTATTCGTAAAATGCTCAGTAAATACTCCATGAAGATGGTATAAATAAATCAGAATACAACTTAACAGCGTACCTGTCAGTCATGCAAGCTATAAAATCACATACAACAGTTTCAATATCTTCCCCATTTCTAAGAAGATTTATAAACTCATTTTTCATTTTATCCGGATTTTTAATAAAATACTCAAACAAACCGCCTATCATATATTCTACTTTTCGGCTTTCATTTTCTGAGCGCTTGTCGTTATAAACATTGTCAAACATAAACTTCCTAAGGTCTGCCATAATTTGACCTATGTTAGGACTCATTATAATATCATTTTTGTCAAAGCTGTAAAATATTACATCTTTTATAAATGTATTAAGTCTGTCGCTGTTGGTATGTCCTATTATATCTGTTATATCGCTTGGTATACTATTTTCTTTAAGTATTCCTCCCCTTTGAGCATCATCAATATCATGGTTAATATAGGCTATTTTATCTGATAAACGCACTATTTTACCTTCAAGGGTTTCAGGCTTTCCGCCTGTTCTATGGTTTAAAATACCGTTTCTTACTTCAAAAGTTAAATTAAGACCCAAACCGTCTTTTTCAAGCCTGTCAACAACTCTAAGGCTTTGTTTATTATGCTCAAAACCTTTGGAACAAAGCATATTAAGAGCTTTTTCTCCTGCATGGCCAAAAGGAGTGTGCCCTAAATCATGCCCCAATGCTATGGCTTCCGTTAAATCCTCATTTAGCTTAAGCGCCCTTGCTATTGTTCTTGCAATTTGCGAAACTTCAAGGGTATGAGTAAGCCTTGTTCTGTAGTGGTCACCTTCTGGAGAGATAAAAACCTGTGTTTTATGCTTCATTCGCCTGAATGCTTTTGAATGTATTATTCTGTCACGGTCTCGTTGAAAATCCGTTCTTATCTGGCATTTTTCTTCTTCTTTTTCTCTACCTTTAGAAAACCTACTTTTGGCCGCATCTTGGCTAAGATAATTTAATTCAAAATCTTCATGGATTTCTCTTAACAAAATAACACCTCCAATTCAATAACTAATTAATTACATTTACTACATTTTAAGCCTAAATCCTTCTTTAAAACAAAAAAATTTATTATAATCATTGTTTTTTGTTCTATAAATAGGATACGACGATTTATTAAAAGTATGTTGAGTTTTATTTATCATTTTAGATGCCATTTAAAGCATTTAAAACACTATGGACTTTAGCATAAAATTGGTATAAAATTTAAGATTATAGGGAGGTGCTTAAAATGCCCGCAATTAAAATAGAAATGGGAAACAAATGGAAGGTTGAAACAGCAGTTGCCGTAAAAAACATTGTAATGAATGTTGTTAAAAATGAACTTTCACTTAAATCTTCCGAAAGGAATATTAGGGTTTTGCGTTATGACCAAGACCTTTTTGAGCTTCAGGACGATTACGAAATTTTTATAGAACTCCAGCTTGAATCCGGAAGAAGTGACGAATTAAAGCGCCAGCTATACAAAAGTATAGTAACAGCTCTTGAAGAAAAAACATTATTCCAAAAAGAAAGCATACTAATTTTTATAAACGAACAGCCGCCTGAAAACTGGGGTGTAAAAGGCGGAATACCTTTAAGCGATGTTAAATAATATTTTAAATACATATGAAAGGAAGTTTTAGTATGGATGAATTATTGGAATTTTTAAAAAATAACCCTATTTTTTACTTAGCTACTAACGACAATGGACAGCCAAGGGTACGACCTTTTGGTTTCCACATGATTTACGACGGAAAATTCTATATGGTAAGTGCTAATGTAAAAAAAGTATATAAACAGCTTAAAGAAAACCCAAAAATCGAGTTCTGCTCAATGGCTCCAGATACACATTTCTTAAGAGTAACAGGCGAAGTTGTTTTTGATGATGACAATATTGAAGCAAAGAAAAAAGTATTTGAGATAATGCCTGACCTTCTTAAAATGTATGGCTCAGCTGAAAACCCTGCTATGTCTGTTTTCTATCTTAAAAATATTACAGCTACAATGGCGTCTCTTACAGAGCCAGAAAGAAAAATTATTTAATTATTGTTCAAAAAGACGGTTTTTAAAAACCGTCTTTTTTTAATATATTTTTAATATAATTAAATATTTTCATATAGTGCTAATTTGGTATATTTTACCTATTTATAATTAAATTGTTTCGTTTCGTAAATATATAATTATTAAACTTCACCAATAAATCGTCATATTTTACAATATTTTCAAACCTTATTTACAAATACCTTGGTATGTTATATACTGAAATAGAATTTATAGATAAAGGAGGTAGTCAAAAAACATTAAAAATATTTCAGTCAATAATAACCGCGGATAGACGCATTGACTAATCTTATGCAATTATTTTTAAAATTGGGGAGCTTTTTATTTTAATTTATTTTTGTTATTTTGGTTATTGATAACAAAGTGTTTTATGTTTAAGAAGGGGGTATATTTTTATGATAGCTGATTTAATCTTTAAACTTGAAGGTATTTTCTGGGGTCTGCCCTTCATAATCTTTGTTATGGTTGTAGGTTTTTACTTTACAGTACGTTCCGGATTTTTCCCATTTGTTAAATTCGGACATATTTTAAAACATACAGCAGGAAGTATTAAATCATCAGAATCTAACAAAAAGAAAGAAGGAACTGTTTCACCTATTGAAGCCGTTTGTATAGCTATCGGCGGCTGTGTAGGAGCAGGTAATATTTCAGGTGTTGCTTCAGCTATAGCAGTAGGCGGTCCTGGTTCTATATTCTGGCTTTGGCTTTGGGCTTTCTTTGGAATGATGGTTAAGCTGGTTGAAACAGCTCTTGGATGCTACTATCGTTCACGTGATGAAAAAGGCGACTATTACGGCGGACCTATGGAATACATGGAAAAAGGTATTGGCCGTGAAATGGGTATTAAATTCGGTTATGTACTTGGCTTTATATTCTGTATTGCTCTCTTGGCAATGTCTATTCAAGGTTCACAGGCATATACAATTTCAGAAATGATTTATAATGCCTTTGGTGTTCCTATGCTTGCTACAACAATTATATATACAATCGTTATCCTTTACGTTATATGGAAAGGCACACCTCGTATAGCTAAATTTGCTACAGTAGCAGTTCCTATTATGTGTATTGCATACCTTGTAGGCGGAATTATACTTGTTCTTTTAAATATTCAAAATGTACCATCAGCAATAACTATGATTTTCCATGACGCATTTACAGGTTCAGCAGCTGTAGGAGGTTTTGTTGGTGCATCAGTTACAACAGCAGTTCGTTCTGGATTAAACCGTTCAATCAACTCAAATGAAGCTGGTCAGGGTTCATCTCCTCTTATCCATAGCTCTGCTGATACAGTTCACCCAGTAAGACAGGGTCTTTGGGGTGCATTTGAAGTTTTTGTTGATACAATTATCGTTTGCTCAGTTACAGCTTTAGCAGTTGTATGTACAGGTCTTTGGTCAAACGGTACAACAGGTGCTACACTTACAATGGCAGCATTTGAAACAACATACGGCATGGCAGGTAGAGTTTTCATGGGTATAATGGCTATTCTTTTCGGTCTTACAACAACAGCAGGCTGGTATACATATTATGCAGCCGTTATCCGTCGTTTGCTCAGAAGAAAACCTGCTTTAAGAGATAAAGTAATTACATTCTTTAAAATTTACTTCCCTGTAATGAACATAATTATAGTTTCTTATATTACTTTAACAGGACATGATGCCGACCTTTTCTGGTCACTTGTTAGTGTACTTCTTGCATTCCCTGTATTTACAAACCTTATTGCTCTTGTTTTCCTTCAGGGAAAATTCTGGCAGTTATTTAAAGATTATAAAGCACGTTATCTTGGAATTGGAAAGGTTGACCCTAACTTCTATGTTTTCTATGAAGACGACCCAGCTATAAGAGAACGTGAAGAAGAAATAAGAAGAGGATTAGACCACTAATATACTTAACAACTATTGAGACCGCCTTTATTTTTGGCGGTCTTTTTAATTTTTTAAACTATTTTCATAAATTCAATAGCATATAAAATCATGTACATTAATTTTCAAAAATAAAAAGGATTCGGATAGCCGAACCCTTTTATTTATACAATTAAATTCTCGGTTTACAGAGCTGTATAATCAAAATTGCATCTTTTCTTTAAGATAGTTTTCAAGTTCATCAATTTTAATTCTTACCTGCTCCATAGTATCTCTATCACGAACAGTTACAGCACCATCTGTTTCTGTGTCAAAGTCTACTGTAATGCAGTAAGGTGTACCAATTTCGTCCTGTCTTCTGTATCTCTTACCTATGCTTCCAGCGTCATCATATTCAACATTAAAGTTCTTAGAAAGATTCATATAAATTTCATCAGCTTTTTCTGAAAGCTTTTTGCTAAGTGGAAGAATAGCCGCCTTAACAGGTGCAAGTGCTGGGTGAAGATGAAGCACTGTTCTTATATCCTCTTTTCCGTCTTTAACACTTACTACTTCCTCGTCATAAGCATCGCAAAGGAAAGCAAGAGTTACACGGTCTGCACCTAATGAAGGCTCTATGCAGTATGGAATATATTTCTCGTTTTTCTCTTGGTCGAAGTATGATAAATCCTCTGTTGAGTACTGCTGATGCTGTTTAAGGTCAAAGTCTGTTCTGTCAGCAATACCCCAAAGCTCACCCCAGCCAAATGGGAAAAGATATTCAATATCTGTTGTAGCTTTGCTGTAATGGCTTAATTCTTCTGGACTATGGTCACGAACACGTGTGTTTTCTTCTGTCATGCCAAGTTTTTTAAGGAAATCAATAGCATACTGTTTCCAATATTTAAACCAATCAAGGTCTGTTCCAGGCTCACAGAAGAATTCAAGTTCCATCTGTTCAAACTCTCTTGTACGGAAAGTAAAGTTGCCTGGTGTAATTTCGTTTCTGAAAGATTTACCAATCTGGCCAATACCAAAAGGAATTTTCTTTCTTGTTGTTCTCTGAACATTTTTAAAGTTTACAAATATACCCTGAGCCGTTTCCGGTCTTAAGTAAACAACGTTTTTACTGTCTTCTGTTACACCCTGGAAGGTTTTGAACATAAGGTTAAACTGTCTTATATCTGTAAAGTTATGTCCACCGCAGGATGGGCATGCAATGTTATTTTCTTTTATAAACTCAACCATTTTTTCATTGGACCAGCCGTCAGCAACTTCGCCCATATGACCATGTGTGTCAAGATATTCTTCAATAATTTTATCTGCACGGAATCTTTCGTGACAGTCTTTACAGTCCATAAGAGGGTCGCTGAAACCACCTACGTGACCTGAAGCCACCCAAGTTTGAGGGTTCATAAGTATGGCACAGTCAACACCAACATTATATCTGCTCTCCTGAACAAATTTCTTCCACCATGCTTTTTTAACATTGTTCTTAAGCTCTACGCCTAATGGGCCATAGTCCCAAGTATTAGCAAGTCCGCCGTAAATTTCACTGCCCGGATAAACAAAACCTCTTGCCTTTGCCAAAGAAACTATTTTTTCCATAGTTTTTTCAACTGCCATTTAAAATTCCTCCTTAAAATTAAGCAAATAAAAAACCTTTCTCCCCTACTTAATAAAAGTAAGGGACGAAAGGTCTAATCTTCCGCGGTTCCACCCTTTTTGGCATTTAGTTATAATACCCTCTTTAAAATAAACTGCTCCAAAGCGCCTTCACGGTAAAATGACATTTCCTTACACCAGCCGGAAACTCTCTAAAGACCTTTTATCCGTTACTATTCTTTTTCATAGCAGAACCTTATTAATTTATTAAACAATCTACCAAATTAAAGCTATTTTGTCAAGCCGCCTGAACAAAATATTTATTGTGCCATACAAGGAACATGTAAATAGTCCAAATTTTGCGGCTGTTGTCAGCTTTGCCTTCTTTGTGGTCAATAAGGAACTTCATAATTTCATCTGTTTTGAAGAATTCCTTAGCTTCATCACTTTCAAAAGCTTCTTTTATTATATTAAAATACTTGTCCTCTTTAAGCCAAATTCTAATAGGCACAGGGAAACCAAGTTTTTTCTTTTCTGCAACCATATTAGGCAAATATCTGTTAGCAGCATGACGCATAGCAACCTTTGTATTTTCTTTTGTAACTTTATATTTTTTAGGTATGTGTCTTGCAGCCTCAAACACCTTTTTATCAAGGAACGGTACACGAACTTCAAGGGAATGAGCCATGCTCATTTTATCAGCCTTTAAAAGTATGTCGCCTATAAGCCAAAGATTAAGGTCTATATATTGCATTCTTGTAACATCGTCTTTTCCTTTAACTTTGTCATAAAGCGGCTTTGTAATAGACTGAGGAGTATATTTTCCGCTGACTTTTTTAAGTATTTTATTTCTTTCAGCAACAGAAAACATATTTGCGTTTCCTATAAATCTTTCCTCTAAATCTTTGCTTGCTCTTATAATATAGTTTTTGCCTTTGAACTTAAAAGGAAGTGCCTTTACTACACCGGCAGCGGCCTTTCTTAAAGGCTTTGGTATCCATGCCACATGTTTAAGAGCGTCAGGTTCTTTGTAAATGTTGTATCCTCCGAAAAACTCATCGGCACCCTCACCTGAAAGAGCTACTTTAACATGCTTAGCCGCTGTCTGGCTTACAAAATAAAGTGCAATAGCCGCAGGGTCAGCCAAAGGCTCGTCCATTTGATATTGTACTTTAGGTATTACGTCCCAGTATTCATCTTTTGATATTAACTTACTGTAGTTATCAATTTTAATTTTTTCTGAAAGCTTTTTAGCGTAATCAATTTCGTTGTACTTTTCGTAATCAAAGCCTACAGTAAATGTTTTGTCACCTTTAAAGCATGCGGCAACATAGCTGGAGTCTACACCACTAGAAAGGAAAGAGCCAACCTCAACATCGCTTATTTTGTGTGCCTTAATTGAATCCTGCATTGCAGTGTCTATAATTTCTACTGTTTCATCAAATGTTTTATCTTTTCCGGCATCATCAAACATAGGGTCCCAGTAGCGCTCAACATTCATTTTGCCTTCTTTAAATGTAAAGTAATGTGAAGGCATAAGCTTAAATATACCTTTAAACATAGTTTCTGGCAAAACAGAGTACTGGAAAGAAAGGTAATTTTCAAGAGCGTCCCTGTTTACTTCTCTTTCAACACCAGGATACTCAAGTATGCTTTTAATTTCGGAAGCAAAAACAAGATTTCCGTTAACTATTGTATAATAAAATGGCTTAATACCAAAAAAGTCCCTTGCTCCAAAAAGTTCTTTTTTGTTGGAATCCCAAATAACAAATGCAAACATACCTCTTAATTTATTAAGCATGTCTTTTCCATATTCTTCATAGCCATGAATTAAAACTTCTGTATCGGAATTATTTTTAAAAACATGGCCCTTTTTAATAAGCTCTTCTTTAAGCTCTTTAAAGTTATAAATCTCACCATTAAATGTAATAACAATACTGTCATCCTCGTTATACATAGGCTGTGAGCCAAAGCCTAAGTCTATAATAGAAAGCCTTCTAAAACCTAAGGCTACATTTTCATCTATATGCTTTCCGGCGCTGTCTGGACCACGGTGAATAATTTTATTCATCATATTTGTAAGGACCTCGTCACTTTTAACAAGCTCACCGGTAAAACCGCAGAATCCGCACATATATTACTCTCCTTTATAAATAAATACCAAATTTAACATTCAAATTTTAACACACTTTTTGTGCCATATCAAGGCATGTACCGACTATATTAAAAACACAATATAAAAAAACGGTGTATACCAATATTTTAATTGGAAACACCGTTTTATATACAGATAAAATTACAATTATAAAATACCGCTAAGCAATAAATTTTTATACCCAAACTCAAATAAAAGTCCTACAGCAAACCAGCAAGGCGCATAATCAAGGCGTATAAGCCCACATACATTATACCTGGCACTGCTGTAATCCCAAGGACAGCTTCCTATAATTTCTTCAAGGGCAAAACCCGACAAAAATTCTGCCGCAAAAATACATGTCATGTATATTAAGCCTCTTACAAAAATCGGTAAGACATAAATAATACCATACAATGGCTCAAACATAACGGCGGAACCATATATAGGCATCATCCAAAGTGACGTATAGCCTATCATTCTTTTGTCACCCCTTTTTAATGAAGCCGCCGCTGTCCACAGTATTTCTATTATCCAGCCTGCAATACCGTATAAAAAAAATCTTGTAATCATACTTGTATTTTTTATTATTTGCCGTATTTTATTCAGACAATATTACCCTGCTTAAAACATCAGCTAAAGGCTCCATTGAGTTTTTAGCCTCTTGTTTTGTATTAGTCTGAGCACCAACTTCAATTAAAAGTGATTTCGGCTTCATATGCAGACTGTATCTGTAAGCGTTTATGTAAATTTTTCTTGTAAAATCAGGATAAAGTTTATTTGCCGTTACCTGCAAATTAAAGCTAAGAGCAAGATTATCTTTTAAATATTGGTTAGGAAGGCTTGTTATATCACTTAAAACACCGTTTTCATTAAGGCGGCATAAACCGTTAAAAAACATAATTTTAGCGCAAGTTTTGCCGTTTACCTCGTCTATCAGGTGCACATCTTCGTTTACACCATCTCTGTGCATATCTATCACCAGCTCAATAGATGGATATTGTTCCAAAATTTTTGCTATAGCTGGCTCCATTCTTTCATAAGCCCCTAAAATCTGGTTTTTGCCATCTACTACATCATATCTTCCTGTATCATGTAAAACTTCAATACCATACTTATTTTCAAGTATATTTTTAAGCTCCTCACCTACACCCCAAATACCTTCTTCTACACCCTTTGACGGGTCACTGTCGGCATACATTTCACTGGAATGGGTGTGGAATATAAGCACCTTAGGTCCGTCGGAATTTTTATCTATAGTTAAATCCATATTTAAAAATTCATCAACATTTATATCACTTTCCAAAAGGTCTGTTCTTTGGTCCACTATGTAAAAATTACTTTTTAAATAACTAAAGTCTTTAAGTTTATTTATATCATCTTCTGTAAGGCTGACTTTCTTTATATCTGTGGCATAATTTGTATCAGTTTCAGGCTGAAGCTTAAGTTCTTCTTCCGAAAGAGTGCTTACAAAAACCGAATTTTCTGTGCTTTGGTCTGTGTTTGAGGAAGATGCAATTTGAGTATTTTCAGTAGTTACAGACGCACCTATGTTGTTTTGGCTATCAGATGTGTTTTCAACTATTACGCCTGTATTTTTAACTGAGTTTGTAGGCATTGGCGATGCGTAAAACTCTGTCATATATCTTAATGCTGCCCCAAAACAGACAGCTACAACCATTAAGCCAAGTATTGTACTGCGCAAAAACGCCGCAAGTTTAAAGTTGTCCTTTTTTCTCACACTTCTCATCTCCAAAACTTTATTGCGCCATGTATAAATATATTCACAAAAGTCAAAAATATTACTGTAAAAACCACCTTTTTAAAGGAGAATATACATGAAAAAAACAATTATTATTACAATTTTATTCTCACTTTTACTTACTTCATGCAATGATAACGAGAAAAAAGAGCCTGCCGTTTTTGTAAACAACACTAAAAACAGCTTGCCTATTAATGAAGAAGTTTCAACAGAAAACAATTTTCAATACGGACTTGCATCTCAAAGGTTCATTAATGCTGACAATATAACTTCAACAGAAAAAGAGCTAAACAATATATCCTATTATTCCGTATGTATTGATATAACTGAGCCTTTTCCTTCAAATTTTATTCTAAAATGCTTTAGTGAAAGCAAAACACCTGTTATAACAATAAACTATAGCGAAAATACAACTGATATGATTCGTTTTGCAAACCAAGCTGCAAAAATAAATATCCCCGCAATTTACAATGTTTTTCCTTGTTATGGTGATGTTGAAAGCAGTAAATACAAAACAGATTTTTCAAACTTTGTATCTTTAATAAAAAGAGCCTCTCCCAATTCCAAAATTATTTGGAGCTTTAACGCCTTAAATAATTTTTCTTATAGCGAATATTTTCCTAATAAGACTCAAATAGATTTTATAGGCTTAAACTGCGTATTTACATCACCTTACGACTCCATAGAAGAAATACAGAGCTTTAAAGCATTATGTGAAAATTTCGTACCAGAAAAACCTGTAATTATCACACAATTCGGCGTAAACCATTTTGATAATTATGAGCACACATACATGATTGAAGGTGCTGAAAAGTTTATAAAATATTTTTATAACGACTTGTGCCCTTATGTTCCTAATTTATCAGCTATTATATATTTCGACGAAAATATGCTTGATACACAAAACAAAAATATAAAACCATGTGATTACAGTATATTATCAGTACCCGAATTAAATTCTGCTTTTGCTGAAATTACAAATAAATGACAAAATTCCTTTTTTATACTCCTGTAATGTTTTATATGTTAAAATATCATTAAGAACATGAAGGGAGTGTTTTTTATGCCATACCACTGCTGTTTTAAATCAAAATTAGGCTTTGTAAGAATAGAAGGAAATGACGAAGGCATACTTTCAATAAAAACTGTTGATATTCCTGACAAAGATTCAGAATATATAACAGGTGAAATGAAAAAATGCATAGTACAGTTAGAAGAATATTTTGACGGAAAACGCAAGGAGTTTGATTTAAAATTAATACTTAATGGAACTGAATTTCAAAAATCCGTATGGCGTAAATTAATGGAAATACCTTACGGAAAAACAGTAAGCTATAAAGATGTGGCAATAGCTATAGGCAAGCCTAACGCATGCAGAGCCGTTGGTGGAGCCAACAATAAAAACAAAATTTGGATAGTTATACCATGTCATAGAGTAATAGGCTCAAATGGCGATTTAGTAGGCTATGGCGGTGAAATATGGCGCAAAGAAGCCCTTTTAAAGCTTGAAAAAGAAAACAGTTAAAAATTTGAAAAACTAGAGAATATAAGCAAAAATTTAAGGAGGCGAAATTATGGACAATAACGAAAACCCAAAGCCTAAAAAGAATTTAAGCCTTATAATTACTGTTATATGCCTTATACTTTGCGGATTGACTTATTTAAAGACATTGTCATTAACTGACCAGATTTATTCAATAAAGAATACATTAAACTCTTTAAACAATAATTACAGCAACATTAGCGGAAGTATAGGCTCCATTTCAGCAGATGTAAGAAACTCTTTAAACGAATCAGCAAGCATACTGGCAAAAACTAATTACAATATGGGTGAAATAAACAGTGAAAACAACACTGTTGAAGTTAAGTTTAATATCACACCTAAAGAGTATAAAGAAGGTTCAATAGCTAAAATATACATAAACAATGTGCCTTATGATATGACATACTCCAATGGTGATTTTGTTTATACATATAACGGCCCTATTGAAACAGACATAAACCCGGATAAAATAGAAATAATGAGCAATGGCGTTTCTTATTCCGAGTCTCTTGAAAATCTAAGCATAAACACAAAAGAGATGTTTTTCCCTTATATTTATGCTGACTTTAGTTATTCAAAAAGTGATGTTGCAGGTGGCAAACTTAATTTAGAGGGTGATGTAAACGTAAACTATGCAAAATACTCTGACACTGATTATGAAATAGTAAGCGCAAAAGCCATAGCTTTAGCAAATGACAAAACTGTAAAAGAATATACCTGTGAATTAGAAAACAACGGTGATGTTTACTCATATATCCACATAAGCGATACATTTGATATAGGAAACAATGGAAAATTCAGATTAATACTTGTTACAACAGACAGCCGTGGATATATTTACGAAAACACACTTTTTGGATTGAGTACAAATATCAGCGGAACAATTTTAAATGATGGAAACAGCAATGAGTATTATTTAACAAGAGTATATGATAAAGACCATAACTTTTTATTTGATAAAGAGTATTAATCAATACAAAATTCGGTTTATAACTGCTTTTTAACCTAAATAAGTTAATCCTCTGTATAATTACAATATACAGAGGATTTTTTATTAATAAATAACATCAGCTATTTACTGCTAAACTATTTTTACAAAATATTAAATTTGAATTTATTTGTTCCAGCTCATAATAAATTCTTTTTCATTGGTACTATGGTCAATATTTTCGGATTGAATAATAAACTGTTCTCTTTTATAAAATGATACTGCTCGTATATTTTTCTGATATACACTTAAATCAAGATATGTTTTAATTGTTTTAACATAGTCTAATAAATGTTTTCCTACACCTTTTGACTGTGCATATTCTTTTACAAAAATTCCAGCAACATAATTTCCCGTTAACCCAACAAAGCCCATAATTAGGTGTTGATAATCATCCTCATACACATATACTTCTGCTTTTGGCAATATTTCTTTTACTGCCGCATAATTATCGAGCCAGTATTTTTTTGGTATAAAGTTATGCGCTTTCACATTTGCATCAAACCATATTTGCATAACTTCAGACAAATCACTTTCTTTAAATGCTCTTATCATGGCATTTCTCCTTAACATAGGTTATATCTTCTCATTAATTTACTGAATATATCAGAAAAATACATAAGCTTCTATTACTGCAACAAATAAATGCCCGGAAATTAAAAGTATTCCGGACATTTATTTATTAAGATAATTAATTTTATTAATAATTATTCCGTTATAAAGTTATCTATAAGCCTTGTTTTACCTATGTAAACTGCAACTGCCACAAGAGCAGGCCTGTCCATTTTTTCAATATGCTCTATTTCCGGAAAGCTTACAACATCAACGTAATCTATTTTAGCAAGCTTTTCAGTATTTATAATATCACTTACAGCCTTAATAATTACAGAAGGGTCTTTTTCTCCTGCCTTAAACATTTCTTCACCTTTTGTAAGGGCTTTATGCAGTATAACTGCGGCCTTTCTTTCTTCCTCATTAAGGTATACATTTCTAGAGCTTTTAGCAAGACCGTCTTCTTCTCTTATTATAGGGCAGCCTATAATTTCAACATCAACATTTAAGTCGCGTACCATACGCTTAACAATAGCCAGCTGCTGAGCATCTTTCTGGCCAAAATATGCCCTGTCTGGCTTAACTATATTTAAAAGCTTTGTAACAACAGTGCACACACCTCTAAAATGAATAGGTCTGCTTTTGCCGCAAAGCTCTTTTGTAACATCACCAGCATCTACATAAGTAGAAAAATTACCAAAATACATTTCTTCCGGTGAAGGATTAAATATAAAATCGGCACCGGCGTCTTGGCAAAGAGCAAAATCCTTATCTATATCCCTTGGATATACAGACAAATCCTCATTTGCTCCAAACTGAATAGGATTTACAAAAACACTAACAACAACTCTGTCGTTTTCTTTTACAGCACGTGTTATAAGGCTTTTGTGTCCTTCGTGAAGAAAACCCATTGTAGGCACAAGACCTACAGTAAGGCCTTCTTTTCTCCAGTTTTTAATAATTTCACGCGTTTCATTAATAGTGTGTACTACTTTCAATTTTTACGCCTCGCTTTATTTTATTTTAAAAAAGCATGCTCAATTTAGCATGCTTTTGTTATTATATTCTGTAACTGTATTTTTTTCAATACAAATCAGTAAAATTTTTACTTTTTTGTCAATTAATTATTATAAAATACAGTATTTGTCCATATATTCTTCCATATGTTTAAGTACATCGCCGTATGTTCCTTTTGCTTTAAGGTACTCATGTATATCAGCAACAGTTATAATCGCATGAACATTAAGTCCAAATTCTTCTTTAACTTCCATAACGGCAGTTTTACTGCTATTTGCGCCAACCTCACAGCGGTTTACAGAAATAAACATATCTGTAACTTTTACATCTGCGGCTGATTTAAGTACAGGCATCGTTTCTCTTATAGCTGTTCCAGCTGTAATAACATCCTCTACTATTACAATCTTGTCACCATCTTTAGGAGCATAACCTACAAGGTTACCGCCTTCACCGTGGTCTTTTTTCTCTTTTCTGTTAAAGAAATATGGCTTATCAATACCATATTCTGTGCAAAGATTAGCCGCTGTTGCAGCAACAAGAGGAATACCCTTATAAGCTGGGCCAAACATAGCATCAAAGTCTGTTCCGCATGTATCTTTAATAAGTTTTGAATAAAACTTAGCTAAAGTAGCAATCTGTTTACCTGTTTTGTAGTTACCAGTATTTACAAAATACGGTGTGTTTCTGCCGCTTTTGGTAACAAAGCTTCCAAATCTTAAAACATCAGCACTCATCATAAATTCTATAAATTCAATTTTAGCAGAATCCAGCATATTTATCCCCCTTATCAGTCTATAATGCCTCTAATTTCAGACAAATCTTTAATACCGTTTTCAATCATATACTTTTCAATTCCTTCAACAATCTCTACTGTAGCAAAAGGATTGCTGAAGTTTGCCGTACCTACTGCCACAGCAGTTGCACCTGCCATTATAAACTCAATAGCATCTTCATAGTTTGATATGCCGCCCATGCCTATTACAGGCACATTAACAGCTTTGCATACCTGATAAACCATTCTTACAGCAACAGGCTTAACTGCCGGGCCGGAAAAGCCGCCTACTTTATTAAAAAGCACTGGTTTACGTCTTTTAATGTCTATTTTCATGCCTAAAAGAGTGTTTATTAACGATAAACCATCAGCGCCGCCGCTTACCGCTGCCCTTGCTATTTCAGTAATATCAGTTACATTAGGTGTAAGCTTAACTATAAGCGGTTTTTTGCAGTATTTTTTAACTTCTGATACAACTTTTTCAGCCATAGAAGGCACTGTACCAAATGTTATTCCGCCTTGGCTTACATTAGGGCATGAAATATTAAGCTCAAACAAATCCACGTCACTATCTGAAAGCATTTCAGCCGCATTACAGTATTCTTCAATAGAATGGCCGCAAATATTTACTATTATTTTAGTATCAAACTGCCTTAAAAACGGAATGTCATTATTAATAAAATACTCCGCTCCTGGGTTTTGAAGTCCTACGGAATTAAGCATGCCACCGTAAACCTCAGCTATTCTTGGGGCATTATTGCCTTTCCATGGCTCTGCCGCTACACCTTTAACAGTAACGGCTCCTAATTTATTCAAATCAACAAATTCCGAAAACTCACGGCCTGAGCCAAATGTACCTGAAGCTGTGGTAACAGGGTTTTTCATTTCAACGCCGCATATGTTAACTTTCGTGTTTATATTACTCATCCCACATCACCTCATCACCCATAAATACAGGACCGTCTTTACATACTTTCAAATTCTGCCAGTCGTTTTCGCCTTTTCTTTTAATTTTAACAACACAACCTACACATGCGCCTATACCGCAGGCCATTTTTTCTTCCATTGAAACCTGAACAGGAATGTTATTTTCACTTGCCCATTTAGCCAAAAATTTAAGCATTATTTTAGGTCCGCAGGAATAAATCATATCGCCGCTTGGTTTAATTTCGTTCATAAGCTCCACAACATTACCTTTAAAGCCTACACTTCCGTCATCGCTGGCTATATAAACCTCAGCACCTAAATTTCTGAATTTATCTACAAGCACAGGATTAGACTTAGCACCTAAAAATACTGTAACTTCACCTTTAAGCTCTTTGCAAAGCTCTACAAGTGGAGGTATACCTATTCCGCCGCCTACAAGTATATGCTTTTTAGCACAGCTTTTAATTTCAAAACCATTGCCGCAAGGACCCATTATTTTAATCAAGTCACCTACAGGGCACTGGCTAAAATACTCTGTTCCCTTTCCTACTGTTTGATAAACAAGTGTAAGTTTTCCGTTTTGGCTGTCTATCTCACTAATGCTTATAGGCCTTGGGAGTATATACTCCCCAAGGCCTGTATAAACTTCAACAAACTGTCCTGCTTTAGCTTCTTTAGCTATAGTAGGCGCAAAAAGTGTCATTGAGTATATGTCATCGGCAATTTTGTCATTTTCCAAAATTTCAGCATACTCTATTGTTTTCATTTAATATCCTCCAATGCTATTACATCTACACTGTCGGTTGTAATATCGCTGTCCATAACATCAACAAGGGCATTAGCTGTATCAAGAGATGTCATAAGAACTATAGAACATTCTGCAGCTGTACGTCTTATTTTAAATCCATCGCTGGCAGCTCTGTTGCCCTTATTAGGTGTATTAATAATAAGGTCTACAACACCGCTTCTTATTGTATCAAGAACATTTGGTACACCTTCGCTTATTTTTCTTACAACTTTAACATGGCTTATACCGTTTTCTTCCATAAATTTAGCTGTTCCATCTGTAGCAAGGAATCTGTATCCAAGCTTATCAAGCTTTTGAGCTATAGGAAGGAAGTCTGGTAAATCATGCGGCTTAATTGTAACAAGAGCTGTTCCGTTTTTACGAGGCACAACTGTTCCGGCAGCTAAGAAACCTTTATAAAGTGCACGTTTAAGTGTCTTACCCACACCAAGTATCTCACCTGTTGAACGCATTTCAGGTCCAAGTGAAACTTCAACCTGCGGAAGTTTTTCTGTAGAGAAAATAGGCACTTTAATACATACCTTATCAGGTTCTTTGCAAATTCCGCTGCCATATCCCAAATCTTTGAGCTTAGCGCCAAGCATAACTTTAGTTGCTATATCAATTATAGGCACACCTGTTACTTTACTAATATAAGGTACTGTACGGCTTGAACGTGGGTTAACCTCTATAATATTAAGCTCTCCATGGTAATCTATAAACTGAATGTTAATCATACCTATAACTTTAAGAGCTATTGAAATTTTTCTTGTTTCGTCAACAATCTGTGCCTTAATAGCCTCTGAAATATGCTGAGGCGGATAAATTGAAATTGAGTCGCCAGAGTGAACGCCGGCTCTTTCCAAATGCTCCATAATACCAGGAATAAGTATATCCTCACCATCGCAAATAGCGTCTACTTCGATTTCACGGCCAAGAAGGTATCTGTCTATAAGCACAGGATTCTTGCTGTCTTTAGCAAAAGCTTCTTCAAGATATTTAGTAATCTGTGCTTCTGTATAAGTTATCTCCATACCCTGACCACCAAGAACATATGACGGACGAACAAGCACAGGATAGCCTAAACCGGCAGCAGCCTCAAGACCTTCATTAACTGACCAAACTGCTTTGCCCTTTGGTCTTTTAATATTAAGCTCCTCAAGTATAGCGTCGAATTTTTCTCTATCTTCCGCAGCATCAATCTGTTCAGGTTTTGTGCCTAAAATAGGAATGTTCATTTCACGAAGGAATTTAGCAAGCTTAATGGCTGTTTGTCCGCCGAACTGAAGTATAAGTCCGTCTGGTCTTTCCTTCTCAACAATATTTAAAACATCTTCTTCTGTAAGTGGCTCAAAGTAAAGCTTGTCTGATGTATCAAAGTCAGTTGAAACTGTTTCAGGGTTATTATTAATTATAATTGTTTCTACGCCTGCTCTTTTAAGGGCAAGTACGCTGTGTACTGAGCAGTAGTCAAATTCAATACCCTGTCCAATTCTAATAGGGCCGGAACCAATAACAATAACTTTTTTGTTATTGCTTACAACAACTTCATCCTCTTTGTCGTATGTTGAGTAGTAATATGGTGTAACGGCTTCAAACTCACCGGCACATGTATCAACCATTTTGTAAACAGGAATAATGCCGTATTTAACTCTAAGTTTATATATTTCTGGCGGTTTAACACCAAGTATATCAGCCATTCCTTTGTCGGAGAAGCCCATTTTTTTGTATCTTCTTAAAGTTTCCTCGTCCAAATCGTCTATAGACATTTGTTTAAGGTCTTCTTCCATATCTACAATGTTTTTGATTTTCTTAACAAAGAATTTGTCCATGCCTGTAATTTCACAAACCATGTCAATTCTATAGCCGCGTCTTAAAAGCTCCGCAAGGTCAAAAAGTCTTTCGTCATCAGGCACGGCAACTCTCTTTTTAAGCTCTGCAAGTGTTTTTGATTGGCTGTACTTTCTCTCAAGTGTATACTGTCCTATTTCAAGTGAGCGCACACCTTTTAAAAGTGCAGACTCAAAGTTATTGCCTATAGCCATAACCTCGCCGGTTGCCATCATTTTTGTACCAAGATTACGCTTTGCTGTTTTAAACTTATCGAAAGGCCATTTAGGAATTTTGCATACAACATAGTCAATAGCAGGCTCAAAGCATGCGTATGTCTTTTTAGTTACTGCGTTTTTAATTTCATCAAGTCTGTAGCCCAAAGCTATTTTAGCCGCAACTTTAGCTATAGGGTAACCTGTAGCCTTTGAAGCAAGAGCTGAAGAACGGCTAACACGAGGGTTAATCTCTATTACAGCATAATTAAAGCTGTTAGGGTCTAAAGCAAACTGAACATTACATCCGCCTTCTATTTTAATAGAATCTATAATATCAATAGCGGCTTTTCTAAGCATCTGGTATTCATGGTCGGCTAATGTCTGAGCTGGGGCAACAACTATAGAGTCTCCTGTATGAACGCCTACAGGGTCTACGTTTTCCATAGAACATACTGTTATACAGTTGCCGGCTCCATCACGCATTACCTCAAACTCTATTTCTTTCCAGCCTTTAATGCTTCTTTCAATAAGCACCTGGCCTACACGGCTTAAATGAAGACCTTGAGCAAGTATCTCCCTTAACTGGTCTTCGTTGTCGGCAATACCGCCGCCTGTTCCACCAAGAGTATACGCAGGACGTATAATTACAGGATAACCTATCTTATCAGCAAAAGCTACACCGTCTTCGATATTTGTAACTATTTCACTTTCTACAATAGGCTGATTTGTCTTTTCCATAAGTCTTTTGAAGGAATCTCTGTCCTCTCCTTCTTTAATGGACTCAATAGAAGTACCAATAACCCTCACACCATATTTCTGTAATATTCCTTTATCGTAAAGCTCACATGAAAGGTTAAGGCCTGTCTGTCCGCCCATGCCGGCAATAATGCTGTCAGGGCGTTCTTTCGCTATTACCTTTTCAACAAACTCTACAGTAAGCGGCTCAATATATGTATGATGAGCCATACCACGGTCTGTCATAATTGTTGCAGGGTTGCTGTTTACAAGCACAACCTCTACGCCTTCGCTTTTAATAGCCTCAACAGCCTGTGTTCCAGAATAGTCAAACTCGGCAGCCTGACCTATTACAATAGGGCCAGAACCGATAACAAGTACTTTTTTAATGGTATTATCCTTAGGCATTTTCACTACCCCTTTCAATTACTTCTAAAAATCTGTCAAAAAGGAAACCTGAGTCAAGCGGGCCTGGGCAGGCTTCCGGGTGGAACTGTACACTGAAAATAGGTAAAGTCTTATGCCTAATTCCTTCTATTGTATCGTCGTTTATATTAACAAAAGCAGCCTCTACGCCTTCCGGAAGGTCGCACACAACATACTCATGGTTCTGGCTTGTAATATATACTCTGCCTGTTTTAAGGTCTTTTACAGGGTGATTTCCGCCATGATGACCGAATTTCATTTTTTTAGTATCTCCGCCTAAAGCAAGGTTTATAAGCTGGTTACCCATACAAACACCTATAAGCGGCTTTTTGCCAACAATAGCTTTAACCATTTCTATTACTTCTGGAACATCTTTAGGGTCTCCAGGGCCGTTTGATAAAAATACAGCATCTGGATTTACAGATAAAATTTCTTCAGCTGGTGTAAAAGCAGGAAATACTGTAAGTCGGCAGCCTCTTTGAGCAAAGCCTTTTATAATGCCTTTTTTAGTACCTAAGTCCACAAAAGCAATATGCTTTCCGGCTCCTGGTATTTCATATTTTTCTTTTATAGTAACATCTCTAATTACATTTTTATTATTAAGGCTCTCAAATTTTCTTTTTATCTGGCTTTCTGTAAGGTCTGCTCCTCTTAATGTTATAATACCGCGCATTGTGCCCACATTTCTGAGAGTTCTTGTAATAGCACGAGTGTCAACGCCTTCAATTCCTGTTATTTTATTCTGTCTTAAAAAGTCATCCAAATCCATTTCACATCTGAAATTGCTTGGATAATCACATTTTTCACGCACAACAAAGCCTTTAAGCTTTGGTCCGTCACTTTCCATATCATCAAGGTTAATACCATAGTTTCCAATAAGTGGATAAGTCATAACTACTATCTGTCCAGCATAAGACGGGTCTGTAAGAAGCTCCTCATAACCTGTCATACCTGTATTAAAAACAACTTCTCCCACTGTTTCTTTAATATAACCAAAAGCTCGGCCATCAAATCTCATACCATTTTCAAGTATAAGCTGGGCTTTAACAGTTTTATCACTCATATTAAATACATCTCCTCAAATCAGCTTTCATGTCAATAACAGCCTGCCTTGCAGCAAGACCAAATTCCTTTTCTGTAAATTTGCTGTATTCATCTTTTTTATAAGCAGCTATAATTCCTCTTGATGAGTTTACAATGGCTCCAAGGCCATCTTTATCAAAGCATACTGCTAAATCTTCAGCTTTTCCGCCTTGAGCGCCATAACCAGGCACAAGGAAAAATGTGTGCGGCATAAGTTCTCTTAAAATTTTAGCCTCATCAGGGTGTGTAGCACCTACAACAGCACCAACACTTGAATATCCATTTTCTCCCATAAGCTTTTCGCCCCAGCTTTCTACAAGCTGTCCTACTTTTTGATAAAGTGTAAGACCACCTACATCAAGATTCTGGAACTGTCCGCTGTTAGGGTTTGAAGTTTTAACAAGGACAAAAAGTCCTTTATTATAGTTTTTGCAGTTAGCCATATAAGGATCAATAGAGTCCCAACCAAGATATGGGTTAACAGTAATAAAGTCTTCATTAAATATTTTATGCTTAATACCAAAAGCATCTATTTCGCCTATATGTCCATCGGAATAAGCTTCGGCTGTTGATGCAATGTCGCCTCTTTTAATATCGCCAATAATTACAAGACCCTTTTTAGAAGCATAGTCGCATGTTTTAATAAAGCAGTCTATGCCGTCTACTCCAAGCATTTCATACATTGCAATTTGTGGTTTTACGGCAGGAACTAAATCATAAACATTATCTATTATACCTTTATTAAACTCAAAAAAGCTTTCAGCAACAGCCTTTGGTGTTTTGCCATATTTTTCAACACACTCATTTTTAATAAACTCCGGCACAAAGTTTAAACGAGGGTCAAGACCTACAACTGTAGGATTTTGAGTTTCTTTAATTTTTTCGATTAAAACATCAATTATCATTTATTTTCCCCTTTTCAAAAACAATTTTTCCGCCAACTATTGTATATTCAACACTGCCTTTAACTTCATATCCATCAAAAGGTGTGTTTTTGCCCTTAGAATAAAACTTTTCCTTATCTATTTTAAATACTTTTTCAGGGTTTGTAATTGTTATATCAGCTACTTTTCCAACCGAAATATCGCCTTTATCAATACCCAATATTTTAGCCGGATTATAAGACATTTTTTCTATTAAAGCAGAAGGTGTAAGGTATCCTTCTTCTACCAATACTGAATTTGAAAGAGCAAAAGAAGTTTCGCTTCCTACTATACCAAAAGGTGCCGCCTGATAGTCTTTTGCCTTTTCTTCCGCACTGTGAGGAGCATGGTCTGTAGAAATTGTATCAGCAACACCATCCTTAAGAGCCTTTCTCATAGCCTCAACATCATCTTTAGAGCGTAAAGGCGGATTCATTTTTGTGTTTGTGTCTTTACCGTCAACAGCTTCATCAGAAAGTGTAAAGTGATGAGGTGTAATTTCACCTGTAACATTTACTCCTCTTAATTTAGCCTCATTTAAAAGCTCAATGCTGCCTTTTGTACTCATGTGGCATAAATGAAGTTTTGCACCTGTGCTCTCGGCAAGAACTATATCCCTTGCCACAATAACGTCTTCGGAGTCGTTGGAAATTCCCTTTAACCCAAGGCTTTCACAGTGAGCACCTTCGTTCATGCATCCGCCTTTAACCAAAGATTTATCCTCGCAATGGCTTAAAACAGGTATGTTAAGCTCTTTTGCTTTAATCATGGCTTCTTTTAAAAGCTGAGCATTCATAACACTTTTGCCGTCTTCGCTTATAGCGCATATTCCTGCCTTATACATGCCTTCAATGTCAGCAAGCTCGTTTCCTTCCTGACCTTTTGTAATTGCACCTATAGGAAGTACATTTACAACACCGTTTTTTTCAGCTTCTATTCTTATATACTCAACTACTTCTATATTGTCTGTAACAGGCTTTGTGTTAGGCATACAGCATACAGTTGTATATCCGCCAGCTGCCGCTGCACGGCTGCCTGTAGCTATTGTTTCTTTATGCTCAAAACCAGGCTCTCTTAAATGCACATGTAAATCTATAAAGCCAGGTGTAACCCACATTTTATTAGCATCAATTACTTTATCGGCAGAAGTATTAATGTTTTGTGAAATTTCTTTAACTATGCCGCCTTCAACAAGCATATCGGAAACTTTATCCATTCCGTCTGCCGGATTAATAATTCTTCCGTTTTTAATTAATATTTTCAAAACTTCAGCGCCTCCTTATATATAAATCCGTTATTATTCTTTCCATTAAAAAAGCCTTGTATTACCTCAAAGCTTTTTTCCCTATACAAAAATAAAAGCAATAAAAAGACTTACGCCTTTTTATTGCTAAAATTATTAATACAAATGAAAGAATGTTTATATTCCTCTTTTTTATATTTAAAAACACTAATTCCGTATTCTTTAATATTTACTAAAAAAGTGTTTTTAAAACGGAACATAACTATATCCTCCTGTTAAATTATCACTATCTGCACACATTTTGCTTATTTTAACATATCACGTATTTTTCTGTCAATAAAAACACATTGATTTTAAGCATTTTCATACAACAGCCAAAATTAGAAAATAAAACATAACAGTATTTTGCAATGTGACGGTATCAAAATATAAATAACATAAATTATTTATATAAAAAATTAAAATATAATCAAATTAATAATTAAAACTATTAAAAAGTATTAAACTTATTTTGCTATATTATCTTTTACCCCTTGACCTAAAAACATAAAGTATTATATTATATTTCGGTATGAAAATAATAAACGGATATTTAATAAGGAAGGAAAACAGAAATGGCTTCACAGGAACTTATTGATTCTATTAATAAAAGACGTATTTTCGGCATTATTTCTCACCCTGACGCCGGAAAAACAACTCTTACAGAAAAACTTCTTCTTCACGGCGGCGCCATTAGACAGGCCGGAACAGTTAAAGCAAGAAGAAACTCAAAATTTGCTACTTCTGACTGGATGGAAATAGAAAAACAAAGGGGTATCTCCGTTACATCATCTGTTATGCAGTTTGAGTATAACGGAAAAATGGTATCCATTATGGATACACCTGGACACAATGACTTCGGCGAGGATACATACCGCATACTTACATCGGTAGACAGTGCCGTTATGGTTATTGACGCCGCAAAAGGTGTTGAGGCTCAGACTAAAAAACTTTTTAAAGTCTGCTCCATGAGAAAGATACCTATTTTTACATTTATTAATAAGCTTGATAGACAGTCAAGAGACCCTCTTGAGCTTATGGAGGATTTGGAAGAAGCCCTTGGACTTCCTTCAACTCCAGTTACATGGCCTATAGGAAACGGCCTTACATTTGAAGGCGTATATGATATAATTAAAAATCAAGTTCACCTTTACAGAAAAGATACAACTATAGAACTTGGAAAAGACGGCATATTCGGCCCTGAAATAGAAGGAAAAATTGACGATACAAACCTTAAAATACTCCGTGATGAAATAGAGCTTGTTCAAGGTGCCGGAAACGATTTCGACCTTGAGCTTATTAAAGATGGTCTTCTTACACCTGTATTTTTTGGTACTGCTCTTGCTGATTTTGGTGTAACAGAATTTTTAGAGCATTTCCTTGAGTACTCACCTGCTCCTGGAAGCAGAAAAACTACAACAGGCGAAGTTTTGCCTACAGACGACTTTTTCAGTGGATTTATATTTAAAATACAGGCAAACATGAATCCTGCTCATCGTGACAGGCTTGCATTTTTAAGAATATGTTCTGGCACATTTGAAAGAGGTATGAGTGTTACACTTTCAAGAACAGGCAAACAAATGAAAATAAGTCAGTCCACAATGCTTATGGCCAACGAGCGCGAAACAGTAGATACTGCCATAGCCGGTGATATTATAGGTATATACGATACAGGCAACTATCAGATAGGCGATACGCTTACAACTTCAAAAAGCAAACTGTTTTTTGAACCGCTGCCTACATTCCCGCCGGAGCTTTTTATGCGTGTTCACCCTATAAACTCACTTAAGGCAAAACAATTCCAAAAAGGTGTAACTCAGCTTGCTCAGGAAGGTGCTATACAGGTATACACCAACGAGTTTAATGATGTTATACTTGGCGCTGTTGGTGAACTTCAGTTTGAAGTTTTTGAGTACAGGCTTAAAAATGAATATAACTGCGATATTAGAATGGAAAGCCTTGACTTTAGCTGTGTACGCTGGGTTTATAACATGGATGTTGAGAAAATAAAAGAATACGAAACTTCAAGAATAATGCTTGTTTTTGACCACTTTAAACGCCCTCTTCTGCTTTTTGCAAACCAGTATACACTTGATAACTTTGCACAAAAGCACGAAGATATGACACTTGTTGAAGCCCTTGATGTTGAAAGTGAGCTGGAAGAATAATGGCAATACTTGTAAGTGCATGCCTTTTAGGCATTGGTTGCAGATATGATTGCAAAATTAAAGCTAACGAAAAAGTTATATCTTTAAGCAAAAAAGAAATCCTTATTCCTGTCTGTCCCGAACAGCTTGGCGGCAGACCAACTCCACGCAATCCTGTTGAAATAAAAAACGGCCATGTTTTGGAAAAAGGCGGAAACGACCACACTGAGGAATTTATAAAAGGCGCTGAGGAAACATTAAAAATCGCAAAGCTAAACAACACTAAAAAAGCGATACTAAAAAGCAACAGTCCTTCTTGCGGTTTTGTCAATGTTTACGACGGTACATTTTCCAAAACTTTAACCCATGGAAACGGCATAGCCGCAGAGCTTTTAAGTAAAAACGGAATAGAAATAAAAAACGAAAACAATTTTGATTTAGAATAATTATTATAAGCAAAAACAGCATGAAATCATTATCAATTTCATGCTGTTTTTTAGCTTTAACATAAAAAAGCGGCGGACTTTAATAGTAATTAAAGCCCGCCTTATATATTAAAATTCCATTTCGGTTATATGCTTTCTAAGTGAAAGTATATAAACCGGGGAAACGGAAAGCTCCTCTATGCCCCACTTAATAAATTTTTCTGTAAGGCGTTTGTCTGCTCCAAGTTCACCACATATACCAACCCAAATGCCTTCTTTTTTGGCGCTTTGTGCTGTAAAGTGTATAAGACGCAGTATTGATTCATGGTCAGTGTCAAATTTAGAATTTACCATATTGTTCTGTCTGTCAACAGCTAGTGTATACTGTGTTAAATCATTTGTACCTATACTGAAAAAGTCACATTCTTTAGCCAAAGACTCACTTATAAGCGCCGCAGACGGTGTTTCAACCATAATACCAACTTCAATATTTCTGTCATAAGGCACAGACTCAAAATCCAACTCAAGTTTTACTTCGTTTAAAATATTTTTTGCTTTTCTAAGTTCTTCCAAAGTACAAATCATAGGGAACATAAGCGCTGCTTTGCCGTAATGTGACGCACGCAAAATTGCCCTAAGCTGAACCTTAAATATATTAACCCTGTCAAGACATATCCTTATGGCCCTGTAACCCAGTGCTGGATTTTCTTCATGTGGTATATTAAAATAGTCAACTTTTTTATCTGCACCTATATCAACTGTTCTAATAATAACTCTCTTGCCGCCCATTTTTTCAACAGCCTTTTTATAAATCTCAAACTGCTCGTCTTCAGACGGAAAAGTATTTCTACCCATAAATATAAACTCTGTCCTGAAAAGACCTATGCCCTCGGCATCATTTGCCAATACCATGTCTAAATCCGTCATGTTCGATATATTGGCATAAAGCATAACGCTTTTACCGCCTTTTGTTTCGGTTTTAACGCCTTTATACCTCTGCAAAAGCTGCATTTCTGTTTCGGCCTTATCTTTTTTATCTTTAAGACGGTTAATTGTTGTTGCATTAGGCTCAATATATATTGTTCCGCTGGAGCTGTCTACTGCAGCAAAACGTCCATCATAAGCTTCATCAAGTATGCCTTTAACACCAATAACAGCCGGAATATTCATTGTTCTTGCAAGTATGGCTGTATGAGATGTGGCAGAGCCGCCTTCTGTAACAAAACCGGATATATTTTTATCCCTCAGTCCTACTGTTTGGCTTGGTGTTAAATCATAAGCCACTATTATAGTTTTCTCTCCTGAACCTGATTCATTATCATCTTGACCAAAGGCCTCAACTATTCTTTCTGCAACATCTTTAACATCAGCAGCTCTTTGGCGCATATATTCATCGCTTAAATATGAAAACATCTCAGCAGTTTCTTCTCCGGCTTCGTATACGGCCGCTTCGGCGTTTATTCCGCCGTCAATTTTGCTTTCAACTAAAGCAACAAAATCGTCATCATTCATCATCATCGAATGTATTTCGAATATTGCCGCTTCTTTTTTTCCTATCTCACTAGCGGTTTTTTCCATAAGCTTAATTGTTTTGTCATAGGCCTTTTTTCTAGCTGCTTCAAAACGCTTTTTTTCTCCTGCCGTATCAGTTGTAAAATATTTTTTTACCTTCTTATCACCGTTAAATATTTTTATATTTCCAAAGGCAATACCGCCAAAAACACCTTTACCGTTTTTAGTAATCATAAAATGCCTCCTACAAATTTTCTTTAATAGCGGCACTTACAGCCTTAATGGCTTCTTTTTCATCTGTTCCATTAGCTGTAATTACTATTTTTTCACCGCATTTGGCGGCAAGGCTCATAACAGCAAAAATACCTTTGCAGTTAACTGTTTTACCCTTGTTTTCCATTGTAATGTCACTTTTAAATTCTTTTGCAGCCTTTACAACAATGCCTGCCGGTCTTGCGTGTATTCCTTCCTTATCTTGTAAAATATA
Organism: uncultured Clostridia bacterium; assembly: GCA_944377425.1. GTDB lineage: Bacteria > Bacillota > Clostridia > Lachnospirales > Anaerotignaceae > Neoanaerotignum_A. The sequence goes on from CALWEX010000043.1 coordinate 43,206, forward strand.
CTCAAAGCTTTCCATATATCATTCCTCCACTGGTTTTTTAAATATTGCAAGAAGTAACATACCTACAACTGAACCAACAATAAGCGATAACAGATACCACATCCAGTTGCCTATTACTGGTATTACAAATATTCCACCATGAGGCGCCATTAATGTGCAGTTAAAAAACATTGAAAGTCCGCCGGCAACTGCCGCACCTATGGCACATGCAGGTATTACTCTTAATGGGTCAGAAGCAGCAAAAGGAATTGCACCTTCTGTTATAAACGAAAGCCCCATAATATAGTTTACAGCTGCGCTTTTTCTTTCTCTTGAAGTAAACCTGTTTTTAAAAAATGTTGAACAAAGAGCTATTGCTATAGGCGGCACCATTCCGCCAATCATAACTGCTGCCATAATGTCATATCTGCCCTCTGAAATTGCTGCTGTTCCAAAAACATAAGCTGCTTTATTAATAGGACCGCCCATATCTACAGCCATCATTCCGGCTAAAACAATGCCTAAAAGCACACGGCTTGAATTTCCCATACTGTTAAGACCAGAATAAAGCAGTGCATTTAAAGCGCTTACAGGCGGATTTAATATAAACTGAATAACCGCACCTGTTATTAATATACTTAAAAGCGGATAGAGCAACACACTTTTAATACCTGAAAGGCTTTCCGGTAAAGTATCAAGGGCCTTTTTAATACCAAGCATTAAATAACCGGCTAAAAATCCGGCTAAAAGAGCACCTAAAAATCCACTTCCGCCCTGCTGAGCCAAATATCCACCTGTAAAACCTGCCGCAAGCGCTGGCCTGTCAGCTATACTCATAGCTATATATCCAGCTAAAACAGGAAGCATAAAACCAAATGCAGCGCCGCCTACTGTTTTAAAAAATGCCGCAACAGGAGTATTCATACCAAAGTTTGAAGGGTCTATGGTATAATCATCAAGCAAAAAAGAAATAGCTATTAATATACCTCCGCCTATTACAAAAGGCAGCATAAAAGAAACACCATTCATTAAATCGGTATAAATACTGTGAAGGCCTTTTTTCTGGCCTGTACCGGAATAAGTGCTGTTTTCAGCACTTTCACTATGTCTGTATATTTCTGTATTTTTATCAAGCGCTTTTTCAATAAGCCCCTGCGCATTGTTTATACCTTGAGAAACTTTGGTTATAACAATAGGTTTGCCGTCAAAACGCGCCATTTCAACTTTTCTGTCTGCTGCCACAATTACGGCTGAAGCATTTTTAATATCTTCATCAGTAAGCATATCCTTTATACCAGAAGCGCCGTTTTTTTCAACTTTAATTTTAATACCCATTTTCTGTGCTGCTTTTTCAAGGCCTTCAGCTGCCATAAATGTATGGGCAATACCTGTAGGGCAGGCAGTAACAGCTACAACATCATACCTATTAGTTTCTTCTTTTGCGCCTTCTTCTGCCCGCTCTTGATTATCTTCTTTTTCATATTTTTTAATAATTTCATAAAACATTTCTTTATTTGTAGCAGCCATAAGGTCATTTATAAAGTCCTCATTCATAAGCATTGCGGAAAGTTTGCCTAAAGCATCAAGATGCACATTTTCTCCGCCTTGAGGCGCCGCTATTACAAAAAACAACCTGCTTTTTTCTCCATCTTCAGCGCCATAATCAATACCGTTTTTAAGGAGCACAGCACCAATAGCTGCCTTTTTAACAGCAGAGCTTTTTGCATGGGGTACTGCAATGCCTTCGCCTACTGCTGTTGTGGACTGTTCTTCTCTCTTTTTTAAGTCATCTTCAAACTTTTTTCTGTCTGTTACAATTTTAGAGTTAAACATTAATTCCGAAAGATAAGAAATCATTTCGTCTTTACTTTTTACCTGAACGCCCGTCCTTATCCTTTCAGGGTTTATAAGCTCTGTAATTTTCAATTATATCAACTCCTTATATTGATATTTTTTCAAAAAGTTCCATAACTTTTTCTTTTGAAGCAATATTTTCTGAAAACGCCGTTGCAGAACCTGCCGCTACAGAGAGCAAAAAGGCTTTTTCATAATCTCCGTACCACATGTAACCTGCAACAAATCCAGCAACCATAGAATCACCCGAGCCAACAGTGTTAATTTTTGTGCCTTTTGGGGCAGGCAATGAATAAACACTGTTATCTTTACAGGCTATTACAGCGCCCTTGCTTCCTCTTGAAACAAGAACATTTTCAGGGCCTTCTTTTTTAAGTTTTACAGCAAGGTTTATTATTTTTTCTTCATTTTCAGCTTTCTCGCCAAAAAACTCCTCTAGTTCATAAACATTAGGCTTTACAAGAAACGGCTTATGCTTTAATACGCTTTTTAAACTTCTTCCTGATGTATCGGCAATAAATCTAACACCGGCCTCATTAAGACTTTTAGCCATTAATTCGTATAAATTATTATAATCGCTTATAATTTCTGAGCCGGACAAAACTGCCACATCATCTTTATTCAGTTTTTGAAGCATACCAAGCAGTTTATCAACTTCTTTTTTCTCTGCTCTTGGTCCGCAGCCGTTTATTTCGGTTTCATTTTTGCCTTTTAATTTTACATTTATTCTTGTTTCACCTTTAGGCAAACGTATAAAGTTTTGCTTTATTCCCATAGAGGTTAAAGTATTTTCTATCATTTCACCTGTAAAACCAGCTGTAAAGCCAAGACATATGCTTTCAACAGCTAAATTTTTAAGCATTGTTGAAACATTTATGCCCTTGCCTCCCACAAAAAACGACTCTTTAGCGCTTCTGTTCAACCCGCCGATTTTAATATCTGAACATTCCATAACATAATCAACAGATGGATTAAGCGTTACTGTATAAATCATTAAAAATCACCCCGTAAATTTATATTATCCAAAGTAACATTTACTATCCAAAATTATAAATGTATATTTTTGTAATCAATAGAAATTTTTAATATTTTAATGTTTTAAAGATATCAATAGTATGTTATAATTCTTTTTGTTTATCAGTAAGTTTTTAGTATGGGGAGAAGTATTATGAAAGAAAAAATTAAGGGGCCGCTATTTGTTTTGGTAAGCGGAACCTGCTGGGGATTTTCAGGCACATGCGGCCAGTATCTTTTTAATTACAAAAATGTAAATGCGGAATGGCTGTCATCTTACAGAATGCTCTTTGCAGGAATATTAATGGTTATACTTGCCATTTTTACACAAAGAGAAAATATTAAAGGTATTTTACATAACAAGTTAGACCGTATTGCACTTTTAATATTCGGTATAGCTGGACTTATGACATGCCAATATACATATTTTGCCGCTATAGCCCGTTCAAATGCGGCAACTGGAACGGTTTTACAATATTTAGGCCCGGCACTTATACTTATTTATATGTGCCTGCGCTATTTGAGACTTCCTAAACCACGCGAGATTTTGGCAATAATTTTTGCCATTTCCGGTACTTTTCTTATAGCTACTCATGGGGATATAAATAATCTTGCCATATCACCATCAGGATTATTTTTTGGTCTTTTATCGGCTTTCACACTTGCAGTTTATACAGTACTTCCCGGAAGGCTCATTGAACGCTGGGGAAGCCTTACAGTAACCGGACTTGGAATGCTTATTGCCGGAATTGTATTTACTATAGTTATAAGACCATGGAATATGGAGCAGAATATTGATTTTACAACAGTTTTTTTAGTTGCGGTAATAGTAATTATAGGTACTGCTATGCCGTTTACTTTATACCTTAAAGGAGTAAGCATAATAGGCGCTTCAAAGGGAAGCATGCTGGCATGTATAGAGCCTGTAAGTGCCACTGTTTTTTCTGCTTTATGGCTTAAAAACAAATTTACAGTATTTGATTTGGCAGGCTTTGCCCTTATAATTACTACTGTTTTGCTTCTTTCATTAAAGAATACAAATAAAAGCACTGAATAAAAAAGGCGGTAAAAAAATGAAACCTGAAAACTATATAAAGCTTAACAACTTTATTAAAAGCCATAAAAAACTTGAAAAAGCAATTATATTTATAGATAAAGGGTTTCCAAAACCTGTTATGTGGATTTTCTATTCAATGCTGTTTTTTTTAGCAATTAAAAAAGATAAAAGAGTTTTTGCTTGCGCATCTATACCTTGGATAGATTTTTATATAGTTACTAAAATACGAAATAAAATAAACAGAAAACGGCCTTTTGAAAACATAGGTTTTGAGCCTATAGTGCCACATTCAAAAGGTAAGTCGTGCCCAAGCCGTCACGCATCTAGTTCTGTAATTATAACTTTTGCTGTATATTTTATATCACCTTTTTGGGGTATAATTACAGGTATTATTAGTTTTTTTGTTTGCTTTTCAAGAATTTTAACTGGAGTTCATTATATAAGTGATGTTATTGCAGGTATGGCTATAAGTATATTTATTGGTACTGCAACATTTTTTGGCGTATTACAGAAAAAATAATTTAATAGAAATAAAGAAAGCTGGTTTAATACATGAATAGGGATTTGACAGACGGAAATATAACTAAAACCATGCTGATATTTGCTCTTCCTATGATAGCAGGTAATCTTCTTCAGCAGTTTTACAACATAACAGACACATTTATAGTTGGTCGATATGTCGGTTCAAACGGTTTAGCAGCTGTTGGCTCGGCATACTCACTTATGACATTTATAACATCAATAATTATAGGCCTTTCTATGGGAAGCGGAGCTTTGTTTTCTATTTATTTTGGCCAGCGGAACTTAGATAAACTTAAAAATTCTATATTTGTAGCTTTTATAATTATAGGCATAACAACAATTGTATTAAATGTACTTTCATTCGTATTTATAGATGGAATACTTGTGTTTTTAAGAACACCTCAGGAAATATATTCCTTAATGCGAGATTATGTTTTTATTATATTTATGGGCCTTACTGCATCTTTTATATATAATTTTTTTGCCTCTGTTTTACGTTCTATAGGAAATTCGTTTATACCACTTGTATTTTTGGCTGTTTCCGCAGTTTTAAACATAATTCTTGATTTAGTATTTATTATAAACTTTAATTGGGGCGTTGGCGGAGCGGCAGCGGCTACAGTAATAGCGCAGTATGTTTCAGCTATAGGTATATTAATATATACAATTAAATATTTTCCTGAAATACGTGTTTCCAAAAAACATGTGAAAATAACAAAAGCTTCTGTTTCAGAGCTTTCGCAATTTTCATTTCTTACATGCCTACAGCAGTCAGTAATGAATTTCGGAATACTTATGATTCAGGGATTAGTTAACAGCTTTGGAACTGCTATAATGGCGGCCTTTGCTGCTGCTGTTAAAATAGACTCTTTTGCATACATGCCTGTTATGGATTTCGGTAATGCTTTTTCAACATATACAGCTCAGAATTATGGCGCTAAAAAAACCGAAAGAATAGAAAAAGGCATTAAGAGCGCTGTTCTAACAGCCGCTGTATTTTGTATTATAATATCTGTTTTAGTTTGTGTTTTTGCAAAATACTTAATGCTTATATTCATCAATCCTCAAGAAACAGAAATAATTTCAGCAGGAGTACACTATTTAAGAATAGAAGGCGCTTTTTATATTGGCATAGGTTTTTTATCGCTGTTTTATGGTTTTTATCGAGCAATCAAAATACCAGCCATGTCTGTTGTTTTAACAGTAATTTCTCTTGGCGCACGAGTTCTTATTTCTTATACTGTTTCTTCAATACCTTCCATAGGTGTTACAGCAATTTGGGCTTCAATACCTATAGGCTGGTTTTTAGCTGACTTTGCAGGATTTATATACTACAAAATGCATAAAGCAAAAATAGAAAAGCAAATTTTAGGTTGAATATAAGTAAAAAAGCAAACCATATTTTGGTTTGCTTTTTATTCTTCATATCCCTTTGGATTAAGTTTTTGCCATGACCATTCATCAAGGCACATTTTTTCTATATTTCTTTCAGCTTTCCAGCCTATTTCTTTTTGTGCCATAGTAATATCAGCAAAACATGTACCTACATCACCTTGGCGCCGTGGAGCTATTTCGTAATTTATTTTCATTCCAGATGCTTTTTCAAAACTTTTGATTACTTCTAAAACGCTATAGCCATGTCCGCTTCCCAAATTAAGAGTCAGTACACAGTTATTAATAGCATTTAGCTTTTCAAGAGCTTTAATATGCCCTTTAGCCAAATCGCATACATGAATATAATCTCTTACACCAGTTCCATCTATTGTATTATAGTCATTACCAAATACATACAGCTTTTCAAGCCTTCCAGAAGCAACCTGAGAAACATATGGCATAAGGTTTGAAGGTGTTCCCATTGGGTCTTCACCAATCAACCCACTTTCATGGGCTCCTATAGGGTTAAAATACCGCAGTATGACAGCTCCAGCCTTTTCAGATTTTGCAAAATCTGATACTATATATTCCTGTATCATTTTTGTTCTGCCGTAAGGGTTATATGGAAAAAGCGGAGCTGTTTCTTTAATTGGGTTATTATCCGTAAGACCATAAACAGCCGCTGATGAGCTTAAAACTATTTTTTTTACATTATATTTTTTCATAGCATAGCAAATATTCATTGTACCTATTACGTTGTTTTCGTAATATTCCAAAGGATGTGCCACAGAATCTGGTATTGATTTAAGTGCCGCAAAATGAATAACTGAATCAATATTTTCTTTTTCGAATATCTCAAATATTTCTTCTTTATTTCTTAAATCAGCATTGTAAAAAACAGGCTTTTTACCTGTAATTTTTTCTATTCTATCAAGTACTTGTTTTCGGGAATTTGAAAGATTATCCACTATTACCACATGAGAACCAGACTCTAACAAACTAACACATGTATGGCTTCCTATATATCCAGTTCCTCCTGTAACCAAAACCCTCATTACTATATCCCCCATTTTGATATATACTAACTAAAATTTTACAGTATTTTGCATTATTTTACAATTTAATTTTAAATTTAACGCAGTAAATGGCATAAATAAGTGTTAATAACTCAACACATGGCATAACGTACCAAATGGCACTATCGCCAAACAACAGCGGAAAAATCACTACAAATACAGATGAAAGAGCAAGTCCCCTTAAAATGCATACTCTCATGGAATACCCGCTTTTCATTACAGCTTGAAAACATCCGCTTATATAAATGTTGCTTACTGCCATAAGGAAAGATATAAAATATATCCTAACTGCCATAACAGCTATGCTCATAAGCTCGTCATCAGCATCAACAAACATATTTATAATAATCTCCGGCTTTAACTCACCAAAAAGCGTAACTGCAATAGATATTATAACCGATGTTATTATGCCTGCTTTAAAAAGAGATGATACTCTTTCTTCATTTTTTGCACTGTAATTGGCCGCAATAAGTGGCTGAACAGTTTGTGACACACCATTTGAAAGAGAATTTACCACAAGATATGCGTTTTCAACAATTCCATATGCTGTTATACCTACAAAACCTATTGTATTTCTAAGCTGAATATTAAAAAGACTTATAACAACCGCATTGGAAATTTCTATAAAAAAGTTAGGGAATCCACATTTAAAAACACGACTTATGCTGTTTAAATTAATATCGCTAAAAACCAGTTTAAGCCTGTTATTTTTAGTTAAAAAATGTGTGGAATAAATAATTAAAGACAAAACACTGCCGGCAAGAGTAGCCCATGCTCCTCCTGCAATACCCATATCAAATGGAACAATAAAAATATAGTCTAAAACTACATTTGTAATTCCACCAGCTATTACGCCAGCCATAGCTCTTTTAGGCGACATATCATTTCTTACAAATACCTGAAGCATTGCCGAAAATATAAAAAGCGGTACACCGCTTACAAATATATATCCGTATTGACTTATATAGCCGTAAATTTCATCGCTGGCACCAATAAAGTACATTATAGGTTTAAAAAACGGCAGAATAACCGATGCATAAATTACAGAAAATACAACACCGAATAAAACTGAAATTGTAAAAAAGGTTTGCCCTTTTCGTATTTTCTTTTCACCAAATGCCGCAGACATCATAACGGCGCCGCCAACACCTAAAAGATATCCTGTACCATAAAAAAGAGAAAAAACAGGCGTTATAACGTTTAATGCTGCCATTGCCTTTTCACTTATAAAGCGGCCTATTATAATAGCATCGCCTAAAATATAAATAGATGTAACAAGAGTTGCAAATATAGTAGGTATAAGAAATCTAAAATATAATTTTTTAATATCATCGTTTAATATGTCCATAATTACCTGCCGATTATTAATTTATTTACAAAATAAAAACGGGATATTTGTTAATTATTCCCGTATTTTAGTATTATACCACATTAAATATCAAATTACACATTATTTTTAAGTTATTAAATTTTTATAACTTTTTTCCAACCTTTTTCCAACTATTTTCTAACTTTATTTAAAGTTTAGATTTAATTACTTAAAACAAAAAACAGCAGGCCCCAATTATATTATTAATTGAAACCCACTGTTTAATTCAATTTAATTTATACAGCTTTTAATCGCTTTAATTATTTAATTACTCAACTACAAGCTGATTTCCATTTACACCAACTGTGAGAGTTGTTCCAGGAGCTACATCATCGCCTATTATCTTCTTAGCAATAAGCGTTTCGACATACTGCTGGATATATCTCTTTAACGGTCTTGCACCATAAATCATATCGTAGCCGTTATCAACAATAAACTTCTTAGCTTCGTCTGTAACAATGCATGTAAGCTGTTTGTCTTTAAGACGTCTGTTAAGGTCGGCGATAAGAAGGTCAACAATAGATGTAACATTGTCTTTTGTAAGTGGTTTAAACATTACAATCTCGTCAAGCCTGTTAAGGAATTCAGGTCTGAATGAGTGCTTCAAAAGAGCATCTACTCTATCTTTTGCTTCTTGGCTTATTTGGCCATCTGCCTCTATACCCTCAAGTAAATCCTGAGAACCAAGGTTGGAAGTAAGAATAATAATAGTATTCTTAAAATCTACTGTTCTGCCCTGTGAATCTGTAATTCTTCCGTCATCAAGCACCTGAAGAAGAATGTTGAATACATCAGGGTGAGCTTTTTCAACCTCATCAAAAAGTACTACAGAATAAGGTCTTCTTGCAACAGCCTCTGTAAGCTGTCCGCCTTCCTCATAACCTACATATCCCGGAGGCGCTCCTATAAGTCTTGACACTGAGAATTTCTCCATATATTCGGTCATATCAATACGAATAATGTTCTTTTCATCATCAAAAAGGCTTTCTGCAAGGGCCTTAGCAAGTTCTGTTTTACCAACACCAGTTGGTCCAAGGAACATAAAAGAACCAATAGGTCTGTTTGGATTTTGTATTCCGGCACGGCTTCTAAGTATAGCCTCAGAAACTTTTGTAACAGCTTCGTCCTGACCTACTACCCTCTTATGGAGTATGTCTTCCATGTGTATAAGTTTTTCTCTTTCACCTTCAACAAGCTTTGCAACAGGTATACCTGTCCAACGCTCTATAATTTTGGCTATTTCCTCATCTGTTACTTTATTTCTTAAAAGAGTATTTTTAGCTTCTTCTCCGCTCTCTTCCTCAGCTGCTTTAAGCTCTTTCTGTAACTGTGGAAGTTTGCCATATTTAAGCTCTGCCGCCTTGTTAAGGTCGTATTTTCTTTCAGCCATTTCAATTTCAGCATTTGTCTGCTCAATTTGGCTCTTTAACTGCTGAACTTTGTCAATTGATGTCTTTTCGTTTTCCCATTTAGCTTTAAGGGCGTTAAACTCTTCCCTTAACTCTGCAAGCTCTTTCTGAATTTCGGTAAGATGCTCAACTGAAATCTTGTCATTTTCTTTCTTAAGAGCAGCTTCTTCAATCTCATGCTGAATAATTTTTCTTCTTATAACATCAAGCTCTGTAGGCATTGAATCAATTTCTGTTCTTATCATAGCGCAGGCTTCATCAATAAGGTCTATAGCCTTATCTGGAAGGAACCTGTCTGTTATATACCTGTTAGAAAGTGTAGCAGCGGCAATTATAGCCTGGTCCTGAATTTTAACTCCATGATAAACCTCATATCTTTCTTTAAGACCACGAAGAATAGCAACAGTATCTTCTACTGTAGGCTCTGCAACCATAACCGGCTGGAAACGTCTTTCAAGAGCGGCATCTTTTTCTATATACTGCTTATACTCGTTAAGAGTTGTTGCACCTATACAATGAAGCTCTCCACGGGCAAGCATTGGTTTAAGAAGGTTGCCTGCGTCCATAGCACCGTCTGATTTTCCGGCGCCTACTATTGTATGAAGTTCATCAATGAAAAGTATAATTTTACCTTCACTCTTTTTAACTTCGTTTAATACAGCCTTAAGTCTTTCCTCAAACTCACCTCTGTATTTAGCACCAGCAATAAGAGAACCCATATCAAGAGCAAATATTGTTTTGTCCTTTAAGCTGTTAGGAACATCCTCGCTTACTATTCTTTCGGCAAGACCTTCGGCAATAGCTGTTTTACCAACACCAGGTTCACCTATTAAAACAGGGTTATTCTTAGTTTTTCTTGAAAGTATTCTTATTACATTTCTTATTTCATCATCACGGCCTATAACAGGGTCGAGTTTTTTACTTCTTGCTCTTTCCACAAGGTCATAGCCGTATTTATTAAGAACGTCATAAGTATTTTCAGGGTTTTCGCTTGTAACTCTTGCGTTGCCGCGAACAGCTTTAAGTTGTTTCATAAATTCGTCTTTTGTAATGTTGTATTTTTTGAAAAGACGTTTAACTGCCTCGTTAGGGCTGTTAATAAGAGCCATAAATATATGCTCAACTGAAACAAAATCATCCTTCATGTTTTCAGCCATTTTTTCGGCCTGTTCCAAAACCATGTTAAGCTCTCCTGAAAGATAAAGCTGACCACTTCCAGAACCATAAGGAAGATTTTTAATTTCTTTTTCACAATCATTAAGAAGGCCGTTTACGCTTATGTTCATTTTAACCAACATCTGTGGAATAAGGCCATCTGACTGAGTTAAAAGACCATAAAGCAAATGTTGCTGGTCAATTTGTGTATTTTTATGTTCTAAAGCCGCACTCTGAGCACTTTGAACAGCCTCAAGAGATTTCTGCGTAAATTTCTGTGTATTCATAAGCACCAATCCTTTCTAAGTGGTGTATCATTAACAATAATAATATGTGTTAACATTTATTTCATCTAACATAAAAGGATTATAGCACTGTTAGCACTCGATGTCAATGAGTGCTAACAAAAAATTTTAAACATTTTATGTAAACTTTTCAAAGTTAAAAAACAATGTATTTAGTCACATTTTAGTATATTTTATGTGAACTAAATTAAAATTAATAAAATTTTTTAATTGAAGTTATTATTTGTACTTAATTTTATACATATTTAATAAATATTACTCATTTTTGGCTAATTTAATTGCTGAGCCGCCAAAATAATCATTATCTTTTTTTACTAAATCTATTTTTCCAATGCTTATTAAATAACTTATTCTTTTATTAATAAACCAGTCATCACCAAAAATAGGAATCATACTTGCCAAAACATTACTAACTTTTGTTTCTCCTTGTTTCAAACAATTAAGTATAAAACCGTCATAAAAGCTTTCATCAACACTTACTACCCTACCATTTAAAAATACTCTTAAATTAGCATTTTCCTTTTTAAGCTTAGACCATTTTAAAGACAGTGCATTTAACTCGTTTTTAGTAAATATCCTTCTGTTAAACAAATTTTTATTTAGCTCATTATGGTCGAATTCTCCCCAATTTATATAATCCACCACTGTTCCGTTATTTTGTTCTTTATATCTAGGCACAAAAACAGCCTCAAACTTTATATCTTTGTATTTTAAAATATCTGCTACATACAAAAGAGAGCATAAACTTTCACAGCTATAGTCCATCCACACAAGCAATTTTTCGCCTTTTTTCAAATTCAAAAGCGTATTATAATCATTAACCACGTTTTCCCAGTCTTTTTCGGCTGATTTTGCAAGTTCTTCATCAGTTACAATACTGCCATATAAAAATTCCGTGTGCCTTTTAATAAAAGCTTGTTTCCTTATGCTGTTTTCTGCCAAAAAATCTTCATCAACATTACCTACAGAAAGATTAAGCGGTAAACAAAGCACATTTTTTGAGCTTATATCAAACAACAGCTCTTCATATTCTGCTTCTTCTTTAAAATTTTTATATATTTCACGTTCACCAAGTGACAAATTATTTTCTTTTTGATTTTGACTGTTTATTATTCCTATTATGCAATCATTTACCATACTGCCTTTTAATTTTTTTCCACAGCAGTTTATTTTTAACATTCCCTGTACAGACTTATTAAAACATAAAAAGTACACTATTTTCATCTCCTTAAATTTAAAAAGCACAAACGGAAATCACTCCGCCTGTGCCTGATGCATAAACTTTTCTGTTTTCTTTTTAACCCTTTGAAGGGCATTATCTATTGATTTTTCAGGCTTACCTGTAATTTCGGCAATTTTGCTATAGCTTTTTCCCTGTAAATAAAGACTTAAAACCTTATATTCAAAAGAACTTAGCGCTTTTGAAAACTGGTCAAGAATAAAGTTTTTATTCTCTATTCCTATAAATATAGCCTCTGGACTTGTAGCTTCTTCTGTTTTTAAAAAGTCCATATATGTTTCTTCTTCGTCACTGCCGTAAACCTGTTTATTAAGCGATATTGATGAGTTAAGGGGTATATGCTTCTGCCTGCTTGCCGTTTTAATAGCCGTTATTATCTGACGATTAATACAAAGGTCTGCAAAGCTTTTAAAAGCCGCATTTTTATCTGGCTGATAATCCCTTATGGCTTTATACAGGCCAATCATTCCTTCCTGGATAATATCTTCACGGTCGGCACCCATTAAAAAATATGCTCTGGCCTTTGTTTTAACTACGGCTTTATATTTATTAAGCAAAAAGTCCTGTGCCGTTTCGTCCCCATTTCGTACAAAATTTATTAAATCCTCATCGCTATACTGCTGATACTGTTCTTCACTCATTATTTCTCCTATCACTTCTGCCTGCGCATAATCTCAAGCATGTTCCTTGTATGTTCATCAAGGTTATCCATAAGTAGGTTGTTTTTAGGTGGTTTGTTTTCTATAAATTCCTCACGCATGGTTTTTTCCGCATCGTTAATCTCCAGCTTAAGCTCACGGGCAGACATTCTGCTGGCGCCGTTTCCAAGTATTATAAGCTGTTCCAGTCCGTCTGATGTAGCCACACGTATTTTACATTCCTTAGGCATTTTGTTAACAGTTTTTTCTATATAATGGTCGGCTGTTTCCGCCTCTTTAGTATATACAACATATATGTTGTTATACTCAAAAGCCGTGCCTATGTTTCCCTTTACAAGATAACCGTCAAAAACAACTATAACACATAAATTGCTTTTAAATCCCTGATAGTTGCTCATTATGTCCATAAGCTTATGTCTAGCACTTTCAAGGCTTACTTGAGATAAATCCAAAAGCTCATCCCATGCATGTATTATATTATACCCGTCTACAAGTAGGTACTCCCTTTTCAAGTCAATCCCTCATTTCAGGCATTGCCTCTCTGGCGTACAACCTCGTACATAAAAAGGGCTGCCGCTACTGAAGCATTGAGTGAGGAAATTTGGCCAAACATAGGTATTGAAACTGTAAAATCGCATTTTTCCTTAACAAGCCTGCTAACACCGTCGCCTTCACTTCCTATAACAAGGGCAATAGGTCCTTTAAGGTCAGACTCAAAATAGCTTTTTCCATCCATGTCAGTGCAGGCTATCCATAAACCGGCTTTTTTCAAGTCCTCAATAGTATTTGCTATATTTGTTACCTTAGCAACTGGCACATATTCTATAGCACCAGCCGATGTTTTGGCAACAGTAGCAGTAAGGCCTACAGAGCGTCTTTTGGATATTATAACGCCGTCTGCTCCGGCAGCATCTGCTGTTCTTAATATAGCGCCAAAATTATGAGGGTCTGTAATTTCGTCAAGTATAATTATAAAAGGGTCTTTTCCCTTATTTTTAGCTTTTTCCAATATATCTTCAACCGAAACATAGCTGTGGGAAGATACAAGGGCTATTACGCCCTGATGATTTTTTGTCTGGCTCATTTCATCAAGGCGCTTTCTTTCCACCTGCTGAAGCACTACGCCTTTATCAGCCGCCATAGCCATAATGCGTCTAATAGTACCTTCTGTATTGCCCTTTGCTACAATAATTTTTTCTATATCGCGTCCGCTTTTAAAAACCTCAAGCACGGCGTTTCTGCCCTCTACTTGGTTTTCGTTAAATTTCTTTTCATCAGTATTTTTATACAAGTTTATTCTCCTTTTTCTATATCAAGCCCGGCTTTAAACAGCTCAACAGCTCTGTCAATTTCATTTTCCAAATAGAGATACCCAAAAAGCGCCTCAAGACCAGTTGCATGCCTATAATCTGTAATATCTGCATTTTTAGGTGATGTAAAGCTTTTGGCATTTCGGCCTTTTTTCATTATACTAAGCTCTTGGTCCGTAAGCATTTCTTCTATTTTAAAATACATTTCCGCCTGTGTTTTGGCTTTTACAATAGCACTGTTTCTTTTATGAAGCACATTAACAGGCGCATTACCTTTTGAAACAGTCATTGTACGGGCTATAATTTCAAAAAAAGCGTCTCCTATATAAGCCAAAACCAAAGGCGAAAGTTCTCTTGCCTTAATTTCTTTAAATCCATTTAAAATACAGTTTAACTCGCTCAAAATCTCAGCTCCTGAACCACTGTACACCCTGACGAGTATCCTTTATAGTAACACCCATTTCAGTAAGCTTATCTCTAATAGCGTCAGCCTCTGCAAAGTTTTTATTTTTCTTAGCTTCTGTTCTTTTAGCTATAAGTTCTTCAATAAGAGCTGTGTCCTCATCCTCAACTTTTTCTTTTTCTTTATTAATACCAAGAACACCGCAGAGCTTTCCTAACATTTCCATTTCTTTTACAGCAAATTCTTTTGAAACATTGTCTTTAATGCTCTTATTTATAAATCTTACAAGCTCATAAATAGCAGAAATGGCGTCTGCTGTATTAAAGTCATCATCCATTGCTGTTTCAAACTGAACTCTGAATTTATCAAGCTCATCTAAAAGCTCTTTCTCGTTGTCTTTAAGTGACGTATCTTCGCTATTATCAATATAATGCTGTAAGTCGGTATTGCAGTTTTTAATTCTTTCAAGTCCGTTCTGGCATGCCTGCATAAGCTCTCGGCTAAAGTTAAGCGGGCTTCTGTAATGTCCATTGAGTATGAAAAATCTTATAACTTCATAAGGGAACTCAGCGGCTATTTCTCTAACTGTAAAGAAATTTCCGGCTGATTTAGACATTTTTTCGTTATTAACCATTATAAAACCATTGTGCATCCAGTATTTAGCAAAAGTCTTTCCGTTAGCAGCCTCGCTTTGAGCTATTTCGTTTTCGTGGTGAGGGAATATAAGGTCCTCTCCGCCAGCATGAATGTCCATTGTATCTCCAAGGTATTTTTTAGCCATTACTGAGCACTCAATGTGCCAGCCTGGTCTTCCCTGTCCCCATGGCGAATCCCACTTTGGCTCACCTGGTTTAAAAGGTTTCCAAAGTACAAAGTCAGTTGTATTTTTCTTAGCATCGTCTTTGTCGACTCTTTCGCTGGCGCCTTCTATAAGCTCATCAAGGTTCTTTTTGGAAAGCTTACCGTACTCTGGGAATTTTTTTGTATCATAATAAACAGTTCCATCATTCTCATAAGCGTATCCCTTGTCAACAAGAGTTTTAATCATTTCAATAATGTTGTTCATTTCTTCTGTAACTCTTGGGTGATGTGTAGCACGTTTTACATTAAGCCCGTCTGCGTCTGTAAAAGCTTCCTTAATATATCTGTTGGAAACTTCTTCCATGCTTGAGTGTTCCTCATTTGCTTTTTTAATAATTTTATCATCAACATCTGTAAAGTTCTGAATATAAGTTACATCATAGCCTTTATATTCAAGGTAACGGCGTACTGTATCAAAAACAACATAAGGTCTTGCGTTTCCAATATGAATGTAGTTGTATACTGTAGGACCGCATACATACATTTTTACTTTGCCTTCTTCCTGAGGCACAAATTCTTCTTTTGTTCTGGTAAGTGTATTATAAAGTTTCATTTAAACCACTCCTTTTTAAATTATTCAGCTTTTTTAAGCTCTATCTGTGTTTCATCATTTTCTTTGTCTGAAATTCTTTTTTCAAGGTCTTCAACTTTCTTTTTAAGTGAGTCAATTTCGTCCTGTAAAATATCAGGCACTTTTAACTGGTCGATGTTATCTGATGGATGGTCATTTTCAGAGTTCTTTTCGTATTTATTGCTCCATCTTGCTGGAACACCTACAGCTGTAACATTATCAGGTACATCTTTTAATACAACAGAGCCTGAACCTATTTTTACGTTGTTTCCTACTTTAATAGGTCCTAAAACCTTAGCTCCAGAGCCAATCATAACATTGTTGCCTATTGTCGGGTGACGTTTTCCTGTATCTTTACCTGTTCCGCCAAGTGTTACACCTTGATATAAAAGAACATTATTTCCAATCTCGCATGTTTCACCTATTACAACACCCATACCGTGGTCAATAAAGAAGTTTTTGCCAATTCTTGCACCCGGATGAATTTCTATTCCTGTAAGTGAGCGGGAAAGCTGAGATACAAGCCTTGCAAGAAAATATTTCTTTTTTCTGTAAAGCTTATGGGCTATTCTATGGTTTAAAACTGCCCAAAAACATGGGTAAAGCAAAACTTCTATAGAACTTTTAATTGCTGGGTCTTTCTTTTTTATTACTCTTATTTCTTCTTTTAAAAATGACATTTTAATACCCTCCCTGAAACTAACTAATCATAACCACCGGCTTAGCCGGTGGTTTGACTTGGACCCTATAAGGGTCCTTTGCCTGCACGCGTCTTAAAGACGCACTGAATGTCCGGCATTTGCACTACTATCTCTACAGCCGCTTAAAGCGG